>DASUKV010000384.1:0-4576 GCA_036278555.1 Terriglobia bacterium
GGCTTTTCGAGTGCTGGTAGCCACGGCACGGTGTTTGTGCCGTGGGTTTCTATTGTAGGGGCGGCGTCTCGCCGCCGGTCTCTACTTCTTGAAAGCCGGCGGCCCCTTCCTGCGTCAGGGCAGGCTCCGTCCGCCGCTACAGCGCGCGGTTGGCCGCGCTCGTCACTCATCACTCCGGCCAAACGGCGAAAGTCGGGCTTCCCCGAAGGGGATGTAGAAAATAGCCGGGGGCAACGCCCCCGGGAAATTGGGAATCCCTCATGACGTGTGACCCTGAAAGGGTCATACGGGGGCGTTGTTTTCCCAATAGATGCAGGATGCGACCCTTTCAGGGTCGGCGGGATGATCGGCTTCGCGTCCGGGGGCGTTGCCCCCGGCTATTTCATCGCGCCCCTTTCAGGGCGCTATGCCGGGTGAGGGGAAGTCGGCGTCTTCATTGTTCCGGGCGCAGGTGGTAGCCACGGTCAACCGCCGTTTGGTTGACCGTGGGTCTGTCGTTCAATAAAAAGCTCACGGTCAGAAAAACGCTGACCGTGGCTACCAGCTACCAGCTTTAGTTTTTCTGCCCTCGCCCTTGGGGAGAGGGTGGCCGAAGGCCGGGTGAGGGCTACACCGGCGTTTTGATCGTTCCGGGCGCAGCAAGCAGCGCCCCTACTCGTATCTTAGCGCTTCCATCGGATCAATCTTCATGGCGCGCCGCGCGGGAATGTAACAGGCGAGTAGCGCGACAGCAGTGAGAATCAGCGAGACGGCGACGAACGTGACGGGGTCGGTAGGCTTCACGCCATAAAGCAAGCTCGATAGGAAGCGGGTCAAACCCAGCGCCCCAATGATCCCTATACCCACGCCAATCAAGGTGAGAATCATCCCCTGACCCACCACCAGCCGCAACACGTCGCGTTTCTGCGCCCCCAGCGCCATGCGAATGCCAATCTCGTGTGTGCGCCGCGCGACAGAATATGCGATCAGGCCGTACAGGCCCACCGCTGCCAAAAGCAGAGCCAATGCTGCGAATGCCCCCAGGAGCAAAGTGACGAAACGAGGCTGGGCCACAGACCCTGCGAGCAACTCGTCGAGTGTCTTGATGTTGTACGCGGCCGCGTCCTTGTTTGCTGAGTCGATGACGGTTCGTACGGCGGGAACGACTTGCAGCGGGTCGCCGCCAGTCCGAATCACCAGCGTCATCAGGCCGATGGGGCTTTGAGCTAATGGAACATAGCACTCAGGCTCCGGGCCCGCAGCGAGACTGTGTAGCTTTACATCCCCGACAACCCCGACAATTTCGCGCCAGGGTTCCTTATTGCCATAGCCATTGCTGATCCCCGGTTGTATACGGTGGCCAATGGGATCCTCACCGGGAAAGAACCGCTTTGCCAGCGTTTCATTGATAATCGCCACGGGCGGAGCGGCGAGATCATCGTCCGGGGTGAAATCATGTCCTTTCCGCAGCGGTATTCCGAGAGTCCGGAAATAACCTGGCGCGACGGCCATGTAGCTCGTGACAGGCCGATTGGCTTCGGCGACCGGGTGGCCCTCGATCTCAAAACCGGTATTGGCGTCAACCTCGCTGAACGGCAAGCCAAAAATGCCGCTGGCCGAGCGAACGCCCGGCAATGCCCGGACGCGTTCAAGAACTTGGCTGAAGAAACTGAATTGCCGAGCGTGCGGAACGTGCGGTGGCGAGTCCAGGCGGACGCTCAGGACATGGTGAGGATCAAATCCGGGGTCAACCTGCTCCAGGCTGAGAAAACTTCGGATCAGCAAGCCGGCGGCTGTCAACAGCACCAGCGCCATCGCGATTTCACCGATGACCAGAGCGGCGTGAGTATGGGTGCGGTGTAGCCCCCCTGATGCCCCTCGACCCGATTCCTTCAGGGATTCCGATAATGCGAACCTGGATCGAGAGAAGGCCGGGGCCATGCCGAACAAGATGCCTGTGACCAGCGACGCCGCAGCGGTGAAGATCAGGACCCGACAATCGAAACCAACTTGCGACAACCGGGGAATATTCACCGGAACAAGCCGGATCAGAACATCCACCCCGCGCATGCCGACGACTAGGCCGAGCATTCCACCAAAGAATGAAAGCAGGACGCTCTCGGTGAGGACTTGCCTTATCATGCGCCCGCGGCTTGCGCCTAATGCGGCGCGGATCGACATTTCCTTCTGCCGCGCGGCGGCTCGCGCCAGCAGCAGGTTCGCAACGTTCGCGCAGGCGACGAGCAACAGGCAGCCTACGGCAGCTAAAAGGATCAACAGCGCCGGGCGGGCGGGTCCCGCAAGGCCATTCAGAAGCGGCACGACACGCGCGGCACGGGGATGGTTTTCCGGGTGATCTCGGTTCATTGTACTGACGATGGCGCTCATTTCGCCTTGCGCCTGGGCAACTGTCACGCCAGGTTTCAACCGCGCAATCACATCCAGATAGTGCGCCCCTCGCTCCGCTGCCATGCCGTTGCCGCCGGACCGCATATCCACCGCCATCGTCGTCCACAGATCGACCGGCTCAGTTTGAATGGGAAACTGAAAGCCAGCTGGCGCTACGCCCACAATCGTGAAAGGCCGCCCGCCGAGATCAATTCTGCGGCCTACGATGTGCTTGTCAGAGCCGAACTGCTGCCGCCAGAAGCCGTAGCTAAGAATCGCGGCATTGGTCCCGTTGACGGCTCCCGGCTTGTTCTCCTCAGGCAGAAAGGAACGCCCCAGACTAGGAATCACGCGAAGCACCGAGAACAGGTTGGCGGATACGACGGCCCCTGGAACGTGTTCAGGCTCGCCTTTTCCGGTGAGCGTAAAGTTTTCGGTTCTAAACACCGCGATTTGGCTAAAAACGTGATTCCGGGTTCGCCAGTCGAGGACATCAGGATAGGAGGCTTCCCGGCCTCTCATGCGAGGTACTTGCGCTGAGATGATGCTTATCAGCCGCTCGGGTTCGAAAAAAGGTAACGGTCGGAGTAGCACAGCATTCACCACGCTGAAAATCCCGGTATTGGCCCCAATGCCCAGCGCCAGCGTGACCACCGCCACAGCGGTGAAGCCAGGATTGCGGCGCAGTTGCCGCAGACCAAACCGCAGGTCTTGCCAGAGAGAATCAAGCCAAAGCCAGCGGTGCGATTCATAAAAGCGCTCTCTAGCTTGTGTGATGTTCCCCAGATTGCGGCGCGCCGCCGCAGACGCTTCCTCTTCGCTCATCCCCTCTTCGCGCAGTCGGTCCGTCTCAAGCGCCAGATGAGCCTGAAGCTCTTCCGAAAAGTCGCGTTGCGTCCGCTTGCGCCGCCAGAAGATAAGGAAGGAAAAAGAAGAGACAAGAGATGAGAGGCGGGCAGCCAGTGATTGGCGAGCTTTCATGGTTTTAACTCCGCGTGCTGTAGCAGCGGCGTCCCTTCATTTCGTTCAGGGCAGGCTCTCACCGCCGGCTTGTGTTGTAGCGGCGGCCTCTGGCCGCCGGTCTCTACTTCTAAAAACCGGCGCTCCCTTACAGGGCAGGCTTCGAGCGCCGCTACAGCCCAGGTACTCCCCTCCTTGTCAAGGAGGGGTGCCGCAGGCGGGGTGGTTGCGGACATCGCCGCTACAACACGCTCTCCGGCCCCAGCACGCGCCCAATCGCGGCCGCCACTTTGCGCCACCGGCTCGCTTCTTCAACCAGTTGCTTCCGGCCCTTCACCGTGAGTGTGTAAAATCGGGCTTTGCGGTTGGTTGAGGAAGTCCCCCACTTGGCTGAAATCCAGCCCCTCGTCTCTAACCGGTCGAGCGCAGGATAGAGCGCCCCATGATCCACCAGGAGAACGTCTTGGGATTGCTGCTGGATGGCGCGCGCGATTCCCTGGCCGTGATTCGAGCCAAAGACGAGCGTTCGCAAAATGAGCAGATCGAGGGTTCCTTGCAGCAGCGCGGCATTCTTGTTATCCCGACGGGTTAGCATATAACCAGAGGATCGCTCTCGCCGGGTAAGATGTCAACCGGTATTTTAATTTGTTGTATTCGTCTCGGTCATTTTCGGGGGAAGGGAATATAATGGGCGCTGTAGCGGCGGCGTCTCGCCGCCGTTTTTTCGATTTTCAATGTCCGGCGATGGGGACATCGCCGCTACAATAAGGACCATGAACCGGAGAACATTCTTAGGGTTTGCGGCAAGCGCGGCGGCGCTCGCCGCCAGCGCGAAAGAGCCGCCCATGCCGATAATCGATACGCACATTCATCTCTTCGATCCCCGGCGGCCTCAAGGTGTGCCTTGGCCGCCGAAGAACGATGCCGTCCTCTACCGGCCAGCCTTGCCGGCGCGTTACCGGAGAGTTACGGACGGGCTCGGCGTCGTGGGCGCGATTGAGGTTGAATGTAGTCCCTGGCGGGCGGACAACCAATGGGTGCTGGACGTGGCGGCGAAGGACACGATTGTCGTTGGCACGGTCGGCGATCTTGAGCCGGGCAAGCCGGACTTCCGGAAATATCTCGAGCGATTTCACCGCAATCCGCTGTTCCGGGGAATCCGCTGCGGGAACTTATGGGGAAGAAATTTGGGCGAGCAGCTTTCGAACCGCACGTTTATCTCGGGGCTTAAGGCTTTGGCGGACGCGGG
>DASUKV010000385.1:0-5745 GCA_036278555.1 Terriglobia bacterium
TCCCCTTGAAAGCTCGTTTCACCCAGAGTAAACGCGATTTCCGCCGCCGCTTCGCCCACGAGTTCCGCGGCTCTTTCCGCCATTCTCCAGCCCACGGCATCGAAGACGATTTTCTGCTGCGCCACCCATATTTTTAGATGCTTCTCCTTAAGGATGCGCGCGGGGCTCTTCAAGTTAACTTTGGCCGTGAAGACTGGCTGGGGATTGCCGCAGCCGCAGGGTTCGAGCTTTTTGATCTGCTCGTAGAAGTCCCAGCTTAAATCCTGCAGATTCACCTGTGCGTCCACGCGAAGCGCGGGTTCAAGCGCCGCGGGCGACAGGATGGTGCGGGCGTATGCTTCCAGAGCCTCTTCCAGTTCACCGATTCGGGACGAAGGAAGCGAAAAACCGGCCGCCTGCGCGTGGCCGCCAAAACGCTCAAAAAGATGCTTCGAGTCGGTCAGCGCATCGAGCAGGTGGAAGCCGGGGATGGAGCGTCCCGAACCATACGCGATTCCATTTTCCACCGCCATCACGAGCGCCGGCCGGTAGTAAAGGTCCACTACGCGCTGCGCGGCAATGCCCATCACGCCGCGATGCCAGTTCTCCGCGGCAAACACCAACGAATATTGGCTTGATCTGCGAGGGTCCGCGGCCACTCGCGCTTTGATTTCGCCCAGGATAGATTCTTCGGTTTGCTGTCGGCTGCGGTTCAAAGTTTCAAGCCGTTCAGCGATTTCCTTGGCGCTCGCGGCACCCGAGCCGGTGAAGAGATCAATCACGTCTCGCGCGCTTTCCATGCGTCCGGCGGCGTTTAACCGTGGCGCGATGCGAAAAGCAACGTCGCCCGTCGAAACCTTTTTGCCCCCAAGCCCCGCCACCGAAAGCAATGCTGAAAGCCCGGCTCTTCCGGCGCTTGCCGTCCCGGCCGGCATCACAGCTTCGTTCAGACTGGCCAAGCCGTAATGGGCGATCACCCGATTTTCACCGGCGAGGGGGACGATGTCCGCAATCGATCCGATGGCCACGATCTTCAGATATGACCGGGCCCCGCGCTCGGAAAGCCGCGAGCCCAGCAGGGCTTGCACCAGCTTGAAAGCCACGCCGACGCCGGAGAGATTTTTATCCGGATAAGCGCAATCGGACCGGTGCGGATTCAAAACGGCGCAGGCTTCGGGCAATTCCGGCCCAGGCAGATGATGATCCGTAACGATGCAGTCGAGCCCAAGCGCGCGGGCGCGGCCCAGCGCCTCATGTTCGCGGATGCCCGTATCCACGCTGACGACCACGCGGCAGCCGTCCCGCGCAGCACGCTCCATCACCGCGGCGCGCATGCCGTAGCCATCGGTGAGACGGTGGGGAATGTGGGCTTCGACTTCGGCGCCGAGCGATTTGAGCGCGGTGAGGAGAACCACGACGGCCATCGTGCCATCAACGTCATAGTCGCCGTAGATCAAAATCTTTTCTTTGGCGTCGATAGCCTTTTCGAGGCGGGCGACTGCGGCGGACATATCCCGCATCAGAAAAGGATCATGAAGATGTTCGAAGCGAGGCTGAAGAAAGCGGCTGGCTTGCGCGGGATCGCCTAGGCCACGCAGGGTGAGCAGGCGCGCAAGAAGCGGCGGAACCCCCAGTTCACGGGAGAGATTCGCGGCGGTCTCGGCATTTGTTTGGCGGAGAATCCAGCGCATACTCAAGCGGCGGTCGCGGAAGAAAGCGGTCGAGCCACGAGAAATATTATCGGTTGTGTTTGGCATCTACGCCACGAAGAAATGCCGATCGCGCCGGAAGCGGTGAGCGCATCGGGGGAGAGGGCAGAAAAAAGCCGTAACCAGCCCTCTCCATCGGGGAGAGGGTGCCCGAGGAACGAGGGCGGGTGAGGGGATGCCAGTCGAACTTTTCAGGGCAGACAAGAAAGAACATCTCTCAAAATGCGCCTGAACTGGGAGTCACGGGAATTTGTAATTCTCCGCGAAAAGCGCTAGACTCCAATTCATCGACGCGGCCAAGCTGCGCAAGGGCAACCGTAGAAACAGTGATATGGATCAGCGCTTTGCCCGGCGAGGGTCTGTTTCAGCAGGAAAGCCGCAGTGCGGGGGTAATTCAGCGGTAGAATGCCAGCTTCCCAAGCTGGACGTCGCGGGTTCGATCCCCGTCCCCCGCTCCATCGTTTCAATAACTTAGGAAGATTCCCCTGTCGGGCCTGCTCCAAAATGCTCCATTAAGCGTTACGAGCGATACCTACCGCGCAATCGGACTGCTCAATTGCAAGCTCCAGAGCGTTAGCAGCCTGCTTCCGCAACCGCAGCGCGGTTTCCGTATAGACGTTCAAGTTGACATCAAGGGAATGTCCTAATTGGTCGGCGACCAACTTCGGATCGACGTTCTGTTCCCTCATGAGCGATGAATGGGTACGCCGCATCACGTGAAAATTCACCCACTCTAAGCTGGCGCTCTTCAGCTTCGGCGCAAAATGTCGGCGCCAGCAGTTGTCTTTCGCCAAAGGTGTTTTACCTCTTTCCGATGGGAATACCCAGCCGTCGCTAGTAAGATCGACTGAAGAGTCTTTCCATCGTTGAAAGAGAGCTTGCAGGCCGTCGGAGAGTGCGGCGAGCCTGACCGACCTGTGGGTTTTGGGAGAGTCAAGCTTGCCGCGATAAATCCGGCGCACGACTTCGAGATGATCCCCTTTCACATGCAGCCACTTCAGAGCGAATATCTCACCGGGCCGCATCCCGGCGATTACCGCAAGCTTTGCTATCAAGAGCTCGCGGAGATCAAGAACGGAGAATAACGACTTCACCTCCTCCCATCCCATGCGAAGGCGGTTCGGCCGGGGAGTTTCCCTGGGCGTGAATAGCAGGGCTGCTGGATTCCGATGGATGTAACTTTCGGTGAGGGCCATGTTGAAGATTTGTGTCAAATCCCATCGGAGATGGTCCACCGTGCTGAACGATAAGCCCTGCTGCGCTTTTCGGTCAAGTAAGGCCTGGACTTCGTGACGATCGATACTGCCGAGTTCCCGCCGGGAGTATTCCGAAAGCAAATGGTGTCGAATTCTGTCCTCATTGCAGTCGGCTGTTGAAGACTTCCACTTTCGTTTATAGAAGGGAAAATAGACATGGGCCAAAAAATCGCCAAACGTTTGATGCGCCGATGGCAAGTCAGCTCGGGCGTTAATGGGTGATAGAATTTGGGCAAGTTGCAATCGCGCTTGGCTCTTGGTGAGTTCTGACCGCCTGCCGAGAGTCTTCTTACGGCGATGGCCATTTTCCCACCATTGCGCGATCCAGACTCCTCCCGTGTTTGTGAGACTTCCTTCCTGGTGCCGCTTTCGCATTCATTACCTCCTCAGGTGCGTAAAGCGGCGTCGACTTTCGGTGATGAGAAGATATTACCATTACCGTGACGCTTCTCGTTCGCTCGTTTCCAAAGTTCAAGCGAGTCCGCGCGTACCAATTTCCGCCGACCCATGAATATCGCGGGCAGTGGAGAAACACCGGGGATTTTGCCCTCGATCACTTTGTAAACGTGAGCTTTCGAACATCGTAGGTGTTCGGCGACCTCGGTGACGGTGAGAACCGTCCGAGGTGTGGGTCCAGCCGAGCTGACTTCCATGGGTGTAGCGGGCGGAAGATATCCTCTGTTCCCAGAATCCTCTGGGCGCATGATCTGTGTTTCCATAAAAGTCCTCCGTGTTGGGTGTACCTTTGCCTCCTGTCTGAGGCTTTAAGCAGCCTATTTCTCGTTCAGGTCGTCCGGCGCGTTGGCGCCTTTCAGTTCGGCTTCAAGTTCCTGAACGGTCGGCAGGCTGCCCTTCAACTGCTTGGGCAGACATTCTGTGATCCGGTATTCAGAAACGCTCATGGGCTTGCGAAGATCTCGCAACGCATACTCCGCCACGATCTTGTTCTTCGATTTGCAAAGAATGATTCCGATGCTTGGCTGGTCCGAGGGGTGCCGTAGCAGGTCATCGGCGGCCGACAGATAGAAATTCATCTTGCCGCTGAATTCTGGCTTGAAGCCTTCCATCTTCAAATCTAGGATCACATAGGCCCGGAGTTTGAGGTGGTAGAACAGCAAATCAATGCGGAATTCTTCTCCGCCGACCTGCAGCGGATATTGGCTCCCGACAAAGGCGAAGCCGACGCCTAATTCCAAAAGGAAGTCCCGAATGTGGTCCAGCAACCCGCGTTCAAGTTCGCGTTCTTGGGCCTCCTGGCTCAGCGAAAGGAACTCAAAGTTATACGGGTCTTTGACGATTTGCTGCGCCAACTCGGACTGTGGGGCCGGAAGCGTGCGTGTAAAATTGGTCAGGGCCCTTCCTTGGCGCCGGTAAAGCCCGCTCTCGATCTGATAGACGAGAACGTTCCGACTCCAGCCATTCTCGACCGTTTGGCGTGCATACCAGAGGCGCTCGTCGGTCGTGTTAATTTTCTCGATCAGGGCGAGATTGTGATACCACGTGATTTGTGCAAGCGTCGCTTGCACAATTGCCTCCTCGGGCCAGGCCTCGGCGAAGGCGCGCATGTATTTGAGATTCCGGGGCGAAAAGCCGCTCATGTCGGGAAACGCTTTGCGCAAGTCCGCTGCCAACCGGTCGATCACTTTGGCTCCCCAGCCCTTCTTGTTCTGCCGTGCCAGGATGTCGCGTCCAATGCTCCAATAAAGCAAAACCAACTCCTGGTTTACGGCGAGGCCCGCGCGAAGCTGGGCATGGTGGATGCGGTCCTTCAGCTCAGCCAGGAAATTGTCGTAGCCTTTGGGGATCAGGGTCGTCGCGCTTGGCATCAATGGTTTCCTTTCAGTCGCCAGTCACGTTCGCGGCTCACGAACGAGCGGCTGACTCGACAGATCACTCGGCAGAGGGACTTGCACGATGTGGCCGCACGCACGGCACATAAACGAGCGATCCCACAAGCGGTAGCGACGCGGGAACACGCTAAAGTTGTATCGGAAGGCGAGGCAAAGGATAAATGCGAGAACGGCGAGGTAGGTGTAACCGAACCAGGCAAGCTGCTGGTTGAAATTTCCTCCGACTCGAAGGAACGAGTCGGCATAGCCCAGGATGAATTCCAGTACCAGAAGCCCGATCAGCCCCCAAAAGACGATCTTCCAATAGGACCACTTATGCGGAGGCGACACCCTCTGCGACAGCTTGGTTTGAATCTCGCCTTTCGTTCTGAACTTTCCAAAGCCAAGGTCCGCCCCGCCGTTACCGACTATAAGTCCCCATCCGCGTGAGCGGGCTTCGAGGTCGGAGAAGCCTTCCGCATAAATAAGCGAGAGTTTTGTGAATTCGTTTGATCCACATTGTTGACATTGCGTATTCATCTTTGCACCTCACCAAATTCCTGGAACAAGCCGGTAGTGGACTCTTCCTGAATATCCAGAATAGCTTTCAAGTCTCTCCATAAGAAATTCGTCTTCCCTCTTTGCCCGCCACAGAATGAGGGCCGAATAACCAGAGGCCGGGATCATCGCGGCCACGGAGCCAATGGCCAGCGCCGTCGCTGGCATGACGACCGTCATCGCCAAATATCCCGGATGGCGAACGAAGCGGTACGGTCCGCTTGTGACAAGCTCGTGATCACGTTCGGCCTGCATGCGGATGGCCGCCGAAAAGAACGGATTCACCGTCATCGCCCAGACCTGAAGTCCTCCCGCTAAAATCAGGACTGCCAGCGCCACAATTTGAGTCGTCTGGCTCGCATCGTGAGTCCAGCGGAAGCGGCCCGTATCGAACGCAGCGATAATTACTGTCGC
>DASUKV010000386.1:0-2842 GCA_036278555.1 Terriglobia bacterium
GCCGACGGTCGCCGCGCTGCCAGCGATTATCAAGGAGGTCCGCAACAGGGGCCTCAGGTTCGTTTCGGTCGATGAATTCCTCGGGTAGCTCATCGAGAGGTAGCGCGGAGTCGTTTTTTAACTCCGTAGCTTTTTGTTCGAATCTCTTCGAAAAGCCGCAGACTTAAAAAACGACTCCGCGCTACTTCCGCTTCGCTACCCTCACCCGGCGCTTCGCGCCACCCTCTCCCGGAGGGAGAGGGCTGTTATCCCAACGTTGATTCTGGCCCTCTCCCTCCGGGAGAGGGTGGCCGAAGGCCGGGTGAGGGTGTCTTCACCGATGTCTAAAATCCTGATCCTCACCACCTCTCACGGTGCTTCGCATCGCCGGGCTTCCGAAGCACTGAAAAAAGCCTTCCTGGAAATCCAGCCGTCTCTGACCGTCGAGATTATCGATGCACTGGAACATTGCGCGCGATGGTTCCGCGCGTACTACGATTCTTATCTCATTCCACTGCGCTACTGGCCGAGTCTCTGGAGGCGGATTGAAAGGCGTCAGCACCAGGCGGCGTCCACAAGTCCCGGATGGCTCTACCGCCTTGGGGGGCGGCCGCTTTTCCGATTTATAAAGGCGTTTGATGCGGATATCGTGATTGCCACGGAAATTGGGGTTTGCGAATTGGCGGTGCTCTACAAGAGGCGGACGCACGGCCGATTTTTCCTGGTGGGCCTGGAATTGATGGACTTCAACCAGGCGTGGGTGCAGCCGGAAATCGATCTTTACCCCGTTGTGCACCCGGATTTGGGGGAAGAATTGATCGCCGCGGGGGCGCCGCGGCAGAAGGTGATCGCCTGCGGGATGCCGATTGATCCTGCTTATGCGCGCTTGCCCGATCGCGCTGAAGCGCGGAAGCGTCTGGGCGTTCGGGACGATCTGCCTCTGATCCTGGCGCTGTTCGGCGGCGCAGGATTCGGCAAGCCCCGGCAGATTGTCGAGGGGCTCCGTAAAGTAGCGGCGCCTTGCCAGGTCGTGTTCATCACAGGTAAAAATCGTGCTCTTGAGACTGAGCTTCAGCATCTCTGTTCTTCTCCCTCTGGTCCTTCCGGTCCCTCCGGCCTGCCGGGTTGGCGTGTGCTGGGTTGGACCGAGCACATGCATGAATGGATGGTCGCCGCTGACCTTCTTATCAGCAAACCTGGAGGCGGCACTGTCATGGAGGCGGCAGCATGCGGGTTGCCGCTGCTTGTCTTCGCCCCTCTTCCCGGCAACGAGGAACGCACCTGCCGGTGGCTTGAAAAGTGGCAGGCGGGAATTTGGGTAAGATCGCCCGCCGAGCTTGCTCCGGCCATCAAGAATCTCCTCGAACATCTGCAAAAGCGCGAAAATCTGCGTCAAGCCATGAAATCGATCAGCCATCCTGGCGCCGCCTTGGACGCGGCACAAATGATTCTTCACCGGGCGGATAGCGGCGACCACGAGTAGCAAATCCTCTTTCAGCGATTTCACTTGTTAACCATTACATCACTATCTTATTGACAACGCCATTGCCTCATTGTATCTTGGCGCTATGGCAAAGGGTCTGCTAGATCAGGCTCCCCACCAGGTTGGAAACTGGCAGGAACGCGCCCTGCAGGCGGAAGAAGCTAGAAGGATCGCCGAAGCCCGGTATCGTTGGCTTTTTGACCGCAACTTAGCGGGAGTTTACCTCGCCGCCCTCGACGGCCGAATCCTGGATCTGAACGTGGCTTGCAGTCAGATGTTTGGCTATCGCAGCCCCGCGGAAGCGCGGACCCATCGTCTTCAGGAGACAGTCCCCAGCCTTGGAGACCTGAAGCTCTTCGTCAACAATCTTCGTAAGCGAAAATTCATCAATGATGTGGAAACGCAGCTTCGGCGTCCTGACGGCCAATTGCTTTGGGTGCGGCTCAACGCCAGCCTGATTGAAAGCGATCAAGAGCCGCGTGAGGTGATCGAAGGCACTCTCATCGACATCACGGAATGGAAACACGCCGAGGAAGAGCTTCGCTTGAGCGAGACCCGCTTCAAGAACCTTGTCGAACGAAGTTCGGACGCAATTTCCCTGGTGGATGCTTCCGGAAATGTTCTTTATTCGAGCCACGCCGTCAGCCCGATTTTTGGCTATCAGCTTGAGGAGCGAGTGGGGAAAAGCGTTTTTGAGCTGATCCATCGCGGGGACATTCAGGAGATTCTGCCGCTGTTCAAAAAACTCGTTCAGAGCCCCTTTTCTTCGGTCACGACACAGGTCCGCTACCGTCACAAGAATGGCTCCTGGCGATGGATCGAGGCCCTGGGCACAAACCTTTTGGAAGATCCGAGCGTGAAAGCGGTGGTGATTAACTACCGCGATGTCACCGAACGCATGCAATTGCAGGAGCAGCTTTACCAGGCGCAAAAGATGGAAGCCGTGGGCAGACTTGCGGGCGGTGTGGCCCACGATTTTAATAATCTGCTGACAGCCATTCTAGGCTACAGCGACATGCTGCTCGAAAAGCTGCCGCAAGCAAGCGCCCTGCGGCGCTATACAGGGGAAATCAAGAAAGCCGGAGAGCGCGCCGCTTCACTCACCCGGCAGCTTCTGGCTTTCAGCCGTCTGCAGGTGTTGTCGCCGCAGGTGCTGGACCTGAACGCCGTAATATCTGAGATGGAAAACATCCTGAGGCGCGTGATCGGCGAGGACGTCCGGCTGGCGACTCTCCCCGGAGGCGCGCTGGGCCGGGTGAAAGCCGACCCCGCGCAAATCGAGCAGGTGATCATCAACCTGGCGGTTAACGCGCGTGACGCCATGCCCGAGGGCGGTGAACTTGCTATCAAGACGTCGAATATTGAAATCGAAGAGGGATT
>DASUKV010000387.1:0-10820 GCA_036278555.1 Terriglobia bacterium
CAGACATCAGGCGGCCTGCTGCTGTCGGTTGCGCCCGCCGATGCAGGCAAACTTCTGAGCGAACTCGCTGATCGCGGCATCCCCTGCCGCGAAATCGGATTCGTTGTCGAAAAAACGAAGCCGCTGATTGCGGTCGAATAATCCGGTAGCGGCGCTGTCCTCAGCGCCGAAAACCGCCGGTGAGACACCGGCGCTACAGCAGATTTGCAGTTATCAATAGATTTTCCGGCGGATCAGGATATCCCCGGCCCAGGTGAGGAAGAACAGAACGCTGACGTACCCGTTCAGCGTGAAGAAAGCGGCGTTGACACGCGAGAGGTCAGAAGGCTTCACGAGACGATGTTCGTAGGCCAGCAGGACGGCCGCCAGCACAATCCCCAAACCCGCAAGCCAGCCCAGATGCTCCATCTTTGCCACAGCAATTAAGAGTACCAGCATCAGGATATGCAGGATCGCCGAGAGCCATAGCGCGGCGGTGATCCCGTACCGGCCGGGGAAGGAAGACAGGCCCTGGCGGCGGTCAAAATCCACATCCTGGCAGGCGTAAATCAGGTCAAATCCGGCAACCCATAAGGTGACCGCCGCGCCCAGCAGCAGGATGCCAGGTTTCAGATCGCCGCGCAGGGCGATCCAGGCGGCGATGGGGGAAATGCCCAGGCAGATGCCGATGGCGAAGTGTGAGAGCCAGGTAAAACGCTTGGTATAGGAATAGCCCAGTATGACGACGAGCGCCACCGGGGAAAGCTCCAATGCGAGCCGGTTTAGCTCATAAGCGGCCAGGACGAAAACTGCGCAGGAAATGATTGTAAAACCGACGGCAAAGCGCTCGCTGAGCCGGCCGGTGACCAGGGGACGGTTGCGGGTGCGGGGGTTTAAGGCGTCGAGCTTCAAATCCGCGATGCGGTTAAAGGTCATGGCAGCGCTGCGCGCAGCGACCATGGCCACAACAATCCAAAGCAATTGCCACGCGGTCGGCCAGCCTCGCGCCGCGAGCAGCGCGCCGGTCAAAGCAAAGGGCAGGGCGAAGATCGAGTGCTCGAACTTGATCATTTCGAGCGTGGTACGGAACCTGGACAGCGCGCCCTCGGGCTTTCCCGCTGGGGCGCCGGAGGAGGCAGCGCTGGGGCGCCAGGTTCGGGATTCGGATCTCTGATTCATCGGGAAAGATCATCTTGCCTGATGGGTTCGCTGGGTGTCAATTTTGAACGCGGCTTTTCTCTGAATAGGCGGTATCGCATTTTATGCGATGATAGTCAATCGGTCCAACCCGCCGGGGCGAACGGGTCCTGATCCCGCGCAGCCAGCGAGCATCAAAGCTTCCGGCGCTCCGCTGAACCGGACTCACAACAACCATGACCATTCCCGAGGCCTTTCTGCTCTTCTTCGCCGCCCTCTTAGCCGGGGCGCTGAATTCCGTTGCCGGCGGCGGAAGCTTCTTCACTTTTCCCGCGCTGTTGTTTACCGGCGTTCCGCCGATTCCGGCGAACGCCACCTCGACGGTCGCCGTGTGGCCGGGGAGCGTGGCTAGTGCTGTAGCCTATCGTAAGAAACTGCCCCGGAACGCGTCTTTGTTCATTCCGCTGCTCGCCGCCAGCATTGCCGGCGGAATCACCGGCGCAGTTCTGCTGCTCCACACCCCGCAGGAAATCTTCATGCGGCTGATTCCGGCCCTCTTTTTCGCCGCCACCCTCTTCTTTGCTTTTGGCAAAAAACTCTTCCGCGCGGCCAACCCAGGGGAGCACGAAGCAGCCCGGCCTTCCTGGCTTCTTGTTGGCGCGGTTTCGCTGCTGCAGTTTGCGACCGGGGTTTATGGAGGATTTTTTGGCGGCGGCATGGGTATCCTGATGCTGGCTTTTCTGACGATCCTGCCGTTAGGGGACATCCACTCGATGAACAGCGTTAAGACGGTTCTGGGCACGGCGATTAACGGCGTGGCCATCATCGCTTTTGTTCTGGCGCGGATCATCTTCTGGCAGCAGGGCGTGCTGATGCTCGTTGGCGCTGTCCTGGGCGGATACGGCGGGGCGCACTACGCGCAGAAAATCAATCCCGGGCGCGTGCGCACGTTTGTGGTGGTGGTTGGCTTCACGATGTCCTTCATCTTTTTGTGGAAGTACCGTTAGCCGGCTATCCGCGCCTCCGTTTAGTGAAACTCGAAACGCTCCCCGCGCGTCTTACTGTTTGGAAGGAGCGATAACATGAATATTAAGAAAATGAAAGTTCTCTCATTCGGAAGCGGGCGGGGGCGGCGCTTGCCTCTAGCCGCCGTAGCGCTCGGAACCTTAGCTTTCGTAGCCCTCGCCATTCGGCCCGGCCTGGCGGCGACTCAGGACCAAACCGCACCTCCAGAGCCCAGCCATCAGGGCAGAACAATGGCTGCGCGGCGCGGCCATGAGATGCACTGGCTCTCAAAGAAGCTCTCGCTGACGAAAGATCAGAAGGCAAAGATAAGACCGATTCTGGAGAATCAGCGCCAGCAAATGAGGGCTTTGCGGCAGGATTCGTCGCTCTCGCAGCAGGAGAAGCGCGCCCGGTTCATGGAGATTCGGAGCAAAACCATCGATCAGATACGCCCCATTCTCACCGAAGAGCAGCGCGCAACCCTGGAACAGATTCAGAAGCAGCGGCAGGAGCGGATGAAAGCCTGGCGCGAGAAACACCAAGGCAGCCAGGGCTCTGCACCGCAAAGCCAATAACACGTAGCTTGAAGGGCTTGGTCTCACGGCTTGATTAGAGTGATGATCGCGCTGCCCCAGACCGGGAGAGAGCCGCATCCGCCAGCGGGAGGAGGGCACAACGACGAAAGTCAGAGGTCGAAAATGCAGCGCGGGCAGAACGTAAGCGTGCTGCTTACTGCACGCTTCGGCGGGACGGAAGGTCACCCGGAAATTTTGCCTGGCGAATGAAAATTCTGCGCGAAAGCGGTCCAGGTTTGGGAAGCGCCCTCAGAATTTAATATTTAGGAAGGACGCCGAACAAACCTGTGACGGCGTTTCGACGCTGTATGATGCGGATAGGGCAAGCGGCCTTTCCGCGGCTTGTGATCCTCCGCTGAAATCGGGACTCGTGGCCGTTGCGGCCGGTTATGGCAACGCTTTTGCAATTCACGTTCTGCGTCGGTTATAGTACGAATCATAGATATGGCCAACCTGGACGCCGAACATCCGGAAATTGAGCCTCAAAACCCGCCCCGAGATGGGGAGGAGCAGTTCCCCCACGCCGGCCGTCTATTACTGCTGATCGTTCTTATTTTTGTTCTGGTCGTCGCGAGCGGAGTGGTCCTGAACCTTCACCAGCGGCAAAGCACACGAAGACTGGCGGAGGCCAATCAACAGCTTGAAGCAGAGCTGAAACAAACCCGCGGCCAAATTGCGGTTCTGAGCGCCCAGCTAAAAACGCTGACCACGCCGGTCGATCCGCAGCCCATTTCTCCTCCTGACGAGTCCTGGACCCAAGCAGGCGCGCAAGGGGATCCTGCCTCGGCGGCCTCGTCGCAGCACGCCGGGTCCGAAACGCCCGCCTGGGAAACACAGTTGCGGCGCCAGCTTCGAGAGCAACGTCAGAAGCTGGAGACAACCCGGCAGACTCTTGCCAAAACCCGTTCCGCTCTCGAAAGCAAGCTGGCCTCAACGCGCGGAAACCTGAGCGAGCTGAGCGACACCGTTGCGCGCAATCACGCCCAAGTGGCCGCGCTAAACCGGCTAGGCCAGCGCGATTATTACGAATTCGATCTCGCGAAATCCAAGCATCTTCAGCGCGAAGGTCCCATCAGTCTCTCCCTGCGACATACCGACACCAAGCATCAAAACTATGACATGGACCTGCTGATCGACGACGTTAAACTTAGCCGCAAGCACGTGAACCTCTACGAACCGGTAATGTTCCAGATTTCCGGCAGCCGGCAGCCGCTGGAGCTGGTGGTAAACCAGATCGGCAAGGATCACGTGCACGGCTACGTGAGCGCCCCGAAAGAGATTCCCGCCAGGACGGCCGATGCCGCCGCTCCCGGGCCCGCTGCCAGCGCTGATGCTCCCGCTTTTCCGCCGCGCCCTGATTCCACTACCATCTCAGAGGCGAAGTCTCAGTAGCCTGGCTCTCTGGGTCAGCGTTGCGGGGACTGCCACAACGCCAGAATCTGGTCGAGTTCTGGTAAGGTGTTGATGCGAGGTGAACTCGCGCCGGGGTAAGCGCCCACGCCATCGATGAGCACGCCCTTCAGTCCGGCATTCTCCGCTCCACCCACGTCGGTTGAGTAAAGGTCGCCCACAAATAAGGTTTCCTCAGGCTCGTGGCCGCAGCGTTCGAGCGCCATGCGGAAAATCTCAGGGTGGGGCTTTTCCACTCCTACGAGATGTGAGTCAATGATGAACTCAAAGTGGCTGGCGAGATTCACGCCGTGGAGCTGTGCCTCGATCAGCCCCAGCGAATTGGAAATGACGCCCAGGCAATAGCCGCGGCGGCGAAGCGATTCGAGATAAGAGGACGTTTCCGGAAAGATGCGGGACCAAATGGAGATCTGCTTGAATCCTTCAGCGACTTCGAGCATCACCTCCACCTGTTTTTCGGCAGGCACGCGCGCAATTCCGGCGAGCGCGCGGAGATATTCCGTCCAGTAGTAATAATCGGCCTTTCGCGGCGTCTCGCCGCTACGCAGCAAGGGCCAGAGCCACTCGTCAAGCTGGCGTTTTCCGATGCGCTCGGCCTGGTAGAAATCCTCAACTGCCGCCGAATAGCCCAGCCGGGACAAAATGGGAACGATCAGGTCGAGGCGCGGAAAAATCAACGTGTTCCCGGCATCGAATAAAATGGCGCGAATTTTGGCCGGCATTCCAGAACCTTCCTGTAGCGGGACCTTTGTGGCAAAGTTCGTGTGCTGTCATTCTGAGCGAGCGCAGCAAGCGAAGAATCCCGGTATTTTGCTTTTTCAAATACAGAGATTCTTCGCTTGCTGCGCTCGCTCAGAATGACAGCTTGGTTTAGATCACGCCGCTGCCCTAGCAGCTCGCCGGCTCAGCAGAGCCCACATCCACCCGCGCCGCAGCGGTCTCAAACTCACTCAGAAGCGATTCTTTCTCATCACTCGACGCGAAGGAGACTTGAATGGCATTCCGGCATAAATCGGCAATCTCACCGGCCGAAAGACCGAAAGCCTGGGCTGCCAGGAGCATCTCGCGTTCGAGGGTTGTACCAAACAGGGCGGGATCGTCGGTGTTCAGCGTCACCCGGAGGCCTGCGTCCAGAAATTCCTTCAGCGGGTGGTCTTGTATACTTTTGATCAGGCCGGTGCACACGTTGCTCGTGAGGCAGACTTCAAGGGGAATTTTTCGGACGCGAAGAAGTTCCATCACGTCCCGATCCTGCGCCGCCGCGAATCCGTGGCCAATGCGCTCAGCCCCAAGAATTTCCACGGCTTGACGCACGCTCGTTGCGTTCCCGGACTCTCCGGCGTGCGCCGTGCGGTGTAGGCCCATCTCCGCGGCTTCGTGATAAGTCCTGCCAAACAACTCTGCCGGTCCGCGCGCCTCATCCCCACCGATTCCGAATGCGATCACGCCCTCGCTGCGAAATTTTCGCGCCCAGTCCAGCACTTCCCGCGCGGGCTCCGCTCCAAACTGGCGCACCGCATCGAAAATCCATTGCACCCATAAGGATGACCGGGACTCGAAGGCTTGCGCCGCTTCCGCAATCGCTTCAAAAGTCTCAGGCAGAGACTGCCCTTTCCACAGAATAACACCGGCGGAAAGGGTGATCTCCGCGTAGCGCACGTTTTGCTCGGTGAGCCGCTCCAGGAGGCGGGTTGCTACGAGCGCATAGTCGGAGGGTGATTCGAGCAGCAGCGCGATCAGCTTGAACGCGTTCAGGAATTCCGGCAGACTCCCATAGCGGAAGCCGCACCTTTCATGTTCCTGAATCCAGGCCTCTGTTTCTTTTTCGAGGCGCCCTTTCGCGCGCGAAAGTTCGCGCAAAGTTTCCGGCTCGACGCTCCCTTCTAGGTGCACGTGCAACTCTGCTTTGGGCAGGGAGTGGATCAGCGATTCGAGCGCTGTCAGGCGGCCCGCAGCGGGATCAGCCGGGTTGTCGGGGCGTAGCATTTTTGTTGTAGCGGCGGCCTCTACGTCACAAAGCCTGCGGCCAGAGGGCCGCCGCTACAGCGCTAATGGGCAGGCAGCGGAGGCTGGCCGGCGTTGAGCCAGGCGGTATACCAGTAGGAGCCGGCGTCGTGCGCAGCCCGGCCAAGCTCCTGCATCAGGATCGAGCTGACCGAAGTGTAAAACCGGTCGTAGTAATCGTCATTGTAGTCCGGCAGGCTGTCCAGCGCGTTGCGGTCCTCGAAGAGAATGCGGTTCACCCAGGTGTTGGCTTCGAGGACCGTCTGAAAGGCATACTCCGTAGGGTCGTTGATTTTCACGGCGGGCGTCGCGCGAAAGAAAATGAAGTTCTTATAGCGGTCGACCAGTTCGGTTCCGAATCGCGCGGCCAGCCCCGTTTGGCCGGTCAATTGACCGTTGTGATTTTCGGTCGTTTGCAGGGGGTCGTGCGCTTCCGTCACATAAAATCCCAAGGCCGCCGCGTCCTCAAGCGCCTGATTCCACTTCTGCTGCCGGAAATCGTTCGTGAGACGCAGACTGTATTCACCAATCTGCCAGGGCAGCGTGCCATTGTGGCCGATGCGGCCCTTGCCGTAGCGCGCCACCGCTTCTTTATAAACATGCGGCAGCTTGAGATAAGGGAAACGTCCATACGTATCCAGGTAAATATAATGGCGGAACTGCTCATAGCGATCGTTCTTCGTCCACCGTTCGGGATCATTCGCGTGCTCGAAGAGAATCTGCCGGTTTGCCTGGAAGTAGCCCTGGACTCCGGGCGGAAGGGTTTGCAGGGTCCAGTCGATCACCAGCCGGTGAGCTTCCGGCCCCCAGGCAAGAGCCAACGGGGACGAAGCGAGCAGGCTGACGACAATGAGCAATCGCGGCAGGTTCGCTGGAATGAACGCGCGATGCGGGACACGCGCACGGCTGCAAGAGAAACTCATCTGTTTATTTCAGGAGGATGCGTCTGTTCCAAACAGGATTTTACCGCACTTTCACCAGAGCCTGGAAGCCATCTTGCTGGGCCGTGAGGCGGGCCGGCCACACTCATTTTCCATCCGGCCCATTCTTTTGGGCGGCCTGCGCAAACTCCGTGCGATAACGGCTGTAGCCGAAATAAATGCCCAATCCGATTATCAGCCACACGACGAAACGGAGCCACGTCTCGATCGGCAGGCTGGCCATGAGCACCAGGCAACACAGCACGGCAATAACCGGGACCGCCGGCGCCCCGGGGACGCGGAACGTACGCTGCCGCTGCGGCTGCTTCTTCCGTAGCACCAAAACTCCAATCGCCACCAGCGAGAACGCGAAAAGGGTTCCGATATTGGAAAGGTCTGCCAGCGTGCCAATATCAAAGATGCCGGCCGGTAAGGCGACAAAAAAACCGGCGGTCCAAGTGCTCACGTGCGGGGTGCGAAACCTCTTGTGAACCCTGGAAAAAACGCCGGGCAGCAGTTTGTCGCGCGACATGGCGAACCAGATGCGCGCCTGGCCAAGCTGATAGACAAGCAGCGAGCTGGTCATGCCCATCAGCGCGCCGATCACCACCCAGCGCTCGACCGTCACCAGTCCAATCGCGTGAAGGGCGCCCGCGACGGGCGCGGCATTGGCCAACGAGGGCCACTTCTGAATGCCAGTCAAAACGACCGCCACGCCGATGTAAAGCACGGCACAAACGATCAGTGAGACGATGATCCCAAAGGGAACATCTTTTTGCGGATTTTTGCACTCTTCGGCGGCGGTCGAGACCGAATCAAAACCAATGTAGCTGAAGAACACAATAGCGCCCCCGGTCAGGACGCCCTGCCACCCGTTCGGCATGAAGGGCTTCCAGTTCTCCACCTTCACGTGCGGAGCCGCGGCCGCCACGAAAACCAGGATGGCGAGAATCTTCACCGCCACCATGATGTTATTGGCACCGGCGCTCTCGCGGATGCCGATCACCAGGACGATGGTGAGAATCATCACAATCAGAAAGCCGGGGACATTGAAATATGACCCGGACCACCTGCCGCCCATCAGCATCGGCTCCATGAATTTGCGAGGCAGGTTCACGCCGAAGCTTTTAAGGAGGCTGTCGATATACGCGGAATAACCCACGGCAACGGCCATGTTGCTGACGGCGTATTCCAGGATCAGGTCCCAACCGATAATCCAGGCAATGAGTTCGCCCAGGGTGGCGTAGGTGTAAGTGTAAGCGCTGCCGGCGATCGGGATCATCGACGCCAGCTCCGCATAGCAAAGGCCTGCGAGACCGCACACGATGGCCACCAGCAGGAAAGAAAGAGCGATCGCCGGACCCGCGCCGGGCCGCCCGGATTCGCCCAGCGCGTGCGCGCCGTGGAAAATCACATCCAGTAAGGGAGCTTTCAGGAAGGAATGGACCGCGACGGACTCGCCCGCCGCCGCCGTGCCGGTGAGAATAAAAATTCCCGCGCCAACAATCGCGCCAATGCCCAACGCGGCCAGCGACCACGGACCCAGGCTCTTTCGCAGCCGGTGCTCCGGAGCCTCGGCCTCGGCTAGCAGCTTGTCAATGCTCTTGGTGCGGAAATATTGGGCGGACATTTAGGGGTAACGGAGAGGCGACAGGCAACAGGTAATAGGCAACAGGTCGTAGACCACCGCCATCGGCATTGCTATTTCGTGGCAGACAACCGCACATTGTGATCCGGCGAACGAGAGGACCGGAAGCACCGGCCAGACCCCTCACCCACCGCAAAGTTTACCCTGAGCGCAGCCAAAGGGCGGTCCCCCCTCTCCCCGTGGGAGAGGGTGGCCGAAGGCCGGGTGAGGGCCGCGGGCTTTCGCCTCTGCATATCTCTATCTCCGCGTTGCGGTTCCAGGTCCGCGCTTCTTCACCTTGGGCTTGCGAGAGCCGCGAGGGTCCGTCCTTTTAGGCTTGGCGGGCTGTTTGGCGCGCGCCTGGCGCTTAAGTTTCTTTCGTTCGGTTTTGTCTTTGGTGTTTTTGGTATTCATAATTTTAATTTGACTGCTTTGAAGCCCTTTCATTCCGCTCTTCGTCCAATGAGCAAATGATTCAATGATTCAATGTCTCAATTGATCCTACGCCCTTTCCAAGGACGCATAGCGTTCGATTAATTTCTTCCTGCCATAGCCGGGAAAGCTCACGGTCAGCTTCATGTCCTCGCCTTCGCCTTCGCACTCGAGCACGGTTCCGAGTCCATATTTCGCGTGCCGGACGCGCGAACCGGGTTTCCATTTTCCGGCGGCCGGAAGCGGGTTGCCGAATCCATTGCTGGGCGCAGCTTTCGCGCGCACCGGCCTCCGCTGCTCAAAATATCGCGCGACGCTCTCCACGGAATTCGCGGCGCCGCTCCAGGAAGTCCGGGCCTTGAGCAGCGGTTCAGAGTTCAGGCGCTCGATCAGTTCGGGCCGGACTTCGCTCAAAAAGCGCGAAGGGCGCGTGCCGCGCAGATAATCTTCCCCATAGGAGCGCCGGTGCGAAGCCCAGGTGAGCACCAGGAGCTTCTGGGCGCGCGTCATCCCGACGTAGCACAGCCGCCGCTCTTCTTCGATTCCCGCATCTTCCGCCAGCGAGAGCTTGTGCGGGAAAAGGCCCTCTTCGAGGCCGGCCAGAAAGACCGTCGAAAATTCCAAACCCTTCGCGGTATGAAGCGTCATCAGCGTCACGCGCGAGCGCTCATTGTACTCATCGCTGTCGGAAACCAGCGCAGCGTGATCCAGAAACTGGGCGAGCGTTTCTCCGCGGCCTTCGGCTTCCGCCGCGGCGTTCACCAGTTCCTGAAGGTTTTCGACGCGGGCTTCCGATTCCGGGAGGCCCTCGGCTTCAAGCATCTGGAGATACCCGCTGCGGTCGAGGATGTTCTTGAAGAATTCGCTAAGGGCCGCCGAGGCGCGATCCTCCATCAGCCGGTGCATCACGCCGGAAAAGCTTTCCAGCGCTTTTTGCGCGCGCGGCGGGAACGCCTTCGCGGAAAGTTGGTGTTCGAGGGCTTCCCAGAGGCTCACACCCTGCTCACGCGCCGCGGATTCTATCGCGCTCACCGTGGAAGCGCCGATGCCGCGCGCGGGAACGTTGATAATCCGCAGCAGGGCTGCGTTATCCAAAGGATTGGCCGCAAGGCGCGCGTAAGCCACCGCGTCTTTAATTTCTGCACGCTCGTAAAAGCGGAATCCGCCGACGAGCTGAAAACTCACGTTGCGCCGCCGGAAGGATTCTTCAAGCACCCGCGACATCGCGTTCGTGCGGTAAAGCACGCCGACGGAGGCTTGCGGATCCTCGGCCAACGCGCCCGCCGCCTGGTCCGCCACGAAGTCAGCTTCCTGTTCGGCATCATAAGCCTCGTACAGCCCTACCCGGCTGCCCTCGGTGCGCTCGGACCACAGCTTCTTTCCGATGCGCGCGTGATTGTGGCTCACGACCGACGAGGCCGCATCCAGGATGAGCTGCGTCGAACGGTAATTCTGCTCCAGCCGGATGATTTTTGCGCACGGGAAGTCTTTTTCGAAACTGAGAATATTTTCAATATCCGCCCCGCGCCAACGGTAGATGGACTGGTCCTCATCGCCCACGACGCAGATGTTTTGATGGCCGTTCGTAAGCTGCCGGATCAGGAGATACTGAATGCGGTTGGTGTCCTGGTACTCATCCACCATGAGATAGCGGAAGTATTGGTTGTACAAGTCCCGGATGTCGGGGGCTTTGTCAAAAAGCTCCACAGCCTTCAGCAGCAGATCGTCAAA
>DASUKV010000388.1:0-11791 GCA_036278555.1 Terriglobia bacterium
TCTCTCGTCTCTTGCCTCTCGCCACTTGTCACTGCTCTTGTGGCTTTACCTGCATTCCTGGCCGCACCTTCTGCAGCCCCTGGACAATCACGCGCGCGCCCGGCTGAAGACCGCTTTCGATCAGGCGCATGTTATTCACAACGTCGCCGGCGCTGACGGTATGGAATTCCACCTTATTCTGATCGTTCACCACCAGCACCGACTGCACGCCCTGTACTTCCTGCACGGCTTCAGCGGGAACCGTCAGCGCATTCGGCTTTTCCTCCACCTTCATGCGGACACGAACAAACAGGCCTGGCCGGAGGAATCCGCTCGGGTTTGGCACTTCGGCCCTCATGCCCAGCGTGCCGGTGGCCGGGTCGACCTGCGGAGAAACCATGTCAATCCGTCCTTTGTAATGGTAGGTGGAGTTATCTCCGAGAATGATCTGAATGGGAGGGAAATTGCCCAAGCGTCCGTGGGCCGCTCGCCGATGGAACTGAAGGTAAGTTCCTTCGCTGACGCTGAAGTTGACGTAAACCGGGTTGATGCTGTAAATCGTGGCAAGCAGACTGGAGCCCGGCTGGACAAGCGCGCCGACTTTCATCTGTGCCCGGCTGATGCGGCCGGTGAGCGGCGCGCGAATCTTGGTGTAGCCCAGGTTCAACTCCGCCTGCGCCAACTGCGCCTTGGCGGCTTCGACGTTGGCCTCCCCTTCCTGCGCTGCGGCCACCGCCGTATCGAGCTGTTCCTGGGGAAGAGCGTGCTGCCGGACGAGCGGCGTGTAGCGGGCCACGTCCTGCTTCGCTTTCGTCAGCGCGGCTTTGCTTTGGTCCAGGGCTGCCTCAGCCTTTTTGACCGCCGCTTCATATTCCCGGGGATCGATAAGAAAGAGCAACTGCCCTTTCTGAACGGTCGATCCCTCTGCGAAAGCGATCTTTTCCAGAAAGCCTTCCACCTGCGAGCGGATTTCCACCGTATTCACGGCTGCCGTCTGCCCTACATACTGGCGAAAGATCGGCACCGATTTCTGGACAGCCGGGGCGACGATGACGACCGGCGGCGGAAACGCGGCAGCGGACTTTTGCTGCTTGGCGCCTGCCTTGTTCGCACAGGCCGGCGTGAACACCACAAGAATCGCCAGCAGCACAACGCCGGTGAGCGCCATAAAGAGCCGCTCCGTGGGTCGAACCTCCTTCGGGTTTCTCATCTGCCAGATAAACTCCTTGAACTCACGTTTAGCATCGAGGGACCTCGGGACTTATCCCGTTGCCTACCGCCGTTCTTGCGGTGCTGGCCGTTGTTTCGCGTGGGGAGCGGCGCCTGCGCGCCTCCGAAAAGAAGGTCCACCAGCCTGCGGGCCAGCGCGCGGTCCAGCTTTGGCTTTCCTGAGACAAGAAAACCGATCGCATAGTACGTCTGCGCCCCCAGTAGAGCGGCCGTAATTCCGGCGGGGTCGCCCTGTATTTCGCCTGCTGCCACGCCCTCCGCAACAACCTGCTGCACGGCTTTCTCGACCGGCTTCCAGCGGCTGCTGAAATCGATCCTGACCTTGTAGGTGGGCGGCGCAAACATCAGATGAAACGTGAGCCGCGATCGCTCCGGACTGGATCGGGTATTTGAAAACAGCGCCGCGACCATTTCCACAAGTTTTGCGTGGGTGCTCTCCCCTTTCCGCGAGGCCTGAAGCAACCGCTCGCGAAGCTCGCCGAACGACCTCACGATCAGGCCTTCGTAAAGGTGGATTTTGCAGCCAAAATAATAGTAGAGAACCGGCTTGGTCACGCCGGCTTTGGCGCAAATTTCACGCGTCGTGGCTGCGTCAAATCCCTTGCGCGCGAAGAGCGACAAGGCCGCAGCTTCAATCGCCTGCCGGGCAGCGTGGCAGTCTTGCCCCGAGTTCTTTCCCCTCGCCATTTTACTGAGCGGTAAGTATATAACCTCGAGACCCGTCTGTCAAAGCTCACAGTCTCCGGATCACACGTGGTTTGGACGACGAGGTGACATACACTAGAGAGCTCTGGAACTCCCGGCATCAGCTTTAAGGCAGCCTGATAGCCTGCCTCTGCCCCAGCGAAATCACCCCGCCGTTGTGCCTGCCTGGCGGCCTGAAGATCCTTCTCGGCGGCTGCTTCACGGCTTGATTGAGGAGCCTGGGACGCAGGCAGGAAGCCGACGGTAAGAGCGCTCACCAAAAGAAGCCCTGAAGCTAACCTCGCTGTTCTGAACAGAGCCTCCATGTAATGCACGCTTCATCGGCCGCCCAGTCCAGCGCCAGCAGCGGACCGGGTGCGATGCCCCGAAGCATATTGCCACCCTCGATGGGGGTCACCAATTGAGTCTCAAGCCGAATTGGATGGTCCGCGGCTGGTTCGTCTGGGCGCCGGCCATTCCAAAGCCGGGCTGTAGGGTGTCGCCAGATTCGAGGCCCCGCAAGGAGACCCTCGGCCGAGGTACGAACGGGATCGAGATGAACTGTGGTTGATTCTTGTCCCGCTTCGGTCTATGATCGCCCTCAGCGCTGTAAGCGCCGTTCGAAGGTAGCTGTTCCATTCGGGATAAAGCACTCCTACTTCGCCTCAAGGCTTGTTTTCCGGGCGGCACGAACCGGCAACCCCCAGGCGCAGGTTTTAGTTGCTCCCGCACGGCTCTCAGGGTGTTGGTTGACGGCCATTCGTCAGTAAAGTATTAGAAATTCCACGCAAAGGGGGAAATTTGCGATGAAGCGAGCGTTCATTGTTATCGCGGCGCTTTTCGTTTTTGCGTCCGTGTGCCTGGCACAGCAGAAGAAGCGCGTTGTGGTGCTGGATTTTGACTACGCCACGGTCCAGAGTTCGGTCAATGCCATTTTTGGCGGCAATCAGGATGTGGGCAAAGGTGTTTCCGACCTGCTGGTCAATCAACTGGTCCGATCCGGCGTTTATATGGTGATTGAGCGGAAGGCGCTCGACAAAGTGCTGGCGGAGCAGAATTTTTCGAACAGCTATCGCGCGGACCCTGCGACGGCGGCGAAAATCGGCCATATGCTCGGGGCCGATGCGATCATCATTGGAAGCATCACGCAGTTCGGGAGAGATGACCAGACCCGGACGATTGGCGGAGGCGCCCTCGGAGGTTTAACGGGACGCTTCGGGATCGGTGGTGTTCAGAGGCACAAGGCGAAGGCCGTGGTGGGTCTTTCGGCCAGGATTGTTGACACTTCAACCGGGCAGATTCTGGCAGTGGCCGACGGCAAGGGCCAGTCCACGCGGTCCGGGGCGTCGCTGGTGGGCGCAGGAGGCAGCAGCGGCGGCGCGGGCGGCGGAGCCTACAACATGAGCAGCAGCAACTTCGCAAATACACTTCTGGGCGAAGCCGTGCATCAAGCCGTTGATTCCATGGCTCAGAAGTTGGACCAAGATGCTCAAAAAATGCCGACGGTTCAAAGGATCATCCATGGCTATGTGGCGGATGCCTCCGGCAATCCACTGATTCTGGACGTTGGATCGAAAGCCGGAGTGAAAGTCGGCGACCAGCTCGGCGTTTACCGGAAGGTCCGGGACATCAAGGACCCGATCAGCGGCAAGGTGATTCGCACAATCCAGAACAAGGTCGGCGAGGTGAAAATCATCGAGGTTGAAGAGCTTTCCTCGGAAGGCCAGTTTACCGGCAGTTCGCCGGCCAAAGTGGGCGACACCGTGAAGAGCGAGCAATGAGCGTAGGGGCGCTGCTTGCCGCGCCCTCTTTGGGAACGGGTGCTGTAGCGGCGGCCTTTGGCCGCCGGCCCGTATTCCTTAAGAAACCGGCGGCCAGAGGCCGCCGCTACAACACTCTCCGACCGCTGGGTGAGGGATTCTCGAGGGGACATCGCAATGAGCCTGGAAAGTGGCAGCCACATCTTCGACTACGAAGTGCTGGGGATACTTGGCGCCGGCGGAATGGGGAAGGTGTACAAGGTCCGCAACGTGATTTCGGACCGGGTTGAAGCGATGAAGATCCTGTTGCCTGACCTCGCAGGGCAGCTGGAATTGGCCGACCGCTTCCTCAACGAAATCAAGGTGGTGGCCAGCCTCAACCATCCGCACATCGCGGCGCTCCACACGGCGCTGCGCGTTGAAAACCAACTCCTGATGCTGATGGAAATGGTGGAGGGCGTCACCCTGAGCCAAAGGCTCCAGGAAGGCCCGATCCCTCTGCCCGAGGCCGTGCGTTACCTCGACCAGACGCTTTCCGCCCTAAGCTATGCCCACCAGCGCGGAGTCATCCATCGCGATATCAAGCCTGCCAACATGATGCTCACGCCTGAGGGAAACGTTAAGCTCATGGATTTCGGCATCGCGAAAGCTTCGTCCGACATGGGGCTGACCCGGACAGGAACAACGCTCGGGTCGCTTTATTATATTTCTCCAGAACAACTTTCGGGCGCCGGAATCGATGCTCGTTCGGATTTATACTCCCTGGGTGTATCGGCCTACCAGATCATTACCGGAAAGCGGCCTTTCGAAGGGCCCAGCGATTACTCGCTGATGACCGCTCACCTCAAGGAAATGCCGCGGCCTCCGATCGAGTTGGACTCGCGGCTGCCGCAAGCGCTGAACGACGTGATTTTAACCGCGCTTGCCAAAGATCCCTCCCAGCGGTTCCAGACCGCAGACGCCTTCCGAAACGCGCTACGCAGCGTTGGAAGCCAGATAAGCGCGCCAGCCGAGACAAATCCGGCCCCCATGGCACGCCCCGCTGCGGCAGCCGCCGGCCAACGTATTGCCGCTCCGGAGCCTGCGCCCGCCCCGCAAAGCGTCAGGCCGTCAAAAGGCTATCGTGGCCTTTATATGACGCTGGGCGCTCTGGTGGCCATCGTGGTGATCGTTCTCGCGGCCACGGAGCTTCCGAAATGGTGGAAGGCGCGGGCCGGCGCGCCAATCTCAAGTCCGCCTGCTGCTTCCGAACCCGCCTCATCCCCCATCACTTCAGCCGCACCTGCCCCGGCAGCGTCCGCTGCGCCGGAGAAAATATCGCCAAGCCCGGCTGTTTCTCGAGCGCCGGCGCCCCATTCTTCTGCTGCGGCTGCACCTCCCGTCGAGCGAGCAGTGGTCCGCAGGTCCGGCCACCTCGCCTCGGCAGCCGAGAGAAAACCAGCGCTCACATCCGGCGAGGCACAACCGCAGGCCGCTCCTGTTCCGGCCGCGGCCGCAGCAAGTCCCGTCTCGACGAGCGCGCCATCCGCGGTGGACTTGCAGCCGTTATCCGACAGAATGGATCAGCTTTCCGGCCGCGCTACTGCAGTGAAAACGACCATCCAGAACCTCCAGCAGCAAGAGTCGGCCGCCGGTTCTTCACTGCGGTCTGACGTCCTCGCCTCGGAAAGCCGCATGGAGCGTTATATGGATGAGGCGGATTCCGCCCTTTCGGCTCGGAATGCCGCGTCGGCGAAGCATTACATGGATTTGGCAGAACGGGAAATCAACAATCTCGAAGGTTTCGTGGGAAGATGATACAAGCAGTGGCTGTAGTGGCGCTCTCCGAGCGCCGGCATTTTTAGGAAACAAAGGCCGGCGGCCAGAGGCCGCCGCTACAGAGCCCGCGACAGATTTGAAGACGAGCGAACGCGGGCGGGACGGCGGCGGAAAACGTCTGGCGCGGACAACAGAATCCGGCTACAAAGCCTTTTCCTGGTATTTGCGCCGCAACGCCTGGTGAAGGCGGCTGCTGACGGCGTCCGGCATGGAGAAGAGTTTTCCGTCGCAGTAAAGCTCGATGACTTTGCGTGTGGTATCCAACACCACTTTGCAGTGCGCGCACTTGCAGAGGTGCTCATCCAGCACGCGTTTGAAGTCCTCAGCGAGCTCCCCGTCGAGGTATTTTGAAATTTCCTGAAAGGCTTCTTTACAAGTCAAGTCTGTTCTCGCTTAAACACTTTGCTTAATTCTTCACGCAGTTGCAGCCGCGCCCTGAACAGCCGGGCTTTTACCGCGCCCGCCGTCAAGTTGAGCATCTCAGCGGTTTCCTCGGTCGAAAGCTCTTCAACATCGCGTAAAAAAAACACTGCTCGCAAACTCGGGGGCAGCGCCTCAGCCGCCCGGAGCAGGATCGCCTCCATTTCCTCCTGGCCGACCTGCTGCTCAGGATTGGGCTTCCAATCGCGAAATTCACGAGGCATCACCTGCCCGTCTTCATCCACGGCATCTTCGAGCGGCTCCGATCTGTCGGACCGCCGCTTGCGCAGCTTCATCAAACCTTCGTTCACCGCGATGCGGACCAGCCAAGTGTAAAAGCGCGAGTCCTGGCGGAAGTCCGGCAGGTGCTCGTAAGCCTTCAAGAAGGTTTCCTGAAGAACATCCTCGGCGTCTTCGGCATTGCCCGTGAGCCGGAGGGCAAGCCGGTAAATCTTTCTTTCGTACAGGCCTACAAGACTTTCAAACGCCTCCTGGTTTCCAGCCTTTGCCCCGGCAACCAGCTCGGATTCGGTTTTGACGAGCGATTCCTGCGGCAGATGTGCCAAGCTGCTGGGAGTCATCCCATTTTTTGATAAACGATTCGGTTCAGGAGCCACCTCGGAAGTATAATGCAATTTTACGCCTTGCTCCAGAGCAGTCGAAAGTTCCGATCGCATTTCCACTACTCCATAAAGATGACGCTCCCGGTGGAAAGTTACAGGCTTCAGGCTGCGCAGCCGGGCGCGACCAACGCTGTCGCGGCGGCCTCTGGCCGCCGGTTTTTAAGAAGTAGGGACCGCCGGCCAGAGGCTGCCGCTACTGCGATCTTCACGGGAGCTAAGGAAGAATCCCTGCATTTGAGAAAAATCGACTCCATGATTCTCAAGCCCCGGGAACCGTTCAATTTTCACCGCACCCTGCGCTTCATCCTGAGTCCGCCGTCGCTTTTGAACGGGCGCTCATTTGCTCCGCTGCTGGATTATTTCGTCGCGGGCGAATTTCGCCGAGTGATCGAAGTAGAGGGCGAGCCGGTGCTTTACGGCGTATCAGAACGAGACGCGCGCTCGGGCGGCGGGCTGCGCGTTCGCATTCTCCAGGGGCCCTCGCATAGTGCGGCGAGGCGAGCGGTTCTCGATAGCGCCCGCACACAGCTTGCGGTGGACTTTGATCTGAATCCTTTTTACACTCTCGCCGCGCTCGATCCCGTTCTCTCGCGTCTGGTGGTTCATTTCCGCGGGATGCGCATTCCGCAAGTGGCAAACCCTTATGAGGCGCTTGTCTCGGCAATTCTGGAGCAGCAGGTGAACCTCTCGTTCGCGCACCAGGTGAAGCGCGCGCTCATTGAGACCCACGGACGCTTCGTTGAATTCGAAGGCAGCCGTTACAACCTTTTTCCGAACGCGGCGGCGCTGGCCATTAGGACGCCCCAAGATTTGCGCAAGCTGCAGATTTCCGGGCCCAAAGCGCGGTACATCCTTGCCATCTCGCAAGCTATTGTGGACGGAAGCTTCGACCTCGGCGCTTTGCGCTCGCTCGAAGCTTCCGCCGCTCAAGAAAAGCTGCTGAGCTTGAAGGGTGTCGGGGCCTGGACCGCTCATTACGTGGCCATGCGCGCTCTGGGTGGCTTGGATTGCCTGCCCGCCGCGGACGTTGGGCTTCAGAAGTCCATTCAGTTCTTCTACGGGCTGAGGAAGCAGCCGGCGATCCCTCGCGTGGAGGCGCTTGCCCGCAAGTGGGCAGGCTGGCGGAGCTACGCCACTTTTTACCTTTGGCTGACCTATTGGGAGGAGACATCATGGAAAGAAAATCTGCGCGCCGAAATAAGAGCCCTCAAAAACCAGAAAGCCCCTTAAACGCGCCCCAGAACTTCGCGCGGGATTTCCTCGTTCAGGCACAGCACAGCCTTGTGGAACACCACTTGCCCCGGATCATTGCGTGCCTGGAAAAGCTTTCGGATGAAGACGTCTGGTGGCGGCCCAATGCAGCTTCAAACAGCGCCGGGAATCTGGCGCTGCACCTTGCCGGGAACGTGCGGCAGTGGATCGTTTCGGGGCTCGGAGGCGAGCCCGACATTCGCAATCGCGATCAGGAATTTCAAGAGCAAGGGCCGATTCCTAAGCGCGTCCTGGTTGCCTTGCTGCAAAAAACAGTCAAGTCAGCATGCCGCACGCTTGGCAAACTTTCGTCAGTCGATCTTCGTTCGGACTATACGATTCAGAAATTTCACGTCACGGGATTCGAAGCGGTGACCCACATCACCGAGCACTTTGCTTATCACACTGGACAGATCATCTATGTCACTAAGCTACGGAGCGGCGAAGACTTGAACTTCACCCGCCTGCCGGGCGACATAAGACGGAAGCCGAAGCGCCCGCGCTTATCCGCAGTTTAGGTAATCGTAGCGCTCTATTGGGACCATGTCATTCTGACGCTGAGCGAAGCGAGGCGGAAGAATCCCCGTATTTTTGCTTTTTTTCAAATACAGAGATTCTTCCTTCGCGGCGCTCAGGACCGCTTCGCTCCTCAGAATGACAGCTTGGTAAGGAAAACAATGTACCTTGAAATCCAGCAAGCGGTGCGCAGAAGATTCACCGAGACCGTTCAGCGGCTGTTTAATGTGACGATCCCCGAGCCCGCGCTGGGGTTTCCCCCCTCGTCCGAAATGGGCGAAATTTCCATCGCCACCTGTTTTGACCTGGCGAAACAGCTTCGCCAGCCGCCGCGAAAAATCGCCGAACAGGTGGCGGCGGAGTTGTTGCCGATTGCGGGCGTCGAACGCGCAAGCATTGCGGGCGCTGGATACATCAATCTTCATTTTGACCGCACCGCGTTGGCTTCCAGCGTCTTCCAGGCCCGCGCCGGGGAAGCGCAGCCGCCCAGCTTCCGGGCGGGCGATAAAGCCGGAAAGATCCTCGTCGAACACACCAGCATTAACCCCAACAAGGCAGCTCACATCGGCCATCTGCGCAACGCCGTTCTGGGCGATACGCTCGCCCGCCTGCTGCGTTTCCAAGGGTCAGCCGTCGAAGTGCAAAACTATATCGACAACACCGGCGTTCAAGTGGCGGATGTTGTCGCCGGGTTTGCTCATCTTGAAAGAAAATCGCTCCCGGAAGTGCGCGAATTGATCGAAAATCCCTCCGGCCCGCGCTTCGACTATTACTGCTGGGACCTTTACGCGCGTGTTTTTCAGCACTACGAGGCGGAACCCTCGGCCCTCGCATGGCGTTCGGAGACACTGAGGGCGGTCGAGCATGGTCACGGCGATTTGGCAGAGATGGCGGAAACTATTTCCACCGCTATCACGCGGCTGCATTTAGAAACCATGCGGCGCATCAACATTCGCTATGAGCTTCTGGTCCAGGAAAGCGAAATCCTACGCCTGAACTTCTGGCATTACGCTTTCGAGTTGATGAAGAAAATCGGCGCGATTCGCTTTGAAGATTCCGGCAAAAACCGCGGCTGCTGGGTGATGGACCTTGAAGAGGGAACGAGTTCCGGTGGCGAAAACGCAGAGGCTGAGGACGTCAAGATTATCGTCCGCTCCAACGGCACCGTGACATATGTCGGCAAGGATATCGCCTACCATCTTTGGAAATTCGCTCTACTGGGTAGAGATTTTCAATATCAACGCTTCTATCGCTATCCCGATGGGCCAAACGGGAAAGAAGCGTGGCGCACCGAGCCTCCCGGTGAAGATGGTGCGCCGCCCTTCGGCCACGGAACCAAGGCCTATGCCGTGATCGATACGCGGCAGTCCTACCTGCAGGACATTGTCCGCAAAGCCTTTCTCGCCCTGGGTTATCGGGAACAAGCCGCAAATCTTTACCATTTTGCTTATGAAGTGGTGGGGCTTTCGCCTCGCTGCGCGGAAGAAATGGGATTGCCTTTGAGCGACGAGGACCGCCGCAGGAGCTACGTGGAAGTCTCGGGAAGAAGGGGGCTGGGCATTAAGGCGGATGATCTGCTGGATGCGCTGGAAGAGCGTGCGCTCGAAGAGGTTCAGGCCCGCGAAATGACCACCACAGACGGCGAGCAGAAGTCTATCGCACGCAGGATTGCGGTGAGCGCCCTGCGCTATTTCCTGTTGAAATACACGCGCCGAACTCTGATTGCGTTTGACTTCAAAGATGCGCTGGCTTTTGAGGGCGAGACCGGGCCTTACTTGCAATATACCGTGGTCCGCGCCCGCAACATTTTCCGGAAGTTTCAGGAGACGCATGCCGGCTTCGATCCGCGGAATCTTCTGGATTCAATGCCGCACGGCCAGCTTGCCGGTTTTTTGAATCGCCAGGATCAGCCGGATTTCTGGGATCTGACGGCGCTGGCAGCGCAACTGGAACTGGCGGTCGAACAAGCCGTCTCCTCAGAGGAGCCGGCGGCGCTCGCGAAATACGCCTTTCGTCTGGCGCAGGCTTTTAACAACTTTTATCACCACCATTCCGTCCTCCACGAGACCGATCCTGACCTTCAGCGGTTCCTGCTGGCGCTGGTATATCTCTCGAGCGAGACGCTGAGCCAGGCGCTTGAGCTGCTTGGCATCGAAATTCCTGCCCGGATGTAACCGCCTCAGCATTGGCACAGCCCCGTGAGGGGGCGACCTGTGCGTAGCCGTAGGTGCAACCTACGGAAAACGAGCGGCCAAAAATCGGATCAACCCCGCAGGGTTGACCAAATTATTCTGAAGGGCTCTACGACCCCTCCCGGGGTTGTGGCTATCGGGATGCATCTACTTCCGTAGGTTCCACCTACGGCTATTCACGGACTTGCCCTCCGGGCAAGCGATACGTCCTCGAGAGCGTTACTTCAACGCTTATCTCCAGGCAATTATCTGAGACCTTTCCGAAGTGCCTGTTAAGGTGAAGGACCACACCCCTATCGTGATCTTGCTTTCCGTTAAAGTTCCTGTCCGCCCTGCTGTTCGAGCCTATCAGGAGGCTGTTGCGGGTAGCCTGGAACGGTAAAAGCCCGCGAGGAAGGTTCAATGCGAAGGATGATGGCGGGCTGGTCGGCTCGTTTTTCGGCCCGAAGATGGCCCCAATTAATGTATCCCGCCACCGCCGCGCTGAGCAGCGTGATAATGAAGGTCGCAGCCGCGGCATAGGCCGTGACTTTTGCTTGAAGAATCTGGGCATCAATCAACGTCGTCTGCTTGTTCTCTTTTCCGGGTTCCGGCGCGCCAGGGGTGGAATTCAGGGAGTCTTCACAAGCTGCCTTGATCCGCTCGGTGAGGTCGCGGACGCCTTCGAGAGTGAGGCGCTCAAGCGAGCGAAGAACAAATTTGATGCGGAGCGAACCTGTCTCACACGGCCCAACGGAGTGAACCTCAAATCCTAATTCCTTGAGATCTCCGTCTCTCACAAGTTCAACAACGGCGAGGGCGACGCTGCTATCCAGGTCAGCAGGTTCGCCTTCGAGGTATATCTCGACAGGCAAGTAGCGGTGAAGCGCCAGAACAGCCGGATCCGACCCCAAGGAGTTGGCGATCAGATATTCAAGCAGGTCAGCGTGGAAATGAGCGGCAACTTCGGTCTCGGGCGGTTGGCTGGCCTTGAGCGCACCCTCGGCGACAGAGTCATTGAGAGTGTCAGTCCGCTCGGCACGTTCAGGCATCATTTGCGGCGTGAAAGTTCGGTAAAGAATGCCGTGATCTTAAGGCCGGATTTCAAAGAATTGGTTGAAAGGATTTTCAATCGCCAGTTTCTTGAAACGCTTGAATCCCGCGCCCTCCGCAACCTTGCGCACATGAGCCGGGCCCAGGCCCGCGCCGTATCCCGCACCCTGATAAGCCAGCGAGCAGGTCATGCATTGCAGCGTGCTGACCGAGTAGAACAGCTTGCCGATGGGGCTGATATTCTGCTCCAAATTATCCCCCACATTCGGTTCGATGCAGAACCACG
>DASUKV010000389.1:0-2316 GCA_036278555.1 Terriglobia bacterium
AACCCTGTGGGCACGATCCAAAATTTTGCCTGGAACGTTTGGCCCGGATTCAAGATAACCAAGCCAGGAAATTTGCCTTCGTGATGAAGGTTGAACGCATCGGTCGGGCCGGTATAGGGCTCAAAACAAATCAAGCTGTGCGGCCAGGGAGCATAAACCACCGCGAAACTGTACTCTTTGCCGAAAAGCACCTCAATTTTGCTGTTGCCGGACTCGACGGAAACGCGCGCCAGGCCTTGCGAATCGCGCGGCAAATCGGAGAAGACATCATCGAGATACGTCTTGCCCAGAACGAAATGGGCGGGATTCGTCAAGAGCTTGTCCGTGGGCTCGGTCGCGCCCGTGGGGATCAGCTTCTTGTTTAGAATCCAATGCTTGCGGGCGGGGAGCGAGAGCACCCAATCTTGGCGCGTTCCGGGGGACTCGAAGTAAGGATGATACCCAATATCAACCGGCATGGCGGATGCGCCCACGTTATGGATCACCGTGGTGTTTTCGAGGCGGCCATCCTTAAGCCGGTAAGTCACGTCGATGGTATGGGCGAAAGGGAACTGTGCCATCAGCGCCGGGTATCTGTAAAAATCCAGCCGCGAGGTGACGAACGCGCCTTCAGAATCCGAGGCGCCATGTTTTACGACACGCCAGTGAGTCTCGTAGACGAGCAGCCCGTGAATTGGCTGGCCAAACTGATCGCGCAAAAAATTACCGAGCGAGCCATTCAGAAGATATTTGCGCCCTTGGAAGAAATAATAATCTCCATCGAGCCGGTTAGCGAAGGGCTCAAGAAACGGAATGCCGCCGCGGAACTGCCGAGCCTTCGCGTAGCTTGCGAGCGACTCGACCGGGACAAGAACGTCTTTGCCGTCCGCTTTGAATTCATAGGCAAAATTGCCGATGTCCGGCACGAGACCAAAATCCATTTTGAGCGCGTGATCGTGAAGATGATAAGTGGCGTGGCCTTCGACTTTCTCTTTAGTGACAGAATATCTTCCCGCAGCGAGCACGGGCGACGCGGCCTGTCCGGCTGCCCACAGGGTCACCGTGAGGATGAGCGTTGGCAGAAAGCGGCGGTTTTGGAGCATGGGTATCCTATGGGAGACTTCGCAATAAGCGGACGTGTAAATGCAAAGCCTCTCGCAAAGGCGCCAAGGCGCAAAGAAACGCCAAGAAGAACTGTTCTGTCTGCTTTGCGAGACTTTGTGTCTCTGCATTGTAAGAGCGTAAATTATTGGTTTTTTAGCAAGAATTTCGGACCTTGTCATTCTGAGCGGCAGCGAAGAATCCCCGTATTTGCCTTTTTTAAATTCAGGGATTCTTCGCTCGCTGCGCTCACTCAGAATGACATTTCCGTTGGGTGCGGCCTCACCGCGCTGCGCCACCCACGGCTTTCAAGCTTCCCGGCCCAGGCGCCCAAGCTGATGAGACAGGTCCCGCACGGCGGGGTAAAGGCCGCGATAAATTTGATAAAGCTGGTCATAAGCCCGCGTGTTATCCGGTTTTGGCGCAACGCTTTCGCGAATCTGGATGACCTCGCGTGCAGCATCTTCGACGGATTTATAAACCTTCGCGCCTACACCCGCGAGGAGCGCCGCGCCGTAAGCCGAGCCTTCGGCCTCGCTGAGAGTTACGACGTCCTTTCCATAGATATCCGCCTGAATCTGGCGCCAGAGCGGACTTCGCGAGCCGCCGCCGGAAGCGCGGATTTGATTGACGGGTATTTTCAGTTCCTTGAAGATTTCGAGCGAGTCACGCAGGCTGAAAGCCACGCCTTCGAGAATCGCGCGGATCAGGTGGCCCCTTGTATGCGCCGCCGTCAATCCAAACCACATACCACGCGCCTCGGCGTCGAGGTGCGGTGTGCGTTCGCCCATCAAGTAAGGCAGGAATAATAATCCATTACTGCCCGGAGGGATTTTCTGGGCTTCCTGGATGATGATTTCGTATGGATCGGCCGCGATCTCGCGCGCGTACCAGGATTCGGCGGCGCCGAACTGCTCGCGGAACCAGCGCAGGGAGAGGCCCGCACCCTGGGTCACGCCCATTACGTGCCACTTCTTTGGAACGGCATGGCAGAAAGTGTGGATACGCCCCCGCGGGTCCAGCTTGGGCGCTTTGGTGTAAGCGAAAATAACGCCGGAGGTTCCGAGGGTCGCGGAAGTAAGCCCGGGCGAAACAATCCCGTTGCCCACGGCGCTGGCGGCCTGGTCGCCCGCTCCCGCCACCACCGGAGTGCCGGCGTGCAGTCCCGTGAGGAGAGCCGTTTCGCTCGAAATCTGTCCGGTAACTTCGATGGATTCGAAGGCGCGCGGCAGGAGG
>DASUKV010000390.1:0-4581 GCA_036278555.1 Terriglobia bacterium
AACCTCGCGGCCGGTGAGCTTTTCGCCGCCGGTTGAGGCGTTGGGGTTCGGCGCGACTCCGCCCGGATTTGCGCGGTTCGCGCCCGCGCTCGTGCGATTGGCGTGGATCAGGATTCGGCCGCCCGGGGCGAGTTCGAGCCAGGCTTCGAACCGTTCGCCGGGTTTCAGGCTGATCGCGTTCGCGGCGCGGGCGCTTACCTCGCGCCATCGCACGGAGAGCGTGTACGTTCCGGCGGGAAGGCGGGCAAAGGAGAAATTCCCCGTATCGTCCGTGGCGCTTTCGAATTGCGCTCCGGGCGGAACCACGCCCAGCGTGATCTGAGCCTGAGGTAAAAGTTGGCCGTTCGCGCCGCGCAAGACCCCTTGCCACGATGCGAACGGCAGAGTTTGGGAAGCGGCTGGCCGACCGATGAAGGGCAACAGGAGAGAAGCGATGAGAAGCCGTCGGAACATAGATCAGGTCATCGAGCGGATTCGAAAGTGGGTTTGTTTTGGGTTTGTTATTCTAATGATCGCTTGTTATCAATGGCTTACGGGATTTTAGAGCCAAAAAAGAATCATCGAGCGAGCATTTGTCGCGATCGTAGCGCCGCCATCATGGCGGCATTTCCGATGCCGGCAAGATGCCGGCGCTACAAAAGCCCACGGCTCAAAAGCCGTGCCGTGGCTACCACCGGCGTCCATTATATTCTTTCTCTCCATTTCGATGGAGACAAATGGAACAAGATTCCCTCGAACTTAGAGGCCGTTGGCAGTTTGCATCTGGTGGTTGACAATCACATTCCCAAGAAAGCCGCGATTGGCGCCGGCTGCGTCGCGAACGAAAACGCTCACGCGGTAGGTATGCGCGGGAAGAGGAACGCTTTTCTCGAGCCGGACAACATGGCGGGGGTCGACCGGCTGCAAGTCCTCATGCGCCAGGATTTCACCCATCGAGCTATAAAAATTCGCCACCAACTCGCCCGGCGTGAAGACGCCAAAGACGCCCTTCAGGGCGATTTGAGAGCCCTCGACCGAAGCGGAAAGCGGCTGGCTGATCGCGCCCGCCCAGACCGTGTTCACGATGGGATTGGTCACGCTGGTGGGCGACCAGTGAACCGTGAATTCGTATTGCTGGCCGGGGTCGAGCTGGGCGTAGTGGCTGAGGACTTCTGTTTCCAGGAAATAGGGCGTTTTTTCCGGGTTATCGGGCAGCGTTTGGAAAAATGGCCCGCGCGAGATTTTGCCCGGCCCGTCATTCCAAGATTCGATCGAAGCGTTATCGGGGTATTCCTGGCCGGCGAAGTGCTTGAAGTTTTCCACGTACCCGATGTTTTTCTGCCCGTTTACCACCGCGTACCAGCCGGCGCTCGAATCCAGGGCCACTTTGCCGACCATGTAAAGATAGTGCACGCGCAGGATGCGGCCCTGATCCACCAGCTTGTAGCTCGGATGGAGCGCGTCGCCATAGGCAATGTAGTAGCCTTTGGGAAACATGCTGTGCGGGTTCACCGGGATGTACATATAAAGTTCGGGATTGGGCTTTGAAGGATCGTGCGCGTCCGCCGCGTTGTTCTGGATCAGGTGCCAGATACCCCAGCGGATTTGCCGCTGGCTGATATTCTTCATCACCTGGTCCACGGTCACTCGCGTCGTGCCGGCATAAACATGAAAGGTGCGTTCAAATTGCACGCCCGTGCGCGGATCTTCGGGGCTGGTGACGCGGACGGCCACTTCCTGGGGCGTGTCTTTTGCCACTTTGAAGGCGAACACGGCGCCATCGAGGATGTAATAAGGAATGCTGGGCCACTCGGCGTCGCTGTCCCAGCCTTCCGGCGCGGGCCACACTTTATCGCCGCCGTAGTTTGCCCAGCCGGATTTCAGATTGTCCTGATCCTCCGGAAGCACCTTGCCCGCCAGATTCTTGTTTACGAAGAAAAGCCCCTGATCTCCCAGCTCAAGCTGAATGGCGCGCCCGCCCAGCTCGGGAGCAATGTAGAGGCTGATGAGGCCGTTCGTTACCCTGTAGACGTTCCAGCCGTTGTATTGGGTCTTTTCGATCTTGGCGGTGTAGGAAGAAGCAGGATTCGCCATGGCCAGCCTCGCTGAAAAAAGATGGAGGACGTTCGGCGCTTGCATGCCCTTTTGCGGCGAGAGCGGCGCGACCGCGAAGATGACTCCCAGGATGAAAAGCGCCAGGACAAAGCGTTGAAAATGCCGTTTGATCATGGTGAGATACCCTCCTAAACAATCCGTCAAGGCAAAGATTCCGCCATAGATGTGGCCCCCTCACCCGTCCCGCTACGCAGGACACCCTCTCCCCCTTTTCAGGGGGCGAGGGCGGTGAATCCGATAGATTCCAGCCCTCTCGGAGCTAGAGGGCTTAGGGCGAGGTGTACTGTTGTAGCGGCGGCCTCTGGCCGCCGGTTTTTAAGAAACAGAGACCGGCGGCCAGATGCCGCCGCTACAATTCAAAACCCTGTGGGCACGATCCAAAATTTTGCCTGGAACGTTTGGCCCGGATTCAAGATAACCAAGCCAGGAAATTTGCCTTCGTGATGAAGGTTGAACGCATCGGTCGGGCCGGTATAAGGCTCAAAACAAATCAAGCTGTGCGGCCAGGGAGCATAAACCACCGCGAAACTGTACTCTTTGCCGAAAAGCACCTCAATTTTGCTGTTGCCGGACTCGACGGAAACGCGCGCGAGACCCTGAGAATCGCGCGGCAAATCGGAAAAGACATCATCGAGATAAGTCTTGCCCAGAACGAAATGTGTGGGGTTCTTCAAGAGCTCGTCCGTGGGCTGGGTGGCTCCTGTGGGGATGAGCTTTTTATCCAGAATCCAATGTTTGCGGGCGGGGAGTGACACAACCCAGTTTTCGCGCGTTCCGCCGGGCTGGAAGTAAGGATGATAGCCAATGTCCACCGGCATGGCGGAAGCGCTCAGGTTGCGAATCATCGTGGTGTTTTCGAGGCGTCCATCCTTGAGCCGGTAAGTCACTTCGATGGTATGGGCGAACGGGAACTGCGCCATCAGCGCCGGGTACTTATAAAAATCCAGCCGCGAAGTGACGAACGCGCCTTCAGAATCTGACGCCCCTTCTTTCGTCACGCGCCAGTGGGTTTCATAGACGAGCAGCCCGTGAATCGGCTGGCCAAACTGATCGCGTAAAAAATTACCGAGCGAGCCATTCAGAAGATATTTGCGCCCTTGGAAGAAGTAATAATCTCCATCGAGCCGGTTAGCGAAGGGCTCAAGAAACGGAATGCCGCCGCGGAACTGCCGGGCCTTCGCGTAGCTTGCGAGCGACTCGACCGGGACAAGAACGTCTTTGCCGTCCGCTTTGAACTCATAAGCGAAGTTGCCGATATCGGGCACGAGGCCGAAATCCATTTTGAGCGAGTGGTCGTGAAGGTGATACGTGGTGTGGCCCTGCACTTCCTCTTTGGTGACGGAATATCTTCCGGCGGCGAGCGCGGCCTGTCCGGCGGCCCACAGAGTTATCGTGAGGAGGACTGACAGAAAGCGGCGGTTAAGGATCATGAGTGTCCTACGGAAGATTTTGCTGTAGCGGCGGCCTCTGGCCGCCGGTCTCTCCTATTTAAAAACCGGCGGCGAGGACGCCGCCGCTACAGCGTACTCCGCAACAACCTAGCGGGGCGCACGCGGCTTTCAAGCTTCCCGGCCCAGTCGCCCAAGCTGATGTGACAAATTGCGCACCGCGGGGTAAAGGCCGCGATAAATTTGATAAAGCCGGTCATAAGCCCGCGTATTATCCGGTTTTGGCGCAACGCTTTCGTGAATCCGAATCGTATGCTTCGCGGCTTCTTCAACCGACTTGTAAACCTTCGCGCCCACGCCGGCCAGGAGCGCCGCGCCGTAAGCCGAGCCTTCGGCCTCGCTAAGAGTTACGACGTCCGTTCCATAGATATCCGCCTGAATCTGGCGCCAGAGCGGACTTCGCGAGCCGCCGCCGGAAGCGCGGATTTGATTGACGGGAATTTTCAGTTCCTTGAAAATTTCGAGCGAGTCACGCAGGCTGAAAGCCACGCCTTCGAGAATCGCGCGGATCAGGTGGCCTCTTGTATGCCCTGCCGTCAATCCAAACCAGGCGCCGCGCGCCTCGGCGTCCAGGTGCGGTGTGCGTTCGCCCATCAAGTAAGGCAGGAATAATAATCCATCACTGCCCGGAGGGATTTTCTGGGCTTCCTGGATGATGATTTCGTAGGGATCGGCCGCGATCTCGCGCGCGTACCAGGATTCGGCGGCGCCGAACTGCTCGCGGAACCAGCGCAGGGAGAGGCCCGCGCCCTGGGTCACGCCCATTACGTGCCACTTCTTCGGAACGGCGTGGCAGAAAGTGTGGATACGCCCCTGCGGGTCCAGCTTGGGCGCTTTGGTGTAAGCGAAAATGACGCCGGAGGTTCCGAGGGTTGCGGAAGTAAGCCCGGGAGACACGATCCCGTTGCCCACGGCGCTGGCGGCCTGGTCGCCCGCTCCCGCCACCACCGGAGTGCCGGCGTGCAGTCCCGTGAGGAGAGCCGTTTCGCTCGAAATCTGTCCGGTAACTTCGATGGATTCGAAGGCGCGCGGCAGGAGG
>DASUKV010000391.1:0-9925 GCA_036278555.1 Terriglobia bacterium
GAAGGAATGGAGCATCGTGAAGCCGCAGCCGATTGACGCGGACCAGGGTAAAATCACTGCATTTCTTCAAAGCCTGAGCACGGCGACAATCGACCAGACGATTGCCGCTCATCCGGCGGACTTGAAGGATTTTGGCCTGGACCCGCCCCAGGAAACCATCCAGGTTGAGACGAATTCCAAGCCGCAGCAGTTCACGCTTCTGCTGGGCTCCGAAACGCCAACCAGCAACGGAGTTTACGCCCAGGTGGAGGGAAACCCTCGCGTTTTTACCCTGACGGATAGCACCAAGACTGCTCTTGAAAAGACACTTTTCGATTTGCGGAATACTAAGGCGGTGACGCTTGATACCGGCAAGCTGGACCGGATTGAAGCGAAGTCCGGCAGCCAGACTTACACCCTGGCGAAGAATCCTGAGGGCGTCTGGGACGTTTCCTTGCCGCCGGATGTGCGGGCCGATCATTTCACCGTCGATGGCCTGGTGGATAATCTCCAGGCCCTCACCATGCAGAGCATCGTTTCCGAAAAAAAAGGCCATGATTCAAAGTATGGATTTGGAAAGCCGGAGTTGACGCTGAAGCTCGTCACGCCCTCAGCGGCGCAGACTCTCCTGGTGGGCAAAAAGGCCAGCGGCGGCTATTACGCTATGAATTCGGCGCTGGCTCCAGTTTTCACTTTGGATCAGGACTCCGTCAGTCAGCTCCAAAAGAGCGCGAGCGATTTTCGCGACAAAGACTTGTTTTCCTGGAATACGTTTGATGTGAAGAGTTTCGACGTGACGACGTCGAAAGGCCAGCAGTCATTCGAGCAGGTGAAGAATGAGTGGAAGGAGACCGCGCCTGCAGCAAAGCAGGCCTCATCGGATAAAGTTCAGGCTTTTCTTTCCGCGTTGCGCGACTTGCGCGTCACGTCGTTCCCGCCGGCGAAGCCTGGAGAACTGGCAAAATTTGGCTTGGCGAAACCGATGTATTCTTTTAAGGTACAGTTTGGGTCCAAGAATCAGTCGGAGACGGTTGAGGTGGGCCAAGCGGGCGGCCATGTTTATGCGCGCCGCGCCTCCGATCCCTTACCGGGCGAGGTCTCCCAGAGCGATCTCAAATCGATTGAGGACGCGCTTGGAAAACTTTGAGCTTGTTGCTTGGCTTTGTTCAACGTTCGGTGGAGTCCTATGAACGCGAAGAAGATGATATTGCTCGGCCTGATCGTTGGCGTAGCGGTCTCGCTGGCCCAAGCAGCCTCTGGGGAAATTTTTAACGACCACGCGAACGCCCGGCAGCAGATCGCCGCTGCCATCACGGAAGCTTCTCGCAGCCACAAGAATATCGTTTTGGATTTTGGCGCCAACTGGTGCCCGGACTGCCACGCTCTGGATGCCCAGATGCGCCGGGGCGAGTTGGGGTCAATCATCAAAAGAAGCTTCGTGGTGGTGCCAATCAGCGTCGGGCGGTGGAATATAAATCTCGACGTCGCCCGCGAATACGGAGTGCCGTTAAGCAGGGGAATTCCCGCTCTTGCCATCCTCGATTCGCACGGTAAGCTGCTCTATTCCATGAAACAGGGCCAGTTTGCCGACGCGCGCTCGATGAATCCTTCCGGCTTTGTCGCTTTCTTCAAGAAGTGGGAGCCGAAGCGGTAGGGCTCATGCGCGGGCTAACGGGCTTCGCGTTTGAGGATATCATGCGTGCCGATGCGACGCAGGAGGATGACCTCCCCCGAGCGACAATAGGTAATCCGGTAGGGCATCGTGACGCTCGCTTCCCAGATGCCGCTTGCCCCTTTCATCTTTTTTGTCCGCAATGAAGGGTGGGATGGGGTTTCAACCAGACGCCTGATAGCTTCTTCCGCGCGCCTCTGTATCTCTTTTGGAAGTTGCTTGAAGTCTCTCGCAAAGGATTCAGTGCGTGCAATGCGGGCTGATTGTGACGGTTGCCGGGCGTGTTGGCTTTGCCGACGAGCAGGCATTCCAGTTCTTATGGTTTCAAAGCCTTAAGCAGCGCTTCGGCGGATTCGAACTCTTTGATTCTGCCGTGAACGATATCTTTCTCGGCCTCGTGCTCCATTTGCTGCCATTCTGAAGTCCAAAACCATAGCTGGCCTCTCGGAACCAAACTTGCCGGAACCATTTCCACCCTATCGCCCACGAGGCGAACTAGCATGTGATCACCCGCTTTGAGGCGGAGCGCCCTGGAGATACTTCGCGGAATCGTAACTTGGTGTTTCGCGCCGATTCTGACCGCTTCTTCCCGAGTTGTGGGCATCGTTCCCTCCGGCTTCCCGATATTCAGATTTTCTTACAAACCTGCGGTGAAATCAAGGATTCCTCGGGTGAGCCTGAGAGGATGATCTGGTTTACGCCGAAGTTTGTTCTACACCCCGGCGCTGGAAAATCTCGATATACACGTTGACAAGTGAGACTGCGGCGGGAGTAACGCCAGGAATGCGAGAGGCCTGGCCGAGCGTCAGCGGGCGGACCTTGGTGAGCTTTTCCACAACTTCCCGCGAAAGACCGGACACTTTGTGGTAATCGAACCAGTTTGGGATACGGTGGGTCTCGGCGCGCTTCATGCGCTCGATCTGCTTTTCCTGCTGGGCAAGGTATCCCTCATACTTGAAATCGGTTTCGACGCGCCGTGATTCCTCTCGTGCGAGCAGGCTCTCGGAATCTCCTGGCACGCGGAACTCGCCGGCCAGCCCTTCACGGATCCATTCCATCAGGTCCTCGATCCCCAACTCAGAGCGCTTCAGCAACTGCGCTCCGGTGAGGGTTCCCGGCCCCAGGAACTGGCCGCCGGACATCATCCCGATTTTTCCATAAATTACTTCACCGGCTCGCGTGCGAGGATCAAGGCGTGATTGCACCAGGAACCTTGAAACGGCGGAAACCCTGGTCTGCTTTTCGAGGAAAGCCTCGTAATCCCTGTGCCGGATCACCCCCGCCTGATAGCCAACTGGGGTAAGGCGTTCATCCGCGTTGTCAATGCGCAGGTGCAAACGGAACTCGGCACGCGACGTAAACATGCGGTAGGGCTCGTCGGCGCCTTTGCTCACCAGGTCGTCGATCAGAATTCCGGTGTAGCCTCGCGTGCGCTCAATCATGAGCGGATCTTTCCCTTGCACCCGCAGTCCCGCGTTGATGCCAGCCATGATTCCCTGGCACGCCGCCTCTTCGTAACCGGTGGTTCCGTTGATCTGTCCGGCCAGAAACAGGTTTTGAATCTGCTTCGTTTCAAGCCAGGGATTCAGCTCCGTGGGCTGCACCATATCGTATTCAATGGCATAGCCCGGCCGGATCATTTCCGCGTCTTCAAGCCCCGGAATAGATTTCACCGCGGCGGCTTGCACGTCAATGGGCATGGAAGTGGACATGCCGTTCAGGTAAATCTCGTATGTGTCCATGCCTTCGGGCTCCAGGAAAATCTGGTGCTGCGCCTTGTCCGGGAACTTCACGACCTTGTCTTCGATGGACGGACAGTAGCGAGGGCCGAGGCTTTTGATCTGGCCCGAATAGAGCGGGGAGCGGTGCAGGTTTTCGCGGAGCGCCTGGTGGGTGGCCGAATTCGTATAGCCAATCCAGCAGACCGTTTGCGGCTGCGTGATGGCCTTGGTACGAAAGCTGAAGGGAGTGGGAACGGCGTCGCCGTGTTGCTCCTGAAACCGCGTAAAGTCAATGGTGCGCGCATCGAGACGCGGCGGCGTTCCCGTCTTGAGCCGTCCTACCTCAAAGCCAAGCCGCCGGAGCGCTTCACCTAGCATCACCGCGGGCGGCTCGCCGGAGCGCCCCGCGGGGTAGGTCTGCTCGCCACAATGAATCAGCCCGTTAAGGAACGTGCCGGTGGTGATAATTACCGCGCCTGCTTCGACAGTGCGCCCGTCCCGCAAGCGAACGCCCCGGACAGCTCGGCGGGGGGTTAACCCGGCAGCGTTCCCCGGCAAATCCTCGAGAACTAAGTCGACCACCTCCGCTTGTTTAATCCGAAGATCCGGCTCGGCTTCGAGAGTCTGGCGCATTTTCATGCGATACTGCTTTTTGTCCGCCTGGGCGCGAGGCGACCATACGGCCGGCCCGCGGCTGGTGTTCAGCAGGCGGAACTGGATTCCGACGGCATCGATCACTTCGCCCATAATGCCGCCCAGCGCGTCCACCTCGCGGACGAGGTGTCCTTTGGCGATGCCACCCACGGCAGGGTTGCAGGACATTTGGGCGATCAGGTCGAGATTGATCGTGTAAAGGGCGGTTTTCAAGCCCATCCGGGCCGGAGCTACGGCGGCCTCGCAGCCTGCATGCCCCGCCCCGACGACGACCACGTCGTATTTTTCGGTGAAAACTGCCGTCACTTTTCGTTACCACCGCCTGCGGAATAAGGTTATTCTAGCAGACTTCAGACCCGCGTGAATCGAGGCAGAGTTAACGTTCCTTTCACTCGGTTCCCGACAAGTGTTCACGAGAAACTATGAGGAATTCGGGCAAACTTCAGGCTGCGTCTCTCCGATGGATGATTGGCTGTACGGCCCTTCTCCTGGCTACCTCGATTAATGCAAATTCGGCCCAGAAAAACGGCCATACGCCTTCTCATAAAGCCGCCAGCGCTGGATCAACATTATGGGTCTCCGAAGTTACTCACAACGTTTACCGCGTGCGAATTCAGGGGAACACCTTCATTGCTGATTGGGTGAATATTCCCCCCTCCGAAGCCCAGCAAGGCGCTTTTATCCGGACGGAATGCCACCGTGAAGGGACGAAATGGATTGGCACGACCACAAGTTACCTGCGTTGCGAAATCGAGCAGCCGAACCATCCTCTTTACGTCCATTGGTGCCACATCCTGACCCAGACCCAGATTTCGGAGATTGCGCCGAATCGCATCACGGGGCGGGCTGAAGCCTTGAAGCGTTTTGATTGCCACAAATGCCAGGTGCTCGAAAAAGAGTGGAAGAATTTCGATTGGATTCCGAAAAACAGCGGGAATAGACCCGGGGCGCCCTGATCCTCGTAATGGTTTGAAGTCTTCATCACGGGCGGCCATGAGCGGGAAATCATGAAGGCAGTGCGGATTCACCAGCACGGCGGGCTTGAGGTCTTGAAGTACGAAGACGCGCCGGAGCCGCAGATTCAGGCGAACGAAGTCCTGGTAAAGGTGAAGGCCTGCGCCCTGAATCACCTTGATCTGTGGCTGCGCGAGGGCGTCGAGCAGTGGAAGCTACCCTTTCCGCACATTCTGGGCAGCGATATTTCGGGCGTCGTGGCGCAGGTTGGGTCGCTCGCGAGCCGGGTGAAGCCGGGTGACCGGGTTCTGCTTTGTCCGGGCATCAGTTGCGGCCAATGCGAAATGTGTTTTAAGGGGTTGGACAGCGCTTGCCGGAGTTACACCCTTTTCGGTCTGAAGGTGGATGGCGGCTATGCGGAATATGTGAAAGCTCCGGAGGTGAACGTCCTGCCGATCCCCGGCGATTTGAGTTTTGACGAAGCCGCCGCGGTGCCGCTGGTTTTCCTCACCGCCTGGCACATGCTCGTCACTCGCGCCGGGTTGAAAGCAGGCGAAGATGTTCTGGTGATTGGGGCTGGGTCCGGGGTAGGCAGCGCGGCAATCCAGGTGGCGAAGCTTTTGAACGCGCGAGTGATTGCGGTGGCGGGCGCTGACGCCAAGCTTGAAAAAGCCCGGAGCCTGGGAGCGGATGAGGTGATTAATCACACGCGGCAGTCGATTGCCGGTGAGGTGAGGCGAATCACGAACAAGCGGGGTGTCGATGTGGTCTTGGACCATGTGGGCGCCGCCGTCTGGCAAGATTGCTTTGATTCGCTCTCCACCTACGGGCGCTTTGTCACCTGCGGCGTGACCTCGGGCGGCGAAGTGAAGCTCAACCTGCAGGCGCTTTTTGGGCGGCAGCGCACGTTGCACGGGTCTTTTATTGGAGGAAAAGGGGAATTGACGGAAGCGCTGAAACATATTGCCACGGGCAAACTTAAAGCGGTGATTGATTCCTCGTTTCCCCTGAGAGAAGCCGCGGCCGCGCAGCGCAAGATGGAAAGCCGGGACTTTTTTGGAAAGATTTTACTGCACCCCGAGTGAGCCTGCCACGACGTTCTGACTACCTTCTGTGGCGCGAGAACCCTTCGTTTCAAAAACCCGTCTGGGAATCACTTGGCTTGATGCTGCGAATCTCAGCCAGTTTCCCTGGTTACTACACGCGTTCAGCACCCGGCAAGGCGGCGTGAGCCGGGGCGGGGGGGAGGGCCTGAACTTGGGTAATGCGGACGCTCGGCAACCGCTCCCGGTGCGGCGGAATCGGGATAAGTTCCTGGAAGCCATCGGGGCGCGGCAATTTTCTCTCGCGGCGATTCACCAAATCCATTCCGCGGAAATCTTTCAGGTGACGGCGGGCAAGAACGGCAGCCTGAATTATCTTCCTTCAGGATACACGTTCGCCGCGAGCGACAGGATGGAAATTCATTCCGGCGATGCCACGATGGCGGCCGCGCCCGGTGTGTTGCTTTCGGTGCGCACGGCGGATTGCCTTCCAGTGTTGCTCGCGGATTCGCGCCTTCGAGTTGTAGCCGCCATTCATGCCGGTTGGCGCGGTGCGCTGAAGCGCATTGTAGAAAAAACTGTGGGCGAGATGCGGCGTATTTTCGGCTCTGAGCCGCGGCATGTGTTTGCGGCGCTGGGGCCATCAATCCGGGGCTGCTGCTATGAGGTTGGAGATGAAGTGGTGGATGCTTTCTGCGGCGGCTTCGTGTACGGCGAAAAGTTTTTCCGGAAAACCGCTGAATCCACACGAAAGCCCGCCGGATTCCCGGGCTTTCTCTCCATGATGCCGCCTGGCCACACCCGGCCGCGTGGTTCAGGTTTGGGATTGGATTTAGTCGCCGTGGCGAAGGACCAGTTGCAAAGCGCCGGCGTCCCGCGCGCTCACATCCAGGTTGCGGATTTCTGCACCGCGTGCCGCACGGATCTTTTCTTCTCTTACCGTAAAGAGGGAAAGCAAACCGGACGCATGATGGCGGTGATTGGCATTCGCCCGGCAAGGGTCAGCTAACCCGGATTTATCCCTCAGCTCTTTTCTCTTGCGATCGGCGCAAGGTTCCCCGCCGCAGCGCGCGCTCTTTCATCATCGCAAAGAAGATCGGGATCAGAAGAAGCACCGCAATCGAGGAGGTGACCATGCCGCCCACAATGGGAGCGGCGATGGGCTTCATCACGTCCGAGCCGATGCCGCTTTCCCACAGGATCGGCCCCAGGCTGGCGATCACGCACACCACCGTCATCAGCTTGGGCCGGAGGCGGTGCACCGCCCCCTCGATCGTCGCGGCCTCGATATCCGCGTGCTGAAGCGGATGGCCCGAAGCCAGCCGGCGGTCGAGCGCTTCATGAAGGTAAACCATCATCACGACGCCGGTTTCCACCGCGATCCCAAACAGGTCAATGTAACCCACCCAGACGGCAACGCTGAATAGATAACCCAGAAACAATTGCAAAATAAGCCCCCCGGTGAGGGCGAAGAAAGTTGGATAGAACAGCATCGCCGCTTCGGCCGTCGAACGAAAAATCGCGTAGAGGAGCAGAAAAATAATAAAAAACACGATGGGCACGATCAGTTCCAGACGTTTCTGAGCGCGCACCTCGAATTCGTACTCGCCGGACCATTGATACGTAAATCCCGCCGGAAGCTCAAGCTTCTGCTGCAGCAACCGCGTCGCATGATGTACAAAACCACCGTAGTTGCTGGTATTCAGGTCCATGAACACATAGCCGGTAAGCTGCGCTTCCTCGTCGCGGATCATCGAAGGGCCGCGTGAAAAGGAAATCGTTGCCACTTCGCCAATCGGAATCTGCGCGCCTGCCGGCGTTCCGATGACCACCCTGCGAAGCGCGTCCAGGTCACCCCGGAAGTCGCGGTTATAGCGCACATTGACGGGAAATCGTTCGCGCCCTTCGATATTTACCGCAACATTTTCACCGCCGATGCCCGATTCGACCGCGCGCTGGACGTCCGCGACGGTGAGCCCGTAGCGCGCAGCTTGAGCGCGATCAACATTGATGTTGACGTAAAACCCTTCCGCGACTTTCTCAGCAAAGATCGACCGGACTTCAGGCATTGACGAAAGGACGCGCTGAATGCTGGCGGCCACCTGCTGAATTCCCTGGAGATTCGGACCCTGAACCTTCAGTCCCACCGGCGTTTTAATCCCCGTCAGTTCCATATCGAGCCGGTTTGCGACCGGCATGGTCCAGGTGTTGGTGAGGCCGGGGAATTGCAGCCTGGCATCCATTTCGCGGATCAGCTTGTTGTAGGTCATCCCCTGCGGCCACTGGTTCTGGGGCTTTAACATGATCGTGGTGTCATACATATCAAGAGGCGCGTTGTCGGTGGCGCTGTTCGACCGGCCCACCGTGCCGAAGACGCTTTTGACTTCAGGAAAAGATTTGATGATGCGGTCCTGCTCCTGAAGCAACCGCGAAGCCTGGGTGATCGAGATTCCAGGAAGCGCCGTCGGCATGTAGAGCCCCGAGCCTTCGTAGAGCGACGGCATGAACTGGCTGCCGATGCGCTGGGCCAGGGGATAGCTGAGAGCCAACAACACCAGGCTGAGGAACAGCGTGATTTTTCTGTAGCGGAGGCAGAGGCGAAGAATCGGCAGATAGATTGCTTGGGTCAGGCGCGACACAGGATTCCGGGATTCCGGGCGTAGCTTGCCGCGAATAAAGATCAACATCAGCACGGGAACCAGCGTGATGGATAAGATTGAGGAGATGCTCATGGACAGGGTCTTGGTCCAGGCGAGCGGCCTGAACATGCGGCCTTCCTGCGCTTCCAGGAGAAAGACGGGAAGGAAGGCGACCACGATGATCACGAGCGAAAAGAAAAGCGCCGGTCCCACCTCCTTCGCGGCATCAATTAAAATTCGGCGCCTCTCGCGCGCGGTCACGGGCGGGAGCGCTTCAGCAGATGCTGTCACACCCGTCTCCGCCAATGGCTCAGCTTCGAGCCACTGAAGTTCGGCAGGAGTTTGAGGCGCCGCAACGTTGGCTTCAGCCGGATACTCGGCTTGGTTTGTGGTGTTATTCGACAGCTCACGGTTGGGCGGGAGGGCCGCCGATTGGCGCACAGCGAGATGGCGATAACCATTTTCGACCATCACAATTGCAGCGTCCACGAGCACGCCGATGGCGAGCGCAAGACCTCCCAGCGACATGATGTTGGAACTCACGTGGAGGTAGTACATCGGGAGGAAGGAGCCAACCACGGCAATTGGGATGGTGAAGATGGGGATCAATGCCGAGCGAAAATGGAAAAGGAAAATGATGATGACGACGCTGACTACGATGATTTCTTCCAGTAGGTCGCGCTTCAACGTACTGATGGAAGCTTCGATGAGTCCCGAACGATCGTAGCCGGATACGACTGAAATACCTGGCGGCAGTGACGGTTTAATCTCCTGGAGTTTTTTCTTGATCCCATTGATGACGTCCAGCGCGTTCATGCCGTAGCGCATCACGACGATGCCGCCCACTGTTTCGCCCTGGCCGTTCCACTCCGCCACGCCGCGCCGGATATCGGGTCCGAAGGAAACTGTGCCGAGATCGCTGATAAGCACCGGCGTGCCGTTCTTCGTAGCCACCGGCACGTTCGAGAGATCGCTGAGCGACTTCAGATAGCCGAGGCCGCGAATCATGTATTCCGCACCCCCGAGTTCGAGCAATCGGCCGCCCACTTCATTGGTGCTGGCGCGGACACGATCAATCACGGTCGAAAGCGGGATGTTATATGCGCGTAGCTTGTCCGGATCAAGCTTCACCTGATACTGCTTTACGAATCCCCCGATGGTGGCGACTTCCGCGACGCCCGGCACGGTTTCAAGCTGGTAGCGCAGATACCAGTCTTGAAGCGTGCGAAGGTCCGCCAGGCTGTACTGGTGGGTGTGATTCAC
>DASUKV010000392.1:0-3870 GCA_036278555.1 Terriglobia bacterium
AAACAAGCCGCTGGGCGCATTGCCTTTCACAAGATCTCCCCATAACTGGGCTGGCACGGCAACCGTCTGGGGGGCGTAGACTGCGGCCGCCGCCAAGCCAATAAGAACAAAGGGGATAAGCCGCACCACCAAGGCCAGAAAGCCATTGGCAATCTGCCCTGCGACGGCATGGACTTCGTTCTTGGCCGCCATGTATCGCTGAGCTGTGTAGCCTTCACCCGCGTAAGGAGAACCGGCAAAGAAAAGTCCTTGAATACAGAGCGCGACAATCGAAATGGCGGCGAGGTGATCGCCGCTTGGCAGAGGCTGAAGAAAACCGTGCCCTCGGAGGGCGACAATCTTATCCCAGGCAATCCGAATTCCGCCCATCCTTCCGACCAGCAGAACTCCAAATGCCACATTGCCCGCCATCAGGATGACAAATTGAATCACGTCATTGTAGGCGACGGCCAGGAAGCCCGAAAGGAGCATGTAGATGATGGCCACACCGCCGAAAACGGCCAGCACCTGCCCGTTGGTCCATCCCAGGATGGGGGCGAGCGTCGCGGCCATCCAGGCTGAGGTGTAAGCCAGAGCCACTAGCCCCCAGGCCAGGCACGCATAAACGGCAAAAACGTTCCGGTAAATCCGGGCGGTGCGTCCTCCATAGCGGCGCTCAATAAACTCTCCGGTGGTCACCACTCCCAACCGCCGCCACATTTTTGCCCAAATCACCGCGACCAGGGGCATCCAGATCACCCAACTGACCCAGGCCATCAGCCAGATCCCGGCAAAGCCGCCCAGAAAAAATACCATCACAAACGTTTGCCCCCCGCCCGTATAAGCCGCCGTATCCGAAAGGCTGATCACCCACCAGGGCAAGCTCCGCTCGCCCAGGAAAAAGCCTTCGATCCCGGACGCGGCGCGCCGGCGAAAGTAGAATCCGACGGCGATCAGCATTACGCAGTAGGCCGCTACAATGATCCAGTCGAGGAGTCGCATGAAAACGTGGCGCTACTTCTTATCCGAGTTAGCTTCGATGCCGCCTGTGGCATACTGAACAACAGATTTGGCCGGCACGAACCAGGATTGGGCAGAATTGCTGCCGATCATACACGATCATCCATCGAGGCGCCGTGGTGAAAATCACATCCGTTCAAGCTTATCCAGTCAGTCTTCAAATCAATCCTGAATTCGCCATTATGAGTTCCATAGGCGAGCATCGAGCTTCTCCTTACGTGATCGTGATCATTGATACGGATACAGGTGCTCGCGGACTGGGCGAAGCCAATGTCACCCCCTGGTGGAGCGGAGAAACGCAGGCGGGCGCCCTCGCGGTGATCAAGGACGTCCTCGCTCCGGCGCTGATTGGGCAGAACCCCCTGCACGTTTCTGAATTGCGCGAGAAAATGGACCGCGCGGTGATTGGGAATCCATTCACCAAAGCGGCAGTTGAGATAGCGCTTCTTGATTTGGCAGGTAAGTTCCTTGGCATCCCGGTCCACATCTTGCTTGGCGGACCCCGGCGCCCGACCGGCATAGCCCTCAGGTTCTCTATCGGAGCATTTCCCCCCTCCCGGGCCGCGCAGGTTGCCGAGAAAGCCGTGGCTCTCGGTTTGCGCGCGGTGAAAGTAAAGGTTGGCTTGAACGTCAGCACGGACATCGAGCGGGTTGAAGCGGTCCGGCGAGCGCTGGGTGAGAAGTTCCCCATCGGAGTGGATGCCAACGCGGGATGGTCCGAAAGTGAAACCTTGGAAGCGATCCCCCATCTCGAGCGGCTGGGCGTGAACGTTATCGAACAACCCCTGCGCCGCGGCAACTTTCACGGATGCGCCCGGCTCCGGCAGCGCACGCGCATCCCCATCATGCTGGATGAATCGATCTTTACGCCCGAAGACGCGCTGAACGCCATTCGCGCGGACGCTTGCGACATCATCAGCATCTACCCCGGCAAGAATGGAGGCATCGGACGCGCGTTGCAAATCGCTCAAATGGCCGCCGCGGCGGGCCTCGAATGCACGATCGGCAGCAATCTCGAATGGGAGATTGGGTCGGCGGCGATGCTGCATCTGGCCGTGGCCATCCCCAACCTTTCACTCAAAGTTTGCAATGATATCATCGGCCCGCTCTACCACTCCCGCCGTAGCGGGACGGAATTGCGGTTTGAAAACGGCTGCGCCCATGTGCCCTCAGGCGCCGGGCTTGGGATCGAACTTGATCCTTCCTTGCTGCCTACAGAGCATTAAACGCTTTTTGTTGCCCCGCCGTGAACTCCCCCTCACCCGGCTCGCACTGCTCGCCACCCTCTCCCAGAGGGAGAGGGCTTAAAACTGAAGGGAGTGTCGCCTTCTTTTCAAGATGGATGCCAGGAGATAAAGATACCAGCCCTCTCCCTCTGGGAGAGGGTGGCCGAAGGCCGGGTGAGGGCCCAAATCGGAGTTTTCCTGCCTCATCATTGCGGCGCGATTTTACATCATGAAGTACTACAGAGGATTACCAATTACAGTGACAACAGATGTTGTAGCGGCGGCCTCCGGCCGCCGGTTTTTCGGCGCTCAGAGAGCGCCGCTACAGCAAAAGCTGTCACTATAATTTGTAATCCTCAATAGGTGACACCTTCGGCCCTAATTACCTCATCCACCAGCGTGGAAGCGGCAAGGAAAGCGCTTTCAAGTGACTCGCGCCGGGTGAGTGCCCGCTGGCCCGGTAAAGGAACGTATTCCGCGCCCGCCGTCGCCAGCATGCCGCCGTTCACCTCTACGATCAGCGCCCGCGCGCCGAGCTGATTGTGGAACCAGTAGTCCTCGTAATATTTTTTCGCCGGCTTCGGGTAGGGGCGCGGAGCGCGATTATAGTAGAGCAGGTCATGCGCTTGCCACGCTTTTTGAATTCCCTCCGCGAGCGACCGCTCCTGCGCCGCGAGCGCGCCACGAGAGTAAGCCGTGGAAGCAAATACTTCTGTGGGGAACATAAAATTGTGAATGTCCATAACGGTGTGAGGACGGAAGGCTTCAAGCAGAGTTTTGGTTCCCTTCGTTTCCGCTCCGTGGGTATCATCCCAGTCGAACCACATATCGAGGCCGCCATCGGTGAGGCTCGAGCCGAGCACGTGTCCTGTCGCTTCCCACTTGGCAATTTGATCCGGCGTGAAGCGCATGGGAGGCTTCTTTACATAAGTGCCATAGAAAAAGTGTTCCGGCTCATTCCCTTCGGCAAAGAATTTAGTTGCATTCGCTTGATTCCATTCCGGAATCCAGGTTCCCTGCCAGCAATCCGGAAAGTGCAGGGAAAGGCGCTGAGCGCCGCCAGGATTCAGGAGCGGAACCGCGTAAAGCGTTACCGTTTTTAAAATTTTGGCGGCGTCGATCGAAACGCCAAAAGGAGTGGTGCGGTTCAGAAGGGCGTCAAGATAGGCGAGCAGCCCGCGCGGTCCGCTGGGCTCGCATCCGTGCATCCCCGAGAGGATCGCCACGCGCTTGCGGCCTTCGCCGAGACGCACCGCGTAAACCGGAAGCCCCGTTTTGCTCCGGGCAATCTCGCGTAATTCGCACGAACCGCCATGCGCAGCGGCGAGACGCCGGAAGCGAGCCAGCCCGTCGCGCGCGCTTAAGAACCAGTAGCGCTTTTCTTCCGGCGACCAATTCAAATAGCCGCCTCGGGTTGAAAGAATTGATTGTGAACGTGCGCTCATCGTGACAGAAAAAGCCGCGCCGAGCATCAGGAGTGATTCGCGTCGAGTCATGGGTTTAACGCCACGGCATTCTTTGCGATATAGCTTTCGAGCACTGATTCGTTCGGGCCAATATAGTGAAAGCGCTCCGCCCATTCCAAGCCATAGGGGACTCCCACCTCTTTATCCGAGGGCACCGCGCGTTGCGCCATCGAATCCAA
>DASUKV010000393.1:0-6448 GCA_036278555.1 Terriglobia bacterium
AAATCCAAAACCTGCCTGATTTTCATCAATCAGATCCGCGAAAAGATCGGCGTCATGTTCGGCAATCCGGAAACCACGACGGGTGGACGGGCGCTGAAGTTTTATTCCTCCGTCCGGGTGGATATCCGGCGCATCGCCTCCATTAAGGACGCAGACCGCATTGTGGGCAACCGGGTGAAAGTGAAGGTTGTGAAGAACAAAATGGCCGCGCCTTTTCGCGAAGCCGAGTTTGACATCCTTTACGGCGAAGGAATTTCCAAAGAAGGCGACCTGCTTGACCTTGCCGCGGGGATCAATGTGCTCGAAAAGAGCGGCTCCTGGTTTTCCTATGGAGGGGAGCGAATCGGGCAGGGACGCGAAAACGCCCGGCAGTTTTTGCGGGATAATGCCGCCGTGCGCTCGAAGCTCGAGAACGAAGTCCGCAAATCATTGAATCTTCCGCCGGTAGCCGAAGCGCCTGAACTGGAGAGTGCTACGGCAGCGCGCGGGAAAAAATGAGTCCGGATCGTCCGCCGGTTCATTTTCAGGATAATTGATGTTATAGTAACATTGGTGACTGCAGGCGATTCGCAACCGCAAGTAGGGACTGCTTTTATCACTTTCGTGGTTTCGTTTTGATTTTGGCTGAATGGTTGTCCGGCTGGCGCCAGAGCTGGTCAGCAATTCAGGTTTTCTCCGTGTCCCGGAGGGGAACGTGCTTTTCAGGAAATTTGCCACTCTGGCGGTGGCGTTTGCCGGCCTCTCGTTATGCCTGGTTTTCGCGGCAAACGCGCCTCTTAACGCCGCTCCCGGTCTCGCGCCTCAAGCTTCAGGCTCGGCGTCCTCATCCGCTTCGAGCGGCGCTTCCTCACCGGCAACCCACAAGAAAACCACGCATCATCGCCGGCGCCGCACTGCCCATAAACGAACCAGCAAAAAAACGCGTCGAACTGCCGCCTCGCACCGCAGTACCCACCACGTTCGGAGCGCCCGGGTGCACCATACAATTCATCATCGCCGCACGGCCGCCCGGCGACGGTCCTCCCGGCGATCCACCTACCATCGCGTCAACTACGTGCCGTCGCACCGTTACCATTCCCGCTTCCGCCATCACCGGGTGTGGAGCCCCTGGAGCGTAAGCTCTTACGGCGACCCGGAGCTTGGGGATGATGTGGAAGGCGAAAATGCCGCGATCCGCGAGGCCGCCATCAAAGCGTTGGGCCGCTGGAACGGCGCAATTGTGGTGGTAAATCCCAACAATGGCCGGATTCTGAGCCTGGTCAACCAAAAACTTGCCCTTTCCCGCGGGTATATTCCGTGCTCCACCGTCAAGCCGATGGTCGCCCTGGCGGGGCTGCGCGAGGGCGTGATCACACTCAATACCAAGCTCCGGGGGATGACGGGGCGCCGCGTGAATTTGACAGAGGCCTTGGCGCGCTCCGACAACCGCTACTTCGCGGAAGTGGGTGAGAAGCTTGGGTTCGAGCGGGTTGAAGAATACGCTCACGAGCTGGGGTATGGACAAAAGGCGGGCCTCGGCATTCCCGGAGAATCTGCAGGCGTTTTCCCCTCCGGCCCTCCTCCCAAGAAAATTGGAGGGGTAGGCCGCCTCACGAGCTTCGGCACCGGAATTGACCAGACGCCGCTGCAAATGGCGGCCATCGTTTCCGCCATCGCCAACGGCGGCACCCTGTACTGGCTGCAATACCCGCGCACGCAGGAAGAAATTGACCACTTCGAGCCGCGCGTTCGCCGCGTGCTCACCAATCTGATGCCTTACATTCCGGACGTCCAGCAGGGCATGGCGGCTGCGGTCCTTTACGGCACCGCGCGTTCGGCCTACAACGCGGACGAAAACATCTTCGGCAAGACGGGGACCTGCAGTGAGGATGGGGGACGCATGGGGTGGTTTGTGTCCTTTTCCGAAGAGCAGCATCCGCAATATGTCGTCGTCGTCATGCTGCGCGGCGGCCGGGCCATGTTCGGCCCGCACGCGGCCGAGATTGCCGGAGACCTCTATCGCGCGCTTCTTCCCAAGGGCGTCGAGTCCGCGCAGGACCAGAGCGCCCACCTCCCTGGCATCGTTAATCCGCCGTCGCCGGCCAGGTAAGCCCCTTCATAACCCCCGAGGTCATCCAGGCAACGGGAATTGGCCGTGACCTCTTGGATGCGCTTTGCAACCCCTGCCCATCATAGAGATTGACGCAACCGCTTGAGTAGAATATCCTTCAACACTTTGAGACCGTGCTGTAGCGGCGGCCTCTGGCCGCCGGTTTCTAATTTTTAAAAGCCGGCGCTCAGAGAGCGCCGCTACAGCTTAACGACAAAACCAATCGACCTTGGGGGAAACATGCTCATGATCCGGCGTTTCAGCCTGCTTCTTATCTTCTTATTTTGCGGCGGTTATCTGCTTCGCGCGGCGGAGCTTCCGCTCTCGCCCTACCCGCGCCAGCTTAAGCTCAGCCAGGGAACTTTTCGCACGAATTCGCGCATCAACATTGGTGTAACCGGAGATCAGGATGCCGACCGTTTCGCGGCCGGGCTTCTGGCCAAGGACCTGGGTTCCATCGACGGTGTGGACGCCACCGTTAAACCTCACGCTTCCGGCTCTCCGCGCATCGTGTTGGCGCGAACCGGAGACCGCGAAGGAGACCGCATTCTGAGCGAGGCTGGCATCGTCTTCCCAGCCCAGGCCCACGATGAAGGGTACGTGCTGGTGATTACCCCGCGCGAAGCGGCAGTGGTGGCGCAGACGGCGGCAGGAGTTTTCTACGGCGTCCAGACCCTGCGGCAACTGCTTCACCCTGTTGCGGGCGAACAGGCGGCGGAAGCCCCGGCCCTGAGCATCGTGGACTGGCCGGCGCTGCGCTGGCGCGGCGTGAGCATGGATATCAGCCGCGGAGCCATCCCCACCCTCGCTTCGATCAAGCGCGAGATCGCCCTGCTTGCGGAATACAAGGTAAACCTCTACTCGCTTTACATGGAGAACACGTATGATTACCCGGATTTGCCTCTGGTCGCCGCGCCCGGAGGCGCGATCACGCCGGATGAAGCCCGCCAGATTGTGAGCTTTGCCCAGCAGTATCACGTCACCGTCGTGCCGGAGCAGGAATCATTCGGCCATTTGCACCTGACGTTGCAAAACGAGCGATTCCAGAATATGGCCGAGGTCCCTTACGGGCATGTGCTCTCGCCAACCGTGCCGGCGACGTTCACCTTTATTGGCAAGATGTTCGCCGATCTCGCCAAGGTATTTCCGGCGCCCTTTTTCCACATCGGGGCCGACGAAACCTATGAGCTCGGGCAGGGGCGCACCAAGGACTGGGTGACGCAGCAAGGCTATGGCCAGGTGTACGTGAACTTTCTGAAGCAGATCGACCAGGCGCTCAAGCCTTACCATCGCAAGATTCTTTTTTGGGGCGACATGGGCGTGCAGCATCCGGAGCACCTGAAAGACTTGCCGCACGACATGATCGCGATCCCCTGGGACTACTCGCCGCGCAAATCCTTCGCCAAGGAGATTAAGCCCTTCCGCGATGTGGGGCTTGAGACGTGGGTGGCGCCCGGCGTGAGCAACTGGAGCCGCATTTTTCCGGACTACACCGAGGCCCTGCCCAACATCCGGCAATTCGTGACCGATGGAAAGAATCTCGGTTCTACGGGTGAATTGAACACCACGTGGAACGACGACGGCGAGAGCATGATTAACTTTACGTGGTACGGCCTCGCTTACGGCGCGGCGCAGGGCTGGCAGCAGACCGTGGACGATCAGCAGTTTTCGAACGCCTGGGACTGGACATTTTACCGCGCCGGCGGCCACCACTTCGCGTCGGAAGTCAGTCAACTGACGCAGATTCACCAATTGCTGCGGAACGCCATTCATACGGACGGCCAGGACCGGCTCACCTGGATCGACGCGATGAGCCCCAGGGGCCAGCGGTTTTACGTGGGGATGCAGCCTGCAGCTCACCAACTGCGGCTGCTGGCCGAGGACGTGATTGCTGATCTTATTACCAACCGCCACCTGGCGCGGCGCAATGCGGATCTGCTGGATTACGTTGACTTCTCCGCCCGGCGTTTCGATTTTCTCGGCCAGAAGGCGATCTACGCGAAGTACATCACGGATTTGTACTCGCAGGCGAAGGCGAACGCCTCGAACCGCAGGCAAGTCGGCGGCGTCCTTGGCCGCCTTGACAGCACCAATGGCCTGATGCAGGACATGCGGGACCACGTCACGCTCTTGCGGAATCACTACCGCAAGCTGTGGCTTGGAGAGAACACGCCGTATTTTCTGGACAACATTCTTGTGCGGTATGACCGTGAGCTTCACCGCTGGCAGCATGCGGCGGACCACGTAACCCACATCCGTACCGTTTACCGCCAAACCCACAAGTTGCCGCCAATGATCGAGGAAACTACCGGGAGCGGCGCTCGGGCTATGGGAAGCGGGAACGATTAAAGAACTACACGCCAGGGGACGTGCGAACAGTAAGCACCCGCGGCTGCCAAGACCCCTCACCCACCGCTTCGCGGTCCCCCCTCTCCCAAAGGGAGAGGGTTGCGATCCTTATTTTTTCGCCGACCCGGAGTTGCTACCGGCTCCGTCTTCAGCCCTCTCCCCGCGGGAGAGGGTGGCCGAAGGCCGGGTGAGGGGCAAGCCAAACTTTTGCTTCCTCGTCATTTTGGCGCGAACTTCCGTCACAAAGTACTGCTCTCGCGACGTCCATTTCTCAGCCAGGAATGGTCCTCCCGCCCACGCAAACGCGCCGGATGGTATCATAGAAGGCGTAACTTGTACGGAGGGATACGTTCGCATCGATGGCTGAACCCGGAAGGACCGTTCATTCCTTAGAGAGCTTGCTGCGCCAGCGCATCGCGGTGATTGACGGCGCGATGGGCACGATGATCCAGGCGCGCAACCTGACCGAATCGGACTATCGCGGCAAGGAATTTGCCGATCACGCTAAGGAAGTACGCCTTAACAATGACCTGCTGAACCTCAGCCAGCCCCGCATCATCCAGGAAATCCACCGCCAGTATCTCGAAGCCGGCGCGGACATTATTGAGACCAACACCTTCAACTCCAACGCTATCTCGATGGCGGAGTACGGGCTTCAGGACCGAATCTACGACCTGAATCTGGCGGGAGCGCGGAACGCGCGGCGGGCGGTGGAAGAGTTCACCGTGGCTCATCCTGAGCGCCCCTGTTTTGTGGCGGGTTCGATGGGTCCGACCAGCCGGACCGCCTCCGCGTCGCAGGATATCGCGAGCCCGGCCTCGCGGGCTGTCACCTTCGATCAACTTCGCGATGCTTACCGCGAGCAGGCACGCGGCCTCGTGGATGGCGGCGTGGACGCGCTGCTGATCGAGACGATCTTTGACACGTTGAACGCCAAGGCCGCGCTCTTTGCCGTTGACGAGCTTTTTGAAGAGCGCGGCAGCCGCGTGCCGGTGATGGTTTCGGTCACTATCATTGACAAGAGCGGGCGCACGCTTTCCGGGCAGACGATCGAGGCCTTCTGGATTTCGGTCTCCCACATGAAGCTGCTCAGCGTAGGCATCAACTGCGCGCTGGGCGCGAAGCAGATGCGGCCTTACGTGGAAGAGCTTTCCCAGATCGCTCCGGTTTATATCAGTTGCTATCCGAACGCCGGTCTGCCCAACGCTTTTGGCGGGTTTGACGAGACCCCGGAGAAGATGGCGGCGGACCTGCGCGAGTTCGCGCTGAACGGCTGGCTGAATATCGCCGGCGGCTGCTGTGGATCGACGCCGGATCACATCAAAGCCATTGCGGAAGCCGTGCGCGGGTTGAAGCCTCACGCTTTGGCCAAGCCGGAGCCTTACTCACGCTTCAGCGGCCTTGAGCCGCTGGTGATGCGGCCGGATACCAACTTCATCAACGTCGGCGAGCGCACCAACGTGACCGGCTCACCCCAGTTTGCCAAGCTCATCAAGGCTGGGAACTATGAGGATGGCCTTCGGGTGGCCCGGCAGCAGGTGGAAGGTGGCGCGCAAATTCTGGATATTAACATGGACGAGGCCATGCTGGATGGCGAGCAGGCCATGACCACGTTCCTGAATTATGTCGCCTCGGAACCGGATATCGCCCGCATCCCGATCATGGTAGATAGCTCGAAATGGAGCGTGATTGAGGCGGGGCTGAAGTGCCTTCAAGGCAAAGGGATTGTGAATTCGATCAGCCTCAAGGAAGGCGAGGAGCTTTTTAGGGAGCGCGCGCGGACGGTGCGGCGGTACGGCGCGGGCATGGTGGTGATGGCCTTTGATGAGAAAGGCCAGGCGGATACGACGGAGCGCAAGGTGGATATTTGCGCGCGCGCTTACAAGGTCCTGACCGAAGAGGTTGGCGTCCCACCGCAGGACATCATCTTCGACCCCAATATTTTCACCGTCGCGACCGGCATGGAAGAGCACAACAATTATGCCGTGGACTTTATCGAAGGCACGCGCC
>DASUKV010000394.1:0-4597 GCA_036278555.1 Terriglobia bacterium
TTCATGGAGCAGAATTTGGGGCCGCACATGGAGCAGAACTTGGCGTCCTTATAGTAATCATCGGCCAGCGTTTCGTCGTGCATGGCGCGGGCGGTTTCGGGGTCAAGCGAAAGTTCAAACTGCTTGTTCCAGTCAAAAAGGAAACGGGCGTAGGAAAGTGCATCATCCCGGTCGCGAGCGCCCGGGCGGTGGCGCGCAACGTCAGCCGCGTGGGCTGCGATTTTGTAAGCGATGATGCCTTGGTGGACATCGTCGCTGTTGGGCAGGCCGAGATGCTCCTTGGGCGTCACATAACAGAGCATCGAGGCGCCGTGCCAGCCGATCATCGCTGCCCCTATGGCCGAAGTGATGTGGTCGTAGCCTGGAGCGATATCCGTGACGAGCGGGCCGAGCGTGTAAAACGGTGCTTCGTGGCACATCTCCATTTCTTTGTCCACTTGCAGTTTGATCTGGTCCATCGGGATATGACCGGGCCCTTCGATCATCACTTGCACATCGTATTCCCAGGCCTTTTTCGTCAGCTCGCCCAAAACCTTCAATTCAGCGAACTGCGCTTCGTCGCTTGCGTCGGCGAGAGACCCAGGCCGCAGGCCATCACCGAGCGAGAAGGAAACATCATACTTCTGGAAGATTTTGCAAATATCTTCGAACCGTTCGTACAGGAAATTCTGCTTCTTATTCTCAACAGCCCACTGCGCGAGAATCGCGCCGCCGCGGCTGACGATGCCTGTGATGCGGTTCCGGGTGAGGGGGATGTGTTCCCGCAGCACGCCGGCATGGATCGTCATATAGTCCACGCCTTGCTCCGCCTGTTCTTCAATCACTTCGAGCATCAGTTCCGGCGTCAGGTCGCGCACATGCTTCACCCGGCCGAGGGCTTCGTAGATCGGGACGGTGCCGATGGGAACCGGGCTTGACCGCAAAATGGCTTCGCGGATTTCGTGAATACCGCCGCCGGTTGAAAGATCCATCACCGTATCGGCGCCGTGCTTCACCGCGGTGCGCAGCTTTTCCACCTCGCCGTCAACATTCGAAGTGGTGGCGGAATTGCCGATATTAGCGTTGATCTTGCACTTAGCCGCGATACCGATCGCCATGGGCTCGAGCTCAACGTGCCGGACGTTCGCCGGAATAATCATACGCCCGCGCGCCACCTCCGAGCGTACGGCGTCCGGCGCAAGCCGCTCCCGCCGTGCGACAAATTCCATCTCTTCGGTTACGACGCCTTGCCGGGCATAATGCATCTGGGTCACCACGGGACCCATGCGCTTCTTAACCCACTCATGCCGGATCGGATTTAACATACTCTTTCCTCCACCGCGCCAGTTGCTTTGGGAGATTGCTCGAAATTCAGTTTACCCTCTGCCTCAGGCCCGTGCAAGAAGCGGAAATCTGACAAACACGATTCGTCGCAACGGTGAGGACATGAAGTGGGGGGCGCAATCTCCAAATGGCATACTCGAATTTTTGACAATCTAAAGTCATTTCGGCAACAACTGCCACCGCGCACACTTATAGAATCACCTTGCGAACGTTGTTTAGGCCCTGATCCAACGGGAGTTCCCCCGGCTCTGCCGGGGTAGCAGTGGAAGTTTGACAGTTCCGGGAGTGATCAAAGCATGATGAGGCATGCCGGAACATTTCGTTCGACAACCCTCACCCGGCTCGCTCCGCTCGCTACCCTCTCCCTGCCAGGGAGAGGGCTAGAGATCGGATGATGCCGGCCCTCTCCCCGCGAGCGGGGAGAGGGTGCCCGAGGGACGAGGGCGGGTGAGGGGTCTACGGTTGTCCGTTACCGCTCATGACCGATTGCGGCCCAGCCCCTTTGAGGGGCTAGCAATCGCAAGGTCCCCGGCTCTGCCGGGGGATATTTACTCCATCTTCGGGCAAGAGGGGAGATGGGTTCAATGTGCTAAAATTAAAGGTTTATAGAACCTGCAACTTTCGCGGAGGAAGGGCAGCCAGCTCGAACCGTGTTTAGCGGCATCGTGGAGACGACGAGTCCTGTCGAACAGATAGACGATTCCAGCGGCCAGCGATGGGTTCGGATTCGCCGGCCGGCCGGCTGGAAATTACAGCCGGGAGAGAGCATTTCTGTGGAAGGTGTATGCTCTACAGTTCAGGAAGTGAACCGGCTGACATTTCGCGTCATCTATATGCCTGAGACCCTGCGGCGCACAACCCTCAAGGGTCTCGAAACGGGGAAAAGCGTTAACCTCGAACGAAGTTTGACTCTCGGCAGCCTCGTTGGGGGTCACTTGGTTCAAGGCCACGTGGATGCGACAGCGCGAATCAGAAATGTCCGGGAAGATGGCGGCGCGAAACTTTACGAATTTGAGCTTGCAACGCGGTTAGGGCGCTATCTGGTTGAAAAGGGATCAGTTGCAGTCGATGGCATCAGCCTGACCGTGGTCAGGGCGCCTCCGGGAAGGTTCACGGTTTCATTGCTGGACTATACGCTGAGCCACACCACTTTGGGAAGCAAAACGCGGGGGCAAGAGGTGAACATCGAGGTGGACATCCTGGCCAAATACGCTGAGAAGCTGCTGGCACGATGAGACGCCGTCCACCGACAACCTCAATGGAAGCTTCACCCGGGCTCCTGAAACACCTCCGGCGGGTACGAATCGGAATAATCCGGGCCGAATACAATGCGGAGATCACCCAAAGTCTGGAAGCGAAGTGCTTGCAAGGACTTCAGGAGGCTGGTCTCAGCCGCAGGCAGATCAATTGCTATTCGGTTCCGGGCTGCTTTGAAATTCCGATCTTCGCACAGAAGGTGGCAGCCCGAAAAAAATATGACCTGCTGATTGCTTTGGGCGCGGTCATTCGCGGCGACACGTTACATTTTGAGCTGGTGGCGAATGAGTGCGCGCGGGGCGTGATGGAGGTTTCCTTGAAATTTAACATTCCCATTGTTTTCGAGGTCCTGGCCACGCACAGCCATCGCGACGCGGCGCGGCGGGCGGGCAACAACCGTTTGAACAAGGGATTTGAAGCGGCGCGCGCGGCCGTCACCATGCTCGCCGCTTTGGAAGGAATTCGAGGCTAAAGTGCGAGCGGACGCCATCATTGAAGACGCTGTGAAGGAGATTCGCCGGGGGCGCATCGTGATCGTGCGCGACAGCTCCGACCGCGAGAACGAAGCGGACCTCGTCATGGCGGCGCAAAAGGCGACAGCGGCGGATATCAACTTCATGATCCGCTACGGCGGCGGCCTGATCTGCGCGGCTTTGACGCGCGAGCGAGCCTTGAAACTGGGACTGAGTTCAATGGTTCCCGAGGAGGAAAACACCCAGCCCTTTGGCTGCAATTTCACCGTTTCGGTGGATGCGCGGAAAGGCGTCACCACGGGGATTTCGGCGGCGGACCGCGCCGCCACGGTCCGGGCGCTGGGCAATCCTCGCGCCGAATCTTACGACCTCGTGCGGCCCGGCCACGTTTTTCCGGTGCGCGCCCGCTCCGGGGGAACGCTGGCTCGCGCCGGGCACACCGAAGCGGCCGTCGATTTGGCGCGGCTTGCCGGGTTGTCGCCCGCCGGTGTGATGTGCGAAATTCTGGACCGGGACGGCAAGGCGGCCAGCGAAAAAGTCCTACAGGAAATGTCCCGGCGCTTTCACTTGAAGATGATTTCGATCGAGCAGTTGATCGAGTATCGTAAGAATACCGAAAAGCTGGTAGATCGCGCCGCCACCGCCCAGCTTCCTACCGAATACGGCTATTTTACGGCCTACGTTTATAGCTGCCCCTCCCAGAATCGCGAGCACCTGGCGCTGGTGATGGGCTCGATTTCACCCAGCCGTCCGGCTCTTGTCCGGGTGCATTCGCAGTGCCTGACGGGAGACGTGCTGCACTCCGTCCGCTGCGATTGCCGCGAGCAGTTGGATTCAGCGATGCGGCAGGTGGCGGCGAAAGGCGAGGGCGTCATACTTTACCTCAGCCAGGAAGGCCGCGGCATCGGGCTGACCAATAAGATTCGCGCTTACGCCCTGCAGGACAAAGGCATGGATACCGTTCAGGCGAACGAGCATCTGGGGCTTCCCGCCGATATGCGGGACTATTCGGTCGGCGCGCAAATCCTTGCGGACCTAGGCGTGCGCAAAATTCATCTGCTCACCAATAATCCTCATAAGATTCAGGGGATTGAGCGCTACGGATTGCACATTCTCAAGCGCATCCCTCTCGAAATAACTCCCTGCAATACGAATCGGGCTTATCTCCGGGTCAAGAAAGACAAGCTGGGACATCTGCTCAGCAAAGTTCAATAATGGAATCGCGGCGCCCGCGCTCCGACCAGTTCTATATGCGGGAAGCTCTGCGCCTGGCGCGCGAGAGCCGGACGCTGCCGTACCCTAACCCGTGGGTGGGGTGCGTTGTTGTCCGCGAAGGTAAAATCGTCGGGCGTGGCTATCACCGCGGCGCGGGTACGGACCATGCTGAAGCGGTGGCCCTGGCGAAGGCTGGTTCCAGGGCTCGCGGGGCCACGCTCTATATCACCCTCGAACCCTGCTGCCATTTCGGCCGCACGCCGCCCTGCACGGACGCGATCCTCGGTGCAGGTATCCGCCGCGTGGTCTATGCTCTGCGCGACCCGAAC
>DASUKV010000395.1:0-5121 GCA_036278555.1 Terriglobia bacterium
GTACACTTCATACGTTTTTCACTCGTCCCCGGCGGGTCCACAGCAGATACGCCGGAACGCCGCTGCCGATCAGCGCCAGGCACCAGAGCACGTCCGTGCTGCGCGTGAAGCACGTTTCCGCAAGCAGCAGAACCGCCGAAATCACGAAGAGCGCCGGAACCACGGGATAGCCCCAGGTGCGGTAGGGCCGTGGAAGGTCCGGCTCCCGCCGCCGCAGGATGAAAATCCCGGCGGTTACTAACGCGTAGAAAATCCATTCGGAATAAATCGCCTTGGTGTAGAGGGTTTCGTAGCGCCCGCTCAGGGCGAAGAGTCCGGCAATCACCGCCTGGGCCATGATGGCCGCCGCGGGGGTCTTGAAGCGCTCATTGATCTTCGCGAGCGCCTGGGGGAAAAGTCCGTCTCGCGCCTGGGCGTAGGGAATGCGCGACCCCGCGAGGATGGAGCCGTTGAGCGTCGCGAAGGTGGAAATGAGCACTCCGACGGCAACGAAGGATCCGCCCGCGCCTCCCAAAAAGCTCCGTGCCGCCTCGGCGGCGATGGTTCGGGTTGCCGCGGCTTCGCCGGGCGTCAAAACGTAAAAATACGCAATGTTCACCAAAATATAGACGATACCCACCAGAATCGCGCCTGCAATGAGCGCGACGGGAATGTTGCGCTGCGGATTCGCCACCTCGCCCGCCACCATGCTGAGGTTGTTCCAGCCGTCATAAGCCCACAAGGCGGAGATCATCGCCAGCCCCCAGGCTGCGAAAATTCCGCCCGCCATCTGCGGCGATCCCAGCGCGGATTCGAAGTTCGCCCATGACCCGCGTCCCATCGTCAAACCCAGAACAATTAAGAAAGCCAGGACCAGGATCTTGGCTGCCGTGAAGAGTGTTTGGATCGCGCCGCTGCGCCGCACGCCCAGGATGTTAATTCCGGAGAGTAACAGAATCATGACCGCCGAGCCCGCTTGAATGCCCGTGAGGGCCAGCGTGAAGCGATGCCCGGCCGCAGAAATCGTTCCGCGCCAGAAAACGGCGGAAAGGCTTGGGAAGAAAAAGGCCAGGTAGAGAAGAAATCCGGTGGCAATTGCGGCGATCGAGGCGGTCTTGGCGACGATGAACTGGGTCCAGCCGTAGAGGAATCCCATGCCTGGCCCGTAGGCGTGGTGTAGGTAGACGTATTCGCCTCCGGCCTCAGGCAGCGCCGCGCCAAGTTCCGCGTAACCTAAAGCTCCGAAAAGGCTTAGAACGCCAGCGAGAGCCCAAATGAGGAGCACCCGCGACGGCGTCCGGGCGTTTTCTAGCATCAGGCTGGGCACTACAAAAATAGCCGTTCCGATCATCGTGCCGGCGACAACGGAGGTCGCCCCGAAGAGCCCTAGTCCCTTTACGAGATGATCGGATTTGGTCATGGTGCTTCCGCTACTGCTCCAACCTGCGCCAGTTCAAACGATGCAACGCGTCCCTGATCAGGAGAATCGACTGCCGGAGAAGTAGAAGTATAAGCGATCTGCCTTTGGAATCATCAATCTGAGGACTTTTTCCCCAAAGTGGAAAGTACTTTCCCTCAAAAGCGCCAAAATTAATCGCGGTTTATATACTATGAAGAGATATTCAATAAGTAAATATACGATGAAACCCTTTCATATCAATCAAATAACATTCAGACCGCTTACTCGGGCAGATGGAGCAAGAATTGCAAGACCCAGTGCGAGAGTTTTCTGAATCGGTGGCGCGGGGAGGGGAAGAGGGCTCCGTGCTCTAGCAGTATGCTGAGGCAGTCCCGCAGCGGGTCATCCTTGCGGAGGGGGTTCGCTTCGTGGGAACCACTTGAACACCGAGCGAGTGGGCTCACAGGCACTTTCGGGGATTGATTCAAGGCGGGACTTTCTCAGCAGCTTTAGTAAGCTTTGTACGATTTATCTTGTGCAGGGCCTTGCTGCGGGCGGACGTATACCGGGCAATTTTACCAATGCCAAGGACCATCAATTCAACAGGAATCCGGCGCGCCGCATGCCGCTGGAACTAGGGAAACGACACGGAGGAGGAACATGGCAAGAGCAACGAAGCTGGCCGCAAGTTTAGCCTGTCTGTGCTTGCTGGTAGCCTTTGGTTGTATGTCTGCTCAAGCTGATCAGTACACCCTCAGCGAGAGCAGCCAAAGCATTACTTTTACGGGTTTGGGCAGTGGCAACCTGGGAGTCGCGTTCGGCTCTTGCGGATTCGATAGCACCGCGAATGAGACGACGTGCACGCTTTCGGGATCCGCACTGGCTCCAGACCACACACTTACCAATTACACGCTACAAGAGCTCTATTCCGGCAACGGCTCGAGCCCCGTGACGGCTGGACCGGACAATGGTGGAGCTTTCGCAATCAACATGAATGGAGCGTCTGCGCAGATCAGCTTTGGCGGAGGCGCGTGGTCGCCCGTGGCTTACACGGCCTGGTATGACGGATCGCTGAATCCGCATGCGAGCGGCACGTGGGGATCCGCCGGAGACCCTTTTGATTACACCATTCATGACATCTCACATTCGTGCACCGGCGTATCGCCTTGCACCGTGGACGGCGTTTCAGGGACGGCTGGAGCTATGCTGTCGCAAAACGTCTCCTCGGGCGAGTTCGTTACTCCGGAGCCGGCTTCGCTTAGCCTGCTGGGGCTAGGGTTGCTGGGGCTTGCTTTTATGTACCGGCGCAAATTGAACGCCGAGGCATAAAGCTGCTGGGCTACGAAACTTAATCTGCCTTTCAACTGCAGGGTTGGGAGAATGGCTTTTCTCCTGATTCCTGCAGTTTTTTTTCTGACTCATCCTTCCAAATCTTCCCCGTTTCCCGTCCCTTCTTCTGCATTCCAAGGTTATAGTGTCTTGGTTTTTAGCAATCGTTTTGGAAGCCTGTCATTCTGACGCGAAGCGAAGCGGGTAGCGCGGAGTTGTTTTGTAACTCCGCGGCTGTTGATCGTGCCATGCCAAGACAAAGCCGCAGAGTTTCTGGAATGCGAAACTCTGCGCTACCTCGTTTCCGCGGCCGCAACTCGAATTTAATTCGTGATACCTTTGAAAATCCATAAGAAACGGGAGGAGATGTTTGGCGGACACCCCGGCAAATCCGCGGCTCAGGCGCGAGCTGGGCCTGGTGCAGGCGACGGCCCTGGCGATTACGGACATGGTGGGGATTGGTCCGTATATCACCATCCCGCTGTTCCTCGCCACCATGGGCGGCCCGCAAGCGATGGTCGGATGGTTGGTTGGGGCGCTGTTAGCTTTCTGCGACGGGCTTGTGTGGGCGGAGTTGGGCGCGGCAATGCCCAAGGCGGGCGGCAGCTACAATTATCTGCGTGAAGCTTACGGCCCGATGAGCGTGGGGCGCTGGCTCTCCTTCCTGATGGTCTGGCAGATTATTTTTTCTGCCCCGCTATCGGTCGCGAGCGGCAGCATCGGGTTCGCGCACTACCTGCATTATCTCCTACCCAAGCTTTCCTCGTGGGACGTTCGCCTGATCGCCGCAGCGTTTCCGCTCTTTTTGATTGCGGTTCTCTATCGCCGTGTGGGCGTGATTGGCCGGATTTCCGTGGTCCTGGCAGGGGGCGTTCTTGCCGGATGTTTTTGGATCATCATCGCGGGCTTACCGCACCTGAGCGCTATGCGCCTCACGGCCTTTCCCCCTCATGCGTTTCATCTGAACTGGATCTTCTTTGCCGGACTCGGCCACGCCACGCTCTACGCCCTTTACGATTACTTCGGCTACTACAACGTCTGTTATCTCGCGGAAGAAATCCGCGATCCGGGCCGGGTGATTCCGCGAGCGATCATGGGTTCTGTCATCGTGGTGGGGGTTCTCTACGTGATGATGACGGCCTCTTTCATCAGCGTGATTCCCTGGGGGAAGCTCCTGGAAAGCAAGTTCGTCGCATCGCAATACATCCAGATGCTCGAAGGCGCGACGGCCGGCAAGGTGATGACGGTGCTGCTGCTTTGGATCGCCTTTTCCTCGGTTTTTTCCCTCTTGCTGGGCTACTCACGCATCCCCTACGCGGCGGCGGAGGACGGAAACTTCTTTCGCGTGTTTTCGAAACTCCATCCCAAGGGCGACTTCCCGTACGTTTCGCTCATTACGCTGGGCTTGATCGCTTCGGTTTTCAGCTTTGGCAACCTCGGCGAGGTGATTGGCAGCTTGATCGCGGTGCGCGTTCTCATCCAATATCTGCCGCAGACGATTGGATTTTTCCTGCTGCGCGCCCGCGCACCGAAGCTCAACCGGCCCTTCCGCATGTGGCTGTACCCGATTCCGGGAATCATTTCTCTGCTGGGCTGGCTATATGTGCTGGGCACCGCGGCGCGGCGGTCGCTCTTCTTTGCGTTTGCGGTCCTGGTGGTGGGCACGGCTGCCTATTTGATCCGCGCCAGGAAGCGGGCGGAATGGCCGTTCTTGAAAACAGCCGGCGCTTGAAAATTTGGTAGCCACGGCACGGTTTTTGTGCCGTGGGCTTTAAGTACCAAAACAATTGTGGCCCAGCGCTCGTTTTCGACGCTACGGCCTATGTCGGCAAATGTAAAAGATCGTGCTATGACTGCTCGAAAGCTCACGGCACAAAAACCGTGCCGTGCCCACCATCTGTGTGTGTTTTTGAGAGCTGATGTTCACGGCTATGGTCAGAAGCCTTTCAGAAGAATACCTCTTAGATCACCCTCTATTGCGCCGAGGATATTTGATTGAACGAGCGGGAATTTTGTCGGCTCAAGAGTGTTGGGTGTCCCTCCGCCCGCATAAATTGTGAACGTGTTACCCCCTTTTCGTCTTTTCGCTCGCACTTTGGCCGGCTCACCATGATCAACATCGTGCCTGAGATCGGTCCTAAGGTCGTTTACATGGATGAATGAGACAGGCCAGGCTCCGTCGAGTCGAGCACCGACCGACTCGCGAAACAAAAAGTAAAGATCATCGATGAAATTCTCGTAGCCGGCGAGATCTTTTGCGGGCTTGCGGATTCTTAGAGCGTTTTCGATTTAAGTGCTTACATATCCGCAAGAGGCAAAGAAGTTCGTACATTCGCTAGCGGAGACGGTGTTGAGTAATCCCCCGATTTCCTTCCAGAGAGTCTCCCTGTCTCGTGCAGCGGCTTTGCGAAGCC
>DASUKV010000396.1:0-9083 GCA_036278555.1 Terriglobia bacterium
GGATGGTTTGCTGAATGTCCTCCCAGGCTTCTCCTGCGTATCCGAATTGAATGAAGAAGCAGGCGCGGATGCCCGCGCGGCGAAGATTCTCGCGGCTCGTCGCCACTTGCTCCACGCGGATACCTTTGTCCATCGCATTCAAGACTTTTTGGGAGCCTGATTCCACTCCCATCCAGACTTCAGCGCAGCCGGCCTGCCCCAAGGCTTTTGTTGTTTCTTCCGTCATCAGATCAACGCGGGATTGAATCTTGAACGGAATGGAAAGGCTAATGCGGCTGTTCATGCTGGCTAATTCAGCAACCCAACGGCTTTTCACGCCAAAGATGTCATCCGCGAACCAGAGATGGTCCGCTCCGTAAAAGCTGCCGAGCAGCATCATCTCCTCCGCGACGCTCTGGGCGGAGCGGAGATGAAACGAATCGCCGTAGATTGGCTTGGCGCACCAGTTGCACCGGAAGGGGCAGCCCCGGCTCGCCGTGAGGTTCAGCGAGAAGAAGCCGTGGGCGGATTTCCAGGCGTTGCGATACCTTTCGATATCCACCAGATCGCGTGCCGGCAGGGGAAGGGAATCGAGCTCTCGCATAAGCGGCCGGGGCGCGGTCAGAGTGAGGCTCTCAGAGCGGCTGTGACGAAAGGCGATGCCACGGATATCCTCCAGCCGCTGCCGCGACTCACCGAGCAGCAGATCTGCCAATTCGACGAGCGTCCACTCGGCTTCGCCCAGCATGATATAGTCTGCGCCGCACTGGAGATAATCGCCGGCGTGATCTGTCGCGTCCGAGCCATTGACCAGAATGGTGCAGCCATATTGCCGGGCCGTCCGGATGATCGCAAACGCCGCCTCGCGCATCCGGCTGAGGCACATCTTTGAAAGGAAATTGAAATTGTCTTCATAAATGACGACGACCCTCGGGTGATGCTGGCGAAGGGCTTGCGCGAAATAGCGCTCCGGGTCCTCGAGTGTCGAGTCAAACACGGCAACCGAGTAGCCGCGCTGCCGGAGCAAACCCGCTGCGTAGAGTGTGCCCAGGGGCGGATAAGGCTGCATCTTACGCGCCTGCTTGCGGTCGTGGAAGAGATGATAGGAGTGTGTCAGCAGAATGTCCGCCACGTTGCCCTCTACAGCATTTTTCAATGACCGGTTAATTTTTCAGCACGCTTCCTGCATGCCGCGCCGTAAGACTTGCCCGTTTAGCAGAGACCGCCGGGCAGCGACCCGGCTAAGCCCTCGCGCAAGCCAAAGTTCCCAAGGAAATGAGTATTGGCCGGCACGCAGGCGCCAGCGCAGCGGGGCCGCCAACACCTTACGGATTCTCCTGCCCAGCCAGGCGTCGCGGGAAGCCTGCCGCTGCGTCTCAGTGCAAAGCATGAAATAGTGAACCATCCTGCTGAGCTTTTCCGACGATCTTCCGGCTAGCCAGGGCAACTGATTACCACCCAGAGTCACGCGGCTCCATTCTTCAAGGCTTCGCGGCTCGCGAACTCCGTTTTTTCGCAGCTCCGGCCAGACGGAAATTCCCGGATAGGGGGTAAAAAGATTTGGAGAGAAGCTCACATTAGGATACTTCCGCGCGATTTCCGTCATTACTCGAAGAGTTTGCACCCGGTCGGATTCTGTTTCGCCCAAGAAACCCAGGATCAAATTAAAGGTTACGCGAATTCCCGCCCGCTCCGTTTTCCGCGCCGTCTCAAACATTTCGTCAATGCGCTGGTGTTTCTTGTTCATGAGGATGAGCACCTCGGGCGAGGCCGATTCCGTGCCGAATCCCATGTGATGGACCCCGGATTCCCCAAGCAGACAGACTTCGTCATCACTCATCCGGCAAAGAAGATTGGTGGACGCCTGAAAACTCCAGTGAAATTTCACTCCCGAATCCACGAATCCCCGCGCAATCGCCAATGCCCGCTTCACGTCCACAGGAAAGTTGGAATCGAGGAATGCCACTTCGCTGAGCCGCCAGCGCGAAACAAGGTCCGTTACCTCGCTAACCACGCGCTCAGCTTTGTAGGCATTGAAGCGCTGGCCGTAATAGACAAGATCGGTGCAATAGTTGCAGGCGTAGGGGCAGCCGACGCTTGACGCATAAGTGACCTTGCGGACCCCCGACCGCTGCTCGTAGGCGTCATAGTCCCCCATTGAAAACAGCGGCGTGGGCAGGTTGTTGAGATTTGCTACGGGACGATCGGGGTTATGAATTGCTTCCCCTTTCGTTTTCACCGTACATCCCCGGACTTCTTCCAGGCCTTTGCCATCGCGCAGCCGCTCCGCGACTTCAAGCAGGGTCAACTCGCCCTGACCGCGTACGACAATATCCGCAATCCCTGCCGCCAGCGTCTGCGCGGGCAGGATCGTCGCATGCCAGCCACCGAAGATGATTGGAATATCGGGCCGGAGGCTTCGCACCAGCCTGGAAATGTGAATCGCATTTTCAATCATGGGTCCGGTCAAGAACGAAACTCCAAAGCAGAGTGCGTCCTTGATTTCTCTGGCTACGGTCCCTTCGGGGCTGGCGGTGATTGCCGAATCGACGATCTTTACCTGGAACCCGGCAGCGATAAGCGGCGAGGCCAGTGACAGAAGGCACAAAGGCGGGCCCAGCGGAGGGCCGTCGTAGGGCGGATAATAAAGTACTACCTTATTTGTCATGGACAACCTGCTGCAGGCACGGCACTTAGCCTCTTGGCATCTATCGCGGGTTTAGCGACTGGAATTAGCTTTTTGAGTCTGCGGTTCAGCCACAACTCGGCAGGAAACTCATAAAAGTCGTGATCCAGCCGCCATCGGGCGGGATAACCTAATGTTTGCTGGAGTTTCCGAACCCATCGATTTGGCTCATATTTCGAGATTGGCTGGCGGTCGAAGGCGATGCGCAGATAGTCCCGCATCGTTTGCAGCCGGGCGTGGTCGCGTCCTTGTAGCCAGGGGAGCACGGTGTAACGCGGGAAGTAATCCGACCAGCCTTCGAGCGACTTTGGCGTCTCAATTCCAAGCTCTCGCGTCCGGCTCATGATGGGAGAGCCCGGGTACGGCGTGAAGATGTTGGTCCAGAACTCCGTGCCCGGGAACCGTCTGCAAACGTCCATAATGAATCGAATGGTCTCCTGCCTCTCCTCAGCTCCCTCGCCGGGATACCCAAAGATAATGTTGAACGACGGCCTGATCCCCGCTTTCAGGCACCGTTCCGCGGATTGGTAAATCGACTCAAAATCCTGGAAGGTTTTATTCATCAGTTTCAGGATTTTAGGAGAAGCCGAGTCGACACCCTGGCAGATTTGGTGCAGCCCTGCGCGGCGCAGTAAACGCAACTCCTGCTCCGTCAGCCGCGCCGTCAGGTTGGTTGTGGCCTGAATGCTCCAGCGGAAGCGCGCCCCGGCGCGGAGGAGGCCCTCGCCAATCTCGATGGCGCGATTGAGGTCAACCAGAAAATTGTCATCCACGATCCAAAGCATTTCGAGGCGGTAGCGTGTCGTTACGTCGACAGTCTCGTCCACCACCTGCTCGGCGGGAAGCGCATTCCATTTGCGCCCATAGACGCCGGCGTTGGTGCAGTAAGAGCAATTGAAGGGACAGGCCAGGCTTGAGGTATACATGGCCCAGCGCCGGCCGCATAGCCGCTCGTAGGCGTCAAAATCCGCCAGATGATAGGCTTTGGGAGGAAGATCGAGGAGGGGCTTCAGGGGCCTCTCCGGATTGAAGATTAATTTCCCGTCACGTTTATAGCCCACGCCTGGAATGCCTTCGAGCGTGCCTCCATCTTCAAATCTCTTTGCGATCTCGACAACGGCGTCCTCGCCCTGCCCCCGCACCACCACGTCAATCGAGGGTGTGCTCAACGTTTGTTCGGGCAGGAGCGAGGGATGCCAGCCCCCCAGCACGACCGGGAAATCTTGATTCCATGCCTTTACGGCGCGAGCCAGCTCAACGGTCTGGCGGATCATGGGTCCGGTAACGAGTGAGATTCCCAGGAACAGCGCATCCTTGACTTCTTCCAGAACGCGCCGCTTGAAATTCGGGGTAATCGTGGAATCGACCAGCGTCACGGAATATCCAGCGCGCAGGAGCGGCGTCGAGACCGCCAGCAGGCTGAGCGGAGCGGTTGCTTCCTGACTGGAAAACGCGGGGAAGAAAAGTACGACTTTTCTGGATGCTGTCATTTTTTATCGTCCACTGCACAGAATTCGCGGCGCTGAAGTATCAAGCTAACTGCAAGAGCTTTCGCAGGTGTCACAGGCCGGTTTTGAGAGTGCAAACATTTTGTCATCGCGCTGCCTTCCTAAGGGCGAATCGCTGCGCGATCCAGGCCAGCGTGAGAGCAGGAGCGGTCTCCGCTTGTTGGGCCCTTTCGGCGCTATTGCGTCCCGCCGCTGAATAGCTCCAGGAGAACAGCGGCGAAAGGATCGCGAAACTCAAAAGGATTAGCCCGAGCGAATGCCCGTAGTTGTAGTCGAACAGGCCGGCGATCAAGAATCCCGTGAGCGCCAGGAGCGATGTGAGGCAACAAAACTTGTCTTCCTGCACGCGCGCGGCCCGGAAAGCAACAAACAAATCCCGATAGAGTGCGAGAACCAGGAGAATGGCGGCCACCGCGACCGGCAGCCCAAAGGTTGCCGCGATTTGTGCCAGGTTGTTGTGCAGGTGTCCGTGATATCTGGGTACGGGCGCATGGGGCTTGAGATACTGTAAATACAGCTCACCGGCCCGTCCCGGCCCGACGCCGGTCAAAGGATGTTCCTGGATCATCCTCCAGCCGACCCGCAGCATCTCGATCCGCTCCTGGTTGGAATAAAAATTCGGGTCCAGTGATCCACGGATGCGGGCACGAATTGAGCCGGGCGCCGCGAGGTAAAGCAGGGCGGGAAGGGCGGCAAGGAGCCACAGCCACTTCGAACGGCGCCGTGCCAGCTCAATTCCCGCCAGCAGCCAGCAGACGAACCATAACGACCGCGTAAGGCTGAGGGCGATGGCGGCCAAATTGAGCGCGAAAACCAGCCACCAGCGCTTTCGCTCCTGGGGATAGAAGGCCCAGAAGCTGAGCAAGGCGGCAAAAATGGTCAATTCGACGCTGGAGTACACCATCCAGTTTCCAAGGAATCCCCCGGTCCTCAGGTAGAACCGTGCTTCTCCGCCCGCCTCGATCTTTGCGTAAAAATCGGCAGCCTTCACGAGGAAACTTCCGATGAGGAAGATGGAGCCAAGGCCTGAGCTCAGAAAAACGGCTTTCCACGCCGTCAGACGTGATCCGCCCGCCACGAGACAGGGAAGCAGGAATCCGAGGCATGCCAGGAGCGCAAGGTGCCGCATCTCGCTCCAGCCCGGCTGCCGGTGCGGGGAGATGAGCCAGGAGCAGATTTCAAGCGCGGCCAGCACTAACCAGAACCAGAACGATCGCGGTAAGCGCGCGTGCGGGCGAATTTTCCGCCGGCTCAAAACGCGGGCCAGCAATGAAACCGCCAGGAACGATTCCGAGATCGCAATCGAAAGCGGGACCGCGCAGATTGCGAGCGTGAGCGCCAGGCGATCGAGCGGCTCGTGCAGGAAACCTGCCGGAAAAGATTCGGCAGGTCCTTTCGCCTCTTCGGCTGTTGGGACGATCTCTAAGTGCGCCAAAAGTCCGCTCACGTATCCGCCTAATAAATCTGCCGCGTGATATCAAAACCGATAAACAGGGCCGCCGGCGTGTCGCCGGAAGGATCTCCAATAAACGTTGCCCTCGTGCCCGCCCGCTGCGAAACGGTCGTGCCGGGGCTGTTCGAGAACCCGAAGGTAAAAGCGTGTCTCCAGATTTTTTTCTGGATGCCAAACGAAAAGGCAGGGCGATGGATTCCGAGGTCCCGGCCGTTTACCAGCGTAGGAATGACTTCAGCCACCAGCGCCACGGTTGGCCGGATATCGAAAGAGGCGCCGACGCCCAGGGAAAACGTATTGACGCCGGGAAGGTCCGGGGGCGAGTCCGTCAGGTTCAGTTGCGGGCCCAGCAGGCGGCGATCTGCGAGCGAGACCGTCGGAACCGCGTAGATCTGCGCGCGCTTCGTGATGCTGCGCGAGACGATGCCTTCGAAATTGACGGTGTAATCTTTCCTGAAGTTGTCACGGCCTTCCACGGAAACCCGAAAGGTGGTATTGAACGGCTTCCCGTCGTGCTCGTCCATCAGGTTGTATCCGGCCATGAATTGGATGGGGCGGCCGATGACCGAGGGTGAGCGGTAGGCGCTGACGGAAAGTTTATCCGTGACGCCATAGCGCAGTCCGAACGACGCGATGCCGAAGCCATCCAGTCCGCCTAAAATCGCGCCGCGGGCGGGTCCGCTAAAGGCCGGATCAAAACCGAAACGATGGTTGAAATTGACGTAAAACCCATGCTTATCGAGCCGCCGTCCTGTGGGCAGGGTGAAGAGATAATCGTCCCCGGCTTCGTAGACCCCGCGTTTCGTCTTGTCCTGATTGCTCGTGGCGGCAGGAGCCTTCTGTGGCGCTGCCACGGTCTTGGCGAGCTGCTTCTTCGCCGCAGGGGCGGGCGCAGGCGCTGGATCGCTTGGGTCCGGTTGCGCTTGCCGGACGGTGTGTGAAGCTAAGTCGACGAGGTACTTCTTCCCGTCACGTTCAACGATCACGGTTGAACTTGAGCCCGGAACAAACGTCAAGCCCAAAGACGCCGCTTCGGATGACGGCGCTGCGCCTTGATGCGCCGCCTGCTGGGAAGTATTTTCTTGGGGATTTGCGGCAAGAGAGAGTATTGGTGCGCCTAAGAAAAATACTATGAAGATGAAAATCAGGGTGCCTACGTTCGATTTGCCGGAGTGTAAGTATTTGTCGTGCCTCTGAGGTGATGGTCTAAGAATTCGTGTATTTCGCATTCGTACTTCCTCCATGCTTGAATGGAATAACACGCGGTCAGAGGCCAGGCGTCAGGGCCTTGTAGCCTGTTTGTAAACATTTCGTTGATCAACCCACCTTCGTTCGTCCACCTAAAACTTTACAAACCATCAACAGCGGAATGACACGCGCACCCAATCCGGCTGCTAAGTTCGTAGCCCAGGCGGGTGAAGCGCGCGATGAGCGTTTCCACTCTGCCGGGATGCAACGCCGTTATGTTCGTTCGAGAGCCAGGAATGAGTGATTTTTTCAAAACCCAGGCGCGCACGCCTTTTGAAGAAAGATTTTTGATCGCGAGCCTCGCCTGTGATCTTACGACCAATAGTGAAGCGGTCTTGGAGCGGGTGCGACAGCAGTTCTTGCCAGTCGCCGGCGCTGGCGCCCCGGACTTTACCTTCCGCGTCTGGGTCGATGCTGCCGCCCAACCGCAGCCTTCTCCGGAGAGCCCGCACTTCCGGGGAATTGGAGAGATTGTTGTTGCATCTTTTGACCGGCGCAACTTTCTTCTGATGAACGTAGCGAAGCGGCGCGTGATCGGGCGATTCACACAGCGCTTTGTGGAAGATGAGTCGGGCTTCGGCCGGACGGTGTTTCCGGTTTTGGTGACGGCGCTCGGGCCCGCGAGCGGAATCAGCGTGATTCACAGCGCATGCGTCTCCGATCAGCGCCGGGCGCTGCTGCTGGCCGGCGCTTCCGGCTCAGGAAAATCAACCCTCGCTTTAGCGTTCTCTGAGCTTGGATACGCGTGTGTTGCCGATGACCGCACTTACATTTCCCCGTGTCGCGGCGGCGGCGGGCTCCGGTGCTGGGGCGCTGGCAGCCGGTTGAAGCTGCGGTTCGACGCCGCCAGGTTCTTCCCGGAGGCCGTGAAGACGAAGGCGGTTGACGCGTTTGGCTCGGAGGTTTTCGAAGTCGACCTTGCCCAGTATGGCGGCCCGGAGCGCCGCGGCCAGTCGGAGCCAGGTTGGATCGTGTTCCTCGAACCTACTGAAAACGCCGGCCTGGAACTGCGGGAGATCTCTGCATCGGAGGCCGCCACGCGGCTGGAAGACGGCATATTTCAGGAAAAAGACGGAGGGGTTGCGAGGCAGTTAGAGTTGATTCAAAAAGTCGCGGAACGCCCTGCCTACATTTGCCGCTACGGCGGCAGTCCCCAGGCGGTCGCACGCGAGCTGGCCGATTTCTTTTTCTCCTCGGGGGCGCGACGCGTTTACCCGGTGAGTACCGAAATTGCGGACATCAGCCGCCCTCCCTCCGCCGCCGCTCGAGACCCTTTGCGCCGCTTCACGGCGCTCCGCCACCGGGTTCCGATCCTCCTGATGGGACGGAGGGGTGTGCTTGAAACAAATTCGCTTCGCGTCAGACACCTGGTGTCCGGTTTTCTTGAGCGCACCGGCCATCCCAGTTCTGGGGAGCCGGCGTTCCTTTGGAAGATTGCGGTGGAAGAGGGCAAACGGCCGATGGGACCGTGGCCGCAGCCGGTCGGACTCGCAGCCAACGGTATGCGCTGCGTGAATTTGGGTGAGACGGGCTTCGTTGCGGGGGATCTTGAGGCGCGCGAAATCAGCGGCTTCACTTCGGAAAATCGTGTGGCGGATGAGGCCGGTTTCGCGGGTCTTTTTTTGGCCGCGATGGCCCACCTCACGGCCGCCGCCTTGGGCGTGACGCCGCTTTCGTCCGCCTGCGTCGTGAAGCGGAGCCGGGGCTTGCTTTTGCTAGGCCCTCCTGGATGCGGCAAAACAACCTGCGCCTACGCCACCCAGAAACTCGGCTTCGAGGTCCACTCCGACATGGTGACGTTTCTCGAGCTGCGCGGCGGGCAACTGCGGGGGTGGGGCGAGTTCTGGCCCGCGCTTTTCCGCCAAGAAACCATTCGTTTTCACCCCGAACTGCAGGATATGGGACAGTTTTTGGAACACGAAAGCGAAACCTTCATTTCAGTCGAGAAAAGGGCGCTCGCCCCGCAGAATCAAGACAGTGTCAGCCCGGCCCTGGCGCTAGTCCTTGAAAGGGGCGTGGCGGCCATGCCTCGGCTGCTTCCTCTTCCCAAGGCCAAATACGCCGAAATCCTGAAAGCGAGCTGCCCGTACGCCGAGGAGCCGGAGATTCAGGCCCACCGCGGAGCTGTGCTTTCCGAGCTTCTGAGTCTGCCCGCCTACAAACTCATTTTTGGAGAGGACCCGGCCGAAGCGGCAATCTTTTGCCGCAG
>DASUKV010000397.1:0-3320 GCA_036278555.1 Terriglobia bacterium
CTCCGAAAGGGAATTGGCATGGGAGCATCCCCGGCTGCTGGTTGCCTGGCCGGACGCTTGGGTTTATGCTGAAATCACTGGGAATTTCCGATGGATGCTCTTGAAACAAAAGAATTGCGGTTGCAGGAGGAGTTAAGAAAGAACTCTTCGCTGATCGTGGCCTATTCGGGCGGCGTCGATTCTGCCTACCTCGCCTATGCCGCGCACCAGGCGCTGGGAGAGCGCATGCTCGCGATCACGGCCTTGAGCGCCAGTTATTCTGCGCGCGATCGGCAAATGGCGGAGGCCTGCGCCGGCGCAATGCAGTTTCCGCACGAGTTTATTGACACCGAGGAAGTCTCGAACCCCGAGTATCGCGCCAACAGCCCCAACCGATGTTTTTTCTGCAAAGACGAGCTTTTCAAGAAATTGGACAACTTGGCGGCGCATCGTGGATTCGCTGCCGTCGCCTATGGCGTGAATCTGGATGACCGGGGCGACTGGAGGCCTGGCCAGCGGGCGGCGCAGAATCACAAGGTACTCACGCCTTTACTGGACGCGGGCTTTACGAAAGCCGATATTCGTGATCTCGCCTGCCGCGCCGGATTGCCCGTCTGGGATCGCCCCGCATCTGCCTGCCTCGCTTCCCGGATTGCTTATGGCCTGGAAGTGACGCCGGACCGTTTGGCTGTTGTGGAACAGGCGGAGGACGCGATCCGGGAACTCGGCTTCCAGCAGTTTCGCGTGCGGCATCACGGAAACCTTGCGCGCCTGGAGATTGCCCCGGAAGAGTTGCCCCTCGCACTTCATCCTGAGATGATTCAGAAATTTGTAACCGCTCTCAAATCCCTCGGATTCGCATACGTCACGCTCGACCTCGAAGGCTACCGGCGGGGATCTCTGAACACCGGCATTACGAACATATCTCGATAGCCATCCGCAGCGCCAGCGTTTCTGTGGCCCCAGCATCTTCGCAGTTTCTTTCACCCGGTCTTCTATCTCTCCCGGAGTGAGAGAGCAGGAAAAATTGAGGAAGCCGAAGCGCTGCCTCTCCTCAGACGAGACCCACCAAGCAAATCGTTCAAGACGTAGTTAAGGGATAATCTTCTTAAAGAAGTGGAACATCCCCTTTTTCTTTTCGGGGTGTTCTGAGGAGGGAGAATTGCCGTTTTGCGAGGCGAGGTTTTGCTGATCTTTGCTGTTTTTATTCGAATCAGATTTTGTGGCTGTTGAAGAAGAGGACGAATCTGAAGGAGCAGGGTCGAGATTCTTACCCGAATTCAAGCTTGCCAAGCTGCTGGTTTGAATGCTGATCGAGTTCTGGCCCTCGCCGGCTGAAGTTGCCGAAGCAGAAGCCGTGGAGTTTGCCGCCGGCGGTTTGAGGGTGCCATTCAGTTTGGCAATCTTCACCTCGATTTGATTCGCCGAGCCCAGCAGGACAGGGCCGTGCAAAGTTTCAGAGAAGTCCGGGGCGCCTGAAAATGCTCCCAGGGCTTGCAGGATCACATTACGGTGATGATGGTGGCTGGCATCGGCCTCCGCCCGGGCCATCATCGCTTTCGTGGGCTGTGGAATGGGCTTGTGCAGGTCCGCAAGCTGTTCCTTTGCATCCGGGACGAGAGGACTTAGAGGGAATTCCATCACCAGACGATCGTAGTAGGGTACCGCCTCCCGCTGCTTTTTCATGTGTGTGAGCGCCTGGGCAATGTACCAGAAAGCGTGGTCTCCCTGGCTGAAGCTCGGGTAGTTATCGACAACTTCCTTCAGGCGCGATTGCGCGGCCGGATAGTCACCGCGGCGGTAGTAAAACATCGCGACACCGTAGTCGCCCTGGGCGAGCACCTCCTGCACTTCCCGAAGCCTGTTTTTTACATCGGGCATCAACGGATTGGTTGGGAACTTTACCAGAAATTCCTTAAATTCCCGCTCCGCCTCATGCGCTTCCGTCTGGTCACGATCGGCTTTGCCCATCAATCGGAAATGGCACAACCCGGCGCGGTATTCCGCCATCGGAGCCTCTGGCGCGGTCGGAAAGAAGGTGATGAAGTCCTTGTACTCCGCTTCCGCTTCGGTAAGCCCGGAAATGCCGCCCTGCTTGAAGTAGGAATTGGCGATCGTCAGCTTCGCCTGGGAAAGGTATTCACTATCTGGATAAGTGTTAATCAGCGACTGCAGGAGCAGCCGGCCAGTGGTGTAGCGGCCATGCTGGAGTTCTTTCTGCGATTTCTGCAGCAGAATTTTGTCCGGCTGCTCGCCCGGCGCGACGGCAAGCCCGTCATTATGGTGCCGATGAAACAGGCAGCCAGGGAAGAATACGGCGCCGAGAATCAGCACTAACAATATCAGCAACGGTCGTTTCGGCAGCGTATCGTCGGAGGAATTCTTGAAATTCATCACTCGCAGTGGCAACTCCCTCTGCTTGTAATCTTTTCGCCCGCTTGGGATGCGGAGCGCATGAGGTGTTTCAGCCGGCCTTCAGGGTTCGAATGCGCGAAAATCGCGGCGCCCAACACCACCATCCCGGCGCCCGCTCCCACCAGCGCCTCGACTTGCTCCGCGTCCACATCGCCTTCAATCTGAAGGATGAAGCGTCCGCCGCGCTCCCGGCGCAGCCGAACCGCCGCACTTACCCTTTGAAGGGTACGCTGAAAATAAGGTTGCTCCCCCGCGCCCGCGGAAAGGAGACTCAGAAAATCCAGATCCTCTGCTACTTCGCTGATTGCGCTCACCGGCGTGGCAGGGTTTAATGCCGCCCCGGTGAGAATCCCGTTTGAGCGAATCTGCCGCAGCACCCGGTGGAAGTCCGCTGTCGATTCCGGATGCACGGTGATCGAGTCCACGCCCGCCCCGGCGAAATCCTCGATAAAGCGTTCGGGCCGCTCGACCCGAAGATGAACGTCCAGCGCCAGATCCGTCGCCTTGCGCAAACGAGCGATCACGGGTAAGCCTGCCGTAATGCCCGGAGCGAAGTGCCCGTCACAAACGTCCAGATGGAGCCTCGTCGCGTCGGCGCTGCGCATTAACTCCACTTGCTCCCCCAGCCGTGCGAAATTCGCCGCAAGCAAGTAAGGGACGATCAAAGCCATAGAAGCATGCCGCGCCGGGCAACCTTCGGGCGCCAGGGTTAAGCCTAGCACAAGTTCCGGCTTTCTGGTACCGAAACTGCACCCAAATTCGAGAGCGGGGCATCTTTATTCCTGCGTCATCTCGTAGCCTCGCCAGCAATCTTCATCAGCAAAAGGAGGGGCTCAGGATGTCTCATCATGCGCCGTTGATTTCCGGCGGGCGGGCTTTCGGCGCGGCGATTTTCCTGGTGTTTTCGAGGCTCGCGGTTTGCGGGG
>DASUKV010000398.1:0-3356 GCA_036278555.1 Terriglobia bacterium
GTCCTGCAGCGATCAGTACCAGGATGAAAACCGGCCAGCGAATCACTTTGAGTTTCCGCATGGGATCTCCTTTAAGAGAAGGATGAGCAATCAAACTGCTTCAGATTTGCGCCTTATTGTAGCGGCGGCCTCTGGCCGCCGGTTTTTAAGAAGTAGAGACCGGCGGCCAGAGGCCGCCGCTACAGCCGCGCGATGCAGCCTTCGAGCGCCGCGACAGCGACGATGGTTACGGACATGTGTGAGACTCCATAGTGTAGTCACGAGGACCGGTGTTTTCAATAGCCGTGATCGCAGTGGCGCGTCTTCAGGATACTGAGCGGGTCCGATTGCAGTTGACGGGCTGGTCCGCGGGAAACGATAATTTCTTGTTATCGCGGAGGCTTGGTGTGACCGTTGATGAGGAGTTGAGTAAGCTCGAAGACAACCTGCGCCGCTTGAAAGTGGAGTACGAAGTTTATTTCGGCGGCGGCTCGCCTCGTCCGCCGAACGACTTGGTCTTCCGCGTTGAGAAAACCATCAAACGATATAACGCGGGAATGATTGAGATGACTTTTCGACAGCGTTTTCGCTTCAACCAGCTTACCCAGAGTTACGCGGTCCACAATGATCTCTGGCGCAAGAAGATGAAGATGAAGGAAGAGGGACCGTCGGCGGCGGGTTTTGGCGCTCAGGCAGCGGCCGGCAAGACGGGAAAATTCAGCGTTTCATGGTCCAATCCTGACGTCGAGCGGGAAAAGGTGGATCAGCTTTTGCAAGCCTTGGTCGACGCCAAATCGAGCGCCGGCGAGGCGGGCGAGATCGATCCTCAACTTTTTGCCGCGTTCATCCGCGAGAAAACCCGCCAATTCCAGCAGTCTTTGGAGTGCGATCAGATTCAGTTTTCCGTGAATATCGAAGGTGGCCGGGTAAAGCTGCGCGCCGCCAAGGCTCAAGGATCCTAGCGCCGCTACAGCGAAGGACAAGTGATAGCCTCAATGGAGTTGTTATGAAAAAGATGAAGCGCGCGCTGATTAGCGTGAGCGATAAAACCGGCGTCGCGGAGTTTGCGGCAGGCCTCGCGGCTCTCGGAGTTCAAATTATCTCGACCGGAGGCACAGCGAAGCTGCTTCGTGAAAAGGGGCTTAAAATCCAGGACGTCGCCGATCTCACAGGTTCTCCTGAGATGCTGGATGGACGCGTGAAGACGCTTCATCCGAAAGTGCACGGCGGCATCCTAGCAATCCGCGATAACCCGGAGCACCAGGAGCAGGTGCGGGAACACGGCATCGGTTACATCGACCTTGTCGCCGTCAACCTTTACCCTTTCGAGAAAACCGCCGCCCAGCCCGGCGCCGGGATGGCTGAGTTGATTGAAAACATCGACATTGGCGGCCCTTCGATGATTCGCTCTGCGGCGAAGAATTTTGAGGATGTCGCCGTGGTGGTGGACCCGGGGGACTACGCAGGGCTGCTCGAAGAAGCCGGCAAAAATTCAGGGGCGCTCTCCCGCGAGACCCGCGCAGGCCTCGCGCGCAAAGCTTTTGCCCGCACCGCGGCTTACGATGGGGCCATCTCCGCGGAGCTATCGAAGCGCGCCGGTGAAAGCGGATTGCCTCAGCGCTTGCACATGAATTTCCCAAAAGCCATGGACCTTCGTTACGGCGAGAATCCGCACCAGAGCGCCGCGCTTTATCTTGACCCCGCCGTGGCGGGGCATGGGCTCGCGGCGGCGCGCCAGCTTCAGGGCAAGGAACTCTCCTTCAACAACCTTGTGGATCTTGACGCCGCCTGGAATCTGGTGGCGGAATTCCCGGAACCCGCCACCGCCATCATCAAACATACGAATCCATGCGGCGCGGCCACCGGTTCAGCGCTCGCGGAGAGCTACCGGCGGGCGCTGGCGGTGGACCCGGTCTCAGCGTTTGGCTCGGTGATTGCCTTCAACCGCAAGGTGGATGCGGAGACTGCCGAAGAATTGGGCAAACTGTTCGTCGAAGCGATTGCCGCGCCAAGATACGATCCGCCGGCTGCCGAAATCTTGAGCCGCAAGAAAAATCTGCGCTTAATGGACATGCCGGACTTGCCCGCGGCCACGCCGCAGGGTCTGCAACTGAAAAGTGTCAGCGGCGGCTTGCTCGCGCAAACGCCGGACGCCGCCGGAGTGAACGAAGCGGAATGGAAATGTGTTACCGAGCGGCAGCCCACAGAAGCCGAAAAGCAGGCGCTGCTCTTCGCTTGGCGCGTGGTGAAACACGTGAAGTCAAACGCCATCGTTTACGCCAAAGATGGCGCGCTGGTGGGCGTCGGAGCCGGGCAGATGAGCCGAGTGGATTCGGTGCGGCTGGCTGCGACGAAAGCCCGCGAACTGAAGCATGAAACGAAGGAAAGCGTTGCCGCCTCAGACGCCTTCTTCCCTTTTCCGGACGGTGTGGAGGAGGCTGCCCGTGCGGGCGTGACGGCCATCGTCCAGCCGGGCGGCTCCGTGCGCGACAACGAAGTGATCGCCGCAGCGAATCGCTTGGGCATCGCGATGCTCTTTACCGGTCGGCGCCACTTCCGGCACTGAGGGTATCGAATTGTAGCGGCGGCCCTTGGCCGCCGGTCTCTACTCTTCAAAAACCGGCTCTCAGAGAGCGGTGCCGTCCAAATTGGCGGCGTCGAGGGCGGCTCCGCCGCTTGCTGTGCGGAAAGCCTCAGGCTTTCCGGGCAAAGATGCAATTTTTTGACGTCCCCGCTGGGCGCGAAGGCTCAGCCTTCGCGCCCAGCGGGGACAGGTTAGGTCTGATTACCAGCTTCCGGAAGGGCCAAGCCCTTCCGCACAGCAAGCGGCAAAGCCGCGGGTTGTACCCACAAAGCCGAAGCTTTATTTGACAAGCCTGCTCACAGAGCGGCGCTACCGTAATCCTCAACTGGGCTGCGTTCGTTGGGCTGATTTCATTGACTTCTGAAGCTGCAATATCATAATCTTTGTTTGGACGGCCATCCAACTCTCTTGCAGGAATATTATCCTTCCTGCTTTTTGCGACAGACCGCAAAGTTTCCATCCCTCCCGTGGCGGGGTAGCTCAGTGGTAGAGCGAGGGTCTCATAATCCCTAGGCCGGGAGTTCGATCCTCCCCCCCGCTACCAGTTCTCCTCTTCATCCGCCTTCTTTGATCGTCAAGGCTGATACGTTCCGTGCATTGTAATGGGTAATAGTGCGTGGTAGCCTAAACTAGCTATGGGTAACGTGATGAGCCGCACCTTCGAAGTTGACGCGCATTGGGATTCCGAGGCTGGTCTTTGGGTGGCGGAAAGCGAAGATGTCCCGGGGCTTGTGGCGGAAGCTGAATCCATCAGCGCTTTGGTTGACAAGATTTGTGTCCTGGCGCCAGAGCT
>DASUKV010000399.1:0-3884 GCA_036278555.1 Terriglobia bacterium
GCAGAATAATTCAGGCATGCGGTGGAGGTCCAGGAAAAGCGTAGCATCAAACAAACCGGTGAAGACGCGGGCAGCCGCTTCGCTCAATCCATAGCCTGCCATCCCGGCCGCGATCAGCGCGTTATCGTGGGGCCACACCGAACCGTCGTGATAGGACATCGGATTGTAGCGCGGCGTCCCGGAGCTCACCGTCCGGATTCCCCAGCCGGTAAACATGTCGCTTTCGAGCAGCGCTTGCGCCGTGCGGCGCGCGTGCTCCGGGCTGGCGATGCCGGTAAAAAGGCATTGGCCGGAATTCGACGTCTGCACCTGGCACGGCTTCTTATGCCCATCCAGCGCCAGGGCGTAGCTCGAGATATCCTCGCACCAGAAAGCCTCTTCAAACTTCGCGCGCAGTTGCGCCGCCTGCTCCCGAAGCCTGGCGGCCTGCTCGGCATGGCCAAGCGCCTCAGCAAGCTCGGCAGCCCGCCGGCGAGCCGCGTAAACGTATCCCTGCACCTCACACAGCGCGATGGGCGCCTCCGCCAAGTCGCCGTTCGCGTGGAATACTGCGTCCCGGGAATCCTTCCAGCCCTGGTGCTCAAGTCCTTTGGCAGAGCGGCGCGCGTATTCCACGAAGCCGTCACCATCGATGTCCCCGTAATCATCGATCCAACGCAGGGCCCGCTCAACGTTGGGCCAGATGCTCTTGATCAGGGATCGGTCTTCTGTACGCTCGAAATACGCACCCGCCAACATAATAAAAAGCGGTGTCGCATCGACGCTGCCGTAGTAGCGAGCGAAAGGGACCTCCTTCAGGGCGGCCATTTCGCCTTTTCGTGTTTCGTGCAGGATCTTTCCCGGTTCAGCGTCCGCCTGGGGATCGACCTCCGTGGCCTGGGTGGATGCCAAGTAGGCCAGCACGCTGCGCGCCATCAGCGGTTCCGCCCAGAGCATTTCGAGCGCCGTGATAATGCCGTCGCGTCCGAACGCGGTGCTGAACCAGGGGACTCCGGCGTAGGGGTAGGGGCCTTGCGGAGTATCTGACACCAGCATGCGCAGGTCCGCCGAGGCGCGGTTCACCCAGTCGTTAAACTGCTCATTCGAGGTATGGATTTCGGGCGATTGGCTACGGGCTTCTTCGAGAGCGCCTTCCGCCTGCTCGAAGGCGATCTGAAAGGGCCGCGGCGCAGGGATGCTCGCCGGTTCCGTTTCGCACGCGACCGTCACCAGAAAGACTTCCTGGCCCTTCGGCTGCAACGTCACATCGAACCGTAGTTCTCCCGCATCCATGCGGGATGGCCGCGGCGAGCACTGGATTCGGCTGCGGCGAAGCACGCCATCCAAGCCCTCATAGGCCAGGACCGCTTCGCCCGCTTTGGCGCGGACGTCTAGCCGCCCTCGCCGCTCCCTCCGCATTCCACGCACCTCAAAGACGTCCGCAAAGTCGGCTTCAAACTGCAGCGAGAGGGAAACCGAAAGCGGCGACGAACTGTAGCTGGTCACCGTGATACGCTCGTAGCAGGTGGCTTCCCAGAGAAATTTCTCGCGCGCCAGGTGCAGCGCGCCTCGCGGCAGCAAGACGTTGCCGTTGCTGGTGATATCGGAATTGGTAAGGTCCACCGCGAGAAGCATGTTATCTTCCTTGACGGCGGAACTCAGCAGCATGGGGCGGCTGCCTTGCAGCCTGAGCACCATGCGGGAAAGGTACCGGGTCCCCTCGTAGAAAACGCCCTGCGCGCTTTGCCCGATCGGTTCAATGTCGCCGTAGCGGTCGAAAACCGCGAACGTCTCGCCATGTTTAAGGACTTGCGTGCGAGTATCGGCCAGCGACGAGGTTGCCAGGATGTAGAAGCGGTCCCGGACGCGGATCACTTCCTTGGCGGAGCCTTTTGTGCTGATAGCATTCATATGCTTCTCCGGCCGCTAGAAATCTTGTGAAAGGTCATGTGCTTTGACGGTTTTCGGAATCTGGCTTTTGAATTCGGAGGTCTGTTGCCGTAATCCGGCCGCGCCCAAAATCGTGGCGAATGCTGCCGTCTCCTCGGCATTTGCTCCGCGGGCGAATCAGAATACGTCATCCCTAGCCTCTTCGCCAATATATTATTTCTCTTCGGCAGAGATTGGCGCGACTCTAATGGGCGGGGGCAGACCGGGTCTCAACGGATTTCGCTTAGTTAAGGTGTTCAGAACGGAACTAACGGGACGCTGCAACGGACTTGGCTCTGACGCTGCGGCTGACGATACCTTTTAAATCCTCGGTGAAAGCTGGGAGGGCGGCGTCCGGCAAGGCGATAAGAAGAATGCGGAAGGCGAGCAGGGATTCCTTGATGACAAGATCGAAATCGTGGAACGAGGGATCGAGACTGCGCCATATTTCCCCGGTGGCTTCGCGGTCGGAGGAGCGGTAGCTCCTTCGGAATTCCGCGGTGAGCGCGTCAACCGAGCGGCGAAGGAAGCGGACGTGGATCTGATACCGGACCCTTGACCGGAAAACAAGCTGTTCCAGCGCAGCTTGGGTGCCGGACACTTCAGCGATCGCGTTTGACCGGAACTGGTCCGGATTTATTCCGCGCACCGCCATGATGGACCGCGCTGCAGGAACACTTTCCCCAATTGCCTTCAGCATGACCGTAACGACTTCCGCAAGGCGGTCCCATTGGCACACCGCCAAACGCACCAATCGCAAGGCATTCTCAACATTACCCGAATCGCGCTCTCCAAGGGCCTCATTGAGCGAGACGCCCAAAATTGCGGTCTGGGTTTCTATCTCTAAGGAAACAGGCTGATAAACTTCCTGGCGGTTTCTTGAAAGGGGTGTAAGGGCGCGTGAGCGCGGCAAAGGCCGGTCAAGTTGTAGTATTCGGCGGCACACAAAAGCCACCAGCACCAGAGTCACTCCGGCGAGGGCCCACTCCATTGCCCTATTCTAAGTCTACTTAAATACTTTAATCAAGTACTTTTTTTAATACTAGCCGGCTTGAGGACAGAAGACCGGTAAGTCCCTTCGATCCTCCCATCGCTCCTCGGGTTGTGAAGCTTCACTTTCCCATGCACTTCTGAACGCGCCCGTCCAATAACTGCCAGACCAGGCTTTCCGGCACAAAGGAGGGCCGGTTGGTCACCTGAATTGCCAGCCTTTGGTCCGATTCATGATAAGTGATCGAGAGCTTCACACCTTGGTATTCGATGTCGCCGGTGTCGCCCTCTGGAGGATTGATTCCCATGGACTGCAGGTCTTTCTTGAGGCATTCCAGTACACTGCGGCTGACGTCTGCGTACTCTTTCTGGTCCGCCAATTTCGCCTCCCGTGCTGATGTATTTGTTCTGCCCTGTGAAAAAGTAGAGCACAAACACCCTCGCCTTGTCATGCCTGATTGCGGCAAGATGCCAAAACCGGTCCGCCGCGCAGCCCAAAAAGACCAACTTGGACTATTTCTGACATCGAAGTAAGAGCGGATGTGTTTTTCAACACGCCTTGGCGCGCGCCGGGCAGCGGCTCGTGATTGGCTGTCGCGCGTGGATTTCTAGCGGCTCCAGATAGTTGGGTGTGTTCAATCTAGTATCATAAAGGTGGCCCTTATGAGTAGTGGCATGGAAGCCTGGATTATCCTGTTCGCAATCGTCACCACGCTTGTGGTGTGCATTCAACTGATCGCGCTGGGAGGGCTCTTCATCGTGACGCGCCGCGTTCTCTCCAAAGCAAAGGAAGCGGAAGACAAACTGCGATTGAACGGCGTGGATCCCTACGAAGCCGCCGTCAGATCGTACCGGCTCCTTGAGAGGGCGGAAGCGGCCACGAATCAGGCCATTGATGCGACCGCTTCGGCGAAAGAACTGCTCGCCGAGGTTCGCGCGCAGATTGCACGAGTTGATTCCTCGGTGAGCAGCTTTTTCGGACGCGC
>DASUKV010000400.1:0-2581 GCA_036278555.1 Terriglobia bacterium
GGGCGGAGCGGATGATCTTCCCGCACCGGCAGGTCAGCGCTCGCAACGGGACCGTATTCCGCGCTCGAACAGGCGACGACGATCACCGGCGCGAGGCCCGCTGAACGCACGCACTCGAAGAGATTCACCGTCCCCCGCACATTCACGTCGACTGTGTCGCGCGGCTGGAGGAGCGATACCGTGGGGTAACTTTGCGCCGCGAGATGGAAGATGCGGTCGGGGCGGAATGCCGCGACGAGCTTTGATAGGCGCGCCTCGTCGCGAATGTCGCACCGCTCGAAGGCGCCGCCCGACCAGGAATCTCCCGGCTGGCCATCGCCCAGCCCGACCACCGAGCAGCCCGCTTCGAAACAATGTTTGCCCAGGAAACCCGCGATGAAACCCGCGGCTCCTGTAATCATGACCCTCGTCATAGACCCCTCATTTTCCTTAAAAGTTTGGCTCCTCACCCAGCTCGCTTCGCTCTCGCCACTCTCCCGGAAGGGAGAGGGTGGGAATCAAGGAAGAATCATAGCCCTCTCCCCGTGGGAGAGGGGGGGACCGCAAAGCGGTGGGTGAGGGCGTTAACGTCACAGGCCGTCAGGCATAAGCTTCTTCGCGCTCCGCCACGAGCGACCGGTCATAGCTTTCTTCAGGCTCATAGACGACTACATGGCTGCCTTTATTCGAGAACGAAAACGGCACGCGCAGCAGCTTTTTCAACCGCAGCCGCAACGCCTCGCGCCGTTCGGGCGGCACAAAGAACAGCATGAAGCCGCCGCCTCCCGCCCCCAATAGTTTGCCGCCCAGGGCGCCCGCGCTGAGGCCGGCTTCGTAGATCTCGTCGATCGCGGGGTTGGTGATCTTTTGAGTGAGCGATCTCTTGATTTGCCAGCCTTCATGGAGCAGCCGCCCGAAGTCCTCGATGGCGCAGGCGGGGTTGGTGAGGATTGCCTCAGCCTCGTCCACCAGTTCGTACATCGCGTGCAGTTCCCTTTGGCGGTTGGGCGTCATCCGGATCTGCTCCTGAGCAATTTCTGAGGCCGTCCGGGAAAACCCTGTAAAATAAAGCGCCAGGTGCTGCTCAAGCTCGGTAAGCCGCGCGGGCGCCGTCAGTACCCGATTGACTTCGATCCGGCCGTCCGGTTGGAAGTTGATGCGGTTGAACCCGCCATAGGCCGCGCTCACCTGGTCCTGGGCCCCGACCGCTTCGTTGAGCAGATCCTGTTCGACATGAATGGCGTCGGCGGCCAGCGCGTGCTTGTCACGGATCCGGTTTTCGAGCGCGTAGAGACCAAGCAGCAGCCCTACGGTAAACGCCGAGCTTGTTCCGAGTCCCGTTCGGGCGGGCAAGTCCGCCACGTGATGAATTTCGACACCTTCGGTGATCCCCATGAATTCGAGGCAGCCGCGCGCGGAAGGGTGCTCAATCGCGCTGTTCGCCGAAACATTTTCGACTTTGGAATACGAAACGCGACTGTGATATTCGAAGAAGGGTGGCAAGCGGCGGCACGTGACGTAGCAGCACTTGTCAATCGTGGTGGCAAGCACCGAACCTCCGTGCTCGCGGTACCAGACGGGGTAATCGGTCCCGCCGCCGAAAAACGAGATGCGAAGGGGAGTGCGCGTGATAATCATAAGTTTTTTCCAGGAAGGAGCGCTGGCTGCGCCCGAGTGGGGATTATCGTCCGATTGTAGGGGCGCTGCTTGCCGCGCCCGAGGATGGGGTTATCGTCCGAATTGAGGGGCGCAGCGAGCAGCGCCCCTACAGCCGGTACATCGCGCGATCCCAGCGGCGGAGCCACGATGCCTTAATCTGCGGAAGAGCCGCCTGGGTCTGGCGTGCGATCTTTGACCCAAGCAACGGCTCCATCCATGCATATTTCCAGCGCAGGCGCGGCGGCTCGAGCTCGCCGTTGAGTTCCGCGGCCAAGGCCTGCGCCTCGGCCGCCAGATCCGGCCGTTCGGGATAGAAGCAGTGATACCAGTTTTGCAAGTAGGTGACGCAGGCTTTGCGAACGCGCTCGCTCTCTTCGAGCGATCGCAGGTACTGAATGTGCAGTTTCATCGAAAGAAGCAGTGACTCTTTTTTCTTATCCGAGTTGCCGACATAGCTCAACTGGCTTGAACCGCTTGCTCGGTAATAGATGCCGGTTCCGGGCACAAAACGCGTGCCTTCCGAGGCTACCAAAACGCGTGTAAAGTATTCGCCATCCTGGTCATAGTGGAGGTCTTCATTCCAAGGCCCCGCTGCTTCGCTCACTTCCCGGCTCACCAGCCAGGTCGCGTTTTGCATGTGAAGGTTCTCGCCGAGCTTCCTCAGGAGCCATTCCACCGGGGAGAGGTCTTGCCACACCGAATTGCGCACGAAGCGCGCATCTCGGGTCCGGTAGTAAAAAGGAGCCCACGGCGACGAGAGAACGATTCCCTTGCTATCACCCGGTTTGAGCGCCGCTAGTTGCCGCTCGATTTTGTCGGGCGCCAGCAGATCGTCCGCGTCCAGCCACTGAATGTAATCTCCGTGGCAATGCCGGAATGCCTCGTTTTGAGCCGCCGAAAGTCCGCCATTCTTCCGGGTGACTACCACAACCCCTGCGGACGC
>DASUKV010000401.1:0-9740 GCA_036278555.1 Terriglobia bacterium
TCTTCCGCCACAGGAATATCTGTTGTACCCGCCGAGATCACCAGGATTTTGCCCTTGCCGTGCGCCTTGCGGTCCTGACGAATCGCGATGGCGCCCGAAAGCGGGTGGAACTCGGCGGCAGGAGCGATCTCGCGAATCCGCTCAAAGAGGCTTTCGTTGCCGCGCGTGATCAAAATGTTGTGGTGGCGCGGCAGCATGCGGCGCACCACGCCTTCCACGTGCTCGGGGCTTTTCCCCCGGCCAAAAATCACTTCCGGAAAGCCCTGGCGCAGCGGCCGGTGGTGGTCGATTTTGGCATAGCCCAGATCTTCGTACGGCAGATCCCGGAGGCTCTCGAGTGCCTCGTCCACGCCCACGGTTCCCTTCCGCACGTGCTGCAACAGCTTCTTGATTTGCTCCGCAGTCAAGTAAATTGCTCCTCGTATTGCGTGATAGGCTACATTGCTGGGCTAGTAGCATTCGCGGTGGCGCTCACAGGCTCGAGCCCTTGATCTCCGTGCCGCCGATCTTCGAGGTTTCGCTCTCCTGCGCCGGCATATGGCACTGGCCATCGAAGTATCCGCCCGGCTCAACCACCAACACGGGCGTATAAATATCGCCGAGGATCACGCCTCGCTCTTTGATCTCAATGCGATCGGTCACGTGAACTGTCCCCTTGACTTTGCCGCTTACAGTGATCGATCCGACGTTGATCTCCGCCTCGACTTCGCCGCGTTCCGCCACCCAGAGCGCGCCTTCGCCGGATATCTCACCCTTGAAGTGCGAGTTTAGACGCGCCGTTCCGGAGGAGATTCTGAGCTTGCCTTCGAATTCCGCCCCCGGCTCGAGCGACACAATGGCGCCTTGCCTCGAAACATCGATAAAGTCCCTGCTCTTGGGATTACTTCCAAGTCCGATGGCCATAGAACTCTCCCATTTCCACGAGAATACGACTGATCTGATTACTTGCGAACGAGCCAATCGTATAGCCTGGTCAAATCCTGCGCCGAATAATAGCTGATTTCAAGGTGGCCGCGGTTTTCGTCTCCCACAATCTTCACCCGCGTTCCCAACGTGCGCTCTAGCTCCAAGACCGCAGCCTTGGTGTTAGGGTCCTGTTTGCTGCCGGATGAATCTTCTCTTTCGGGCTTCGCCGCGCTTGACGCCGCCGCCATGCGCTCTGCCTGGCGCACCGAGAGGCCATTTTTCATTATTTTTTCAGCCAGTTGATTCTGGGCTTCGGCAGTTTGGAAAGCCAGGATGGCCCTCGCGTGCCCAGGGCTAAGCTTTTTGTTTTCAATCAGCTCCTGGATTTCAGGAGAAAGCCGGAGGAGCCGGACAGTGTTCGTCACAGTGCTCCGGTCGAGGCCTAGCCGGGCGGCGATCTCCTCGTGACTATAACCGAATTTCTCGTGCAAGGATTGATAAGCGCGCGCGACTTCAATGGGCGACAAATCTTCGCGCAGCACATTTTCCGTAAGAGCAATTTCGAGCGCATCGCGGTCAGTTAGGTCGCGCACCAGCGCCGGGATGGTCTCCAGCTTGGCGATGTGGGCGGCGCGCCATCGCCGTTCGCCCGCGACAAGCTGATAACGCTCTCCAGCCTTGCGTAGGAGAACCGGTTGGACGATTCCGGTGGATTGGATGGATTCCGCCAGCTCCCTCAAGCGATCTTCGGAGAATGCACGGCGAGGTTGGAAGGGATTGGGATCAATCAGGCTCACCGCGATCTGCTGAAGCGAGGATCCCGGCGCCTCTGTTTCCGCGATCAGGGCGCTAAGTCCCCGTCCGAGAGCCTTTCTGGTCATGATTTGCGATCTCCTTAGCAAGCTGAAGGTAACTTTCGGCGCCCCGGCAGCCCGGATCGTAAAGGAAAATCGATTTCCCGTGGCTCGGAGCCTCAGCTAGCCTGACATTTCGCGGGATCATGGTGTCGAAAACCTGGTCGCCGAAAAAATCCTTCAGATCATCACGGACCTGATGGGAGAGGTTCGTGCGGTCGTCAAACATCGTCAAGAGGATTCCTTCCACAGCAAGTTTCGGGTTATGCGAGCGGCGGATACGGATGAGGGTGTCCAGCAGTTCGGAGACGCCTTCCAGGGCAAAATACTCGCACTGCACCGGAACGAGCACTGAATCTGCTGCAACTAAGGCATTTAGCGTAAGCAAGTCAAGCGCGGGCGGGCAGTCAATCAGGATAAAATTGTACTTGGATCGAACCGAATCGAGTTTGCGGCGGAGCGTCTGCTCGCGGTCAGTGCGGTCTGCAAGCTCCAGGGTGGCCCCTACCAGATTCTTCTCAGACGGGATCAGGAAGAGCCCTTCCGGCGACCCCTGAAGGATCAGTTCGTCCAGACTATTTTCAGCCAGTAGACCGTGGTAGATCGAGCGCCTAGCTGGATCTTTTTGGAATCCCATTCCGGCCGTTGTATTGGCTTGGGGATCGAAGTCGATCAGCAGTGTCCACATCTCCTGCTGGGCGAGAGCAGCGGCCAGGTTAATTGCGGTGGTAGTCTTACCTACCCCGCCTTTCTGGTTGGCAATAGCAATGACGCGGCCCATAACAGTTCTCGGAAGAGAAAGCAGAATCTAACAAATGTGGTTAGGATTGGCAAGGGCAAAAGGAGTGGCCGACGGATGTTTCACGTGAAACGGATCGCAAAAATACCGAAGGAGTTTCACGTGAAACGTCCCTCTAGTCTTGAATAGATTTCCTGGAGATGCTTCGCCCGGTAAGGATCACCCGTTGACGGCTTAACGGAGTTTCAACGTCTCTTGTCCATTCAAGATTAGAGTTTTTATTCCTCAGCGCTTCCGATTGCTGGTGTGAAATCCATAAATGTATCTTGCCCGAAGTTTTGAGAATCCTTACTGCCTCCTCAACCCAGTGTGCGGCCTTTCCAACCGCCCTGGCAGTGATCGCATCGTAGGTTTGCCCCGAGCCTATCCATTCCTTCAGCCGCTCTGGCCGCACCTCGACGTCTGGAAAGCTACACATTCTGCACACTTCCTTCAGGAAAGCTCGCTTTTTGGCGGAAGGCTCAAGAAGCGTGGCTCGTACGTCCTGGAATGCAATTTTTAGTGCTAATCCTGGAAATCCGGCTCCGCTGCCGATGTCAAGCAGGTCTCCGGCAAGGGTTTCGTAAGTCGACAGGAAGAGACTCTCTCCGAAATGGCGGGTGACACACTCTTCGGGATCACGGATTGACGTGAGATTGATCTTGTCATTCCATCGTACCAGAAGCTCGAGGTAAATTTGTATCTGGTCTAACTGGCGCTGATCAAGACGCAGGCCGAAGGGCTCCAATAACCGGCTGATTTCGGTTTCGCTTAGCACTTTTTGATTGTAACGCCTTAGGAACGGAGACTCGGCCGTTGGCTGAGGCAACCCTCGCCGATTTCGCTATTTATGATAGGCTACATAATTAGCCTACCCAATGGTGTTGTAGCGCAGCGTTCGCCTTGTAACGCTGCGGCATTTCAAGTTTTTAAGTAAAGATATGGAAAAGCCGCAAGGTCGAACGGCGGACCTTGCGCTACATCATTCGTGCCGCAGGGCCGCGATGGGGTCGATTTGCGCCGCGCGCCGGGCTGGAATATAGCAGGCAAGCAGCGCGACTCCAATCAACACGAACGAGACGGCGGCAAACGTCAGCGGATCAGTCGGCTTAATGCCATAAAGCAAGCTCGATAAGAATCGCGTCAGGCCCAGAGCGCCAGCGATTCCTATGCCCACGCCGATCAATGCCAGAATCATCCCTTGCCCCACCACAAGCCGCAGCACGTCGCTTTTCTGCGCCCCCAGCGCCATGCGAATACCGATCTCGTGCGTGCGCCGAGCCACTGCGTACGACACGACGCCATAGATGCCAACCGCTGCAAGCCCCAGTGCGAGCAGCGCGAAGACTCCGAGCAGCAACATTTTGAAACGCCGGGGCGCCGTCGCGTTCGCAATAACTTTTTCCATCGTGGTGACGTCAAACAATGGCTGATCCTTGTCAATCTGTTGGACGGCGTTCCGAAGCGGCGTGGCGAGCCCGGAGGGGTCACGATCTGTTCGAAGCACGAACGTCATGCGGAAGGACGGCTGTTGAAGATACGGTATGAACATTTCCGGTCCGGGCTCCTGTTGGAGTGCCCCGCTTCTCATCGAGGAAACGACACCAACCACTCTCATCCAGTTCGCCCCGCTGCCGGTCAATCGGATACGCTGTTCCAACGGGTCCCGGTCCCCGAACAACATTCGCGCCAGAGAATCATTCACGATGACAACAGGTTGAGCCCCCGTGTCCCCCTCGCCGAAGATACGTCCTCTCAACAATGCTGTGCCCATCACATGGAAGTACTCGGGACTTATGTCGGTGACACGGATACCTTGTGATGGATGAACCCGCCCGGTTCCCTGGACATCCAGGATCAGGGTGCCATTGTGCGGAGGGCCGAGCGGATACTGCGAGGTCACGGCGGCACCTTTCACGCCGGGCAGGTGTCGAACCCTTTCCAGCGCGTTCTGAAAAAAGGCCGCGTACTCGCTGGGGCGGGACCCGGCCACCAGAGACCGTTGAGCCGTGGCGATCAGCAAGCCATGAGGATCAAAGCCAAGTTGAACTTCAGTGAGACGCATGAAACTTCGCGCCAGAAGACCGGTGCCGATTAGGAGAATCAATGACAGTGCAATTTCGCCAGCCAACATCAAGCCGCGCAGGCGGTGCGCTGCGAAACTCTTTCCGGCGTGCATGCCTCCCTCTTTGAGTGTTTCGCTGAAATCCGCTCGGGAAGCAATCAGGGCGGGAACGAAACCAAACACCAGCACAGATATCACTGCGAGAGCGACAGAGAAGCCTAGAATTCGAAGGTCGAGATGGATGTCCGAAGGAAGATTTGGAGGAATGAGTTGCTTCAGGATATTCGTTCCCCAAAGCCCTGCAAGAACTCCCAACACGCCACCTGCTACGGCCAACAACAGGCCCTCGGTGAGCAACTGCCGGATCAGCCGCCCGCGCCGCGCGCCGAGTGCCGCGCGTACTGCCATCTCTTTCCCTCGAACCACACCCCGGGAGAGCTGCAAATTGGCGACATTCGCAGAGGCGATCAATAGGACGAATCCGGCCGCCCCCAGGAGAATCAGGAGAAGCGAACGCACATTTTGGACGAGCAGTGCATGCAACAGGATCACTTGCACGCGCTCATGCGCCCGAAACCGGGCAGCCTGGGGAGGATATTCCTTATCCATTCGCTGGGTGATGATTTGCAGGTCCGATTGCGCCTGGGCAAGTCGAACACCAGGCTTTAAGCGAGCGACGACCGTCAGGATAGCCCACCTGGGAGAGTGCGGTGAGAATCTCGCCTCGTCCAGCGCGAACGGCGTCCAGATATCTGTGCCGGGGTGGAGCATTGCCGGCATAACGCCTACCACCGTGTACGCGGCGCCATTCAGCGGAATCGTCTTTCCAACGATGTGGGAATCGGCGTCAAATCGGTTGCGCCAAAGACTTTCACTGAGGAGCGCAACGTGGTTGTGGCCTTGCATGCCTTCCGACGCCAGGAATATCCGGCCGAGAATTGGCCGGACACCCAACATCGGAAAGAAGCTCGTCGTGACATTCGTGATGCTGACGCGCGCCGCCCACCCAGCGCCTGTAAGAGTCGCATCTCCCGCGCCGCCCGAGGCACCGATTTGCTGAAACACTTCGTTATGATCCTTCCATGCGACGAAATCGGGGCTGATTACGCCTGCGGCTCCATGGCTGAACGGGAAGCGTTCGGTGGCCCATACGAGGCGCGACGGATTCTTGTAGGGCAATGGCCGCAGCAGAACCGTATCCACCGCGCTGAAAATCGCGGTATTCGCTCCGATGCCGAGGGCTAGCGTGATGATGGCCACCACCGTAAACCCTGGGTTTCGGCGCAACTGGCGCAGGCCGAAGCGCAAATCCTGAAGTAGCGTTTCGAGCCACGCTCCGATTCGGGTGTCTCGGACCTGTTCTTTAACCTGCTCGACGCCGCCCACTTCGATCATCGCCGCCCGGCGAGCCTCTTCCGCGCCCATCCCCGACTTGATGTTCTCGTCAGTCAGCAAGTCGAGGTAGGAGCGAACCTCCTGGTCAAGGTCGTTCTCGACCCTTGCCTTGTGAGTAAGATTCCGCCAAAGGCTGAAAAGACGAGGTATCACGGGCATCGGTTCATCTCCCTACTGTTGTTGTAGCGCAGCGCGGCAAAGCCGCAACCCAACGCAATGTCATTCCGAGGAGCGAAGCGACGAGGAATCTCGCCGTGGCTGTTCGCCGTCACATGCGCAGAGCGAGATTCCTCGCTCCGCTCGGAATGACACGCTCCAAAAGCTTGCTAAAAAAATAAGAAGTGACGACCTTGCAATGCAGCGTTCGCCTTGTAACGCTGCGGCATTTCAAGTTTTTAAGTAAAGATGTGGAAAAGCCGCAAGGTCAAACGGCGGACCTTGCGCTACGTTGCCTCTAAAGCTCGGGCCATGGCCCGGGAGATGCGTTTCCACTGTTCCGACTCCGCCCCAAGCTGGCGGCGTCCCGCCTTGGTGAGCCGGTAATACTTGGCTCGGCGGTTCGTCTCCGATGCGCCCCATGAGGAGACTAGCCAGCCCGCCTGCTCCATCCGGTGCAGGGCAGGGAAAAGAGAGCCCGGTTTCACCTGAAAAGTCCCCTGCGTGATCTGTTCGATGCGGCGTGAGATGCTGAGTCCGTGCATTTCGCCCAAGGCGAGCGTTTTCAGGATCAGCAGGTCGAGGGTTCCCTGGAGAAGATTGATCTGGCTTGGCGGCATCGGATCGCTCCTATCGGATATCTATATAGCGGCCTCAATTTAGCACCGCTCCTATAGAGTGCCAATAGGTTGTAGGGTAGCCACGGCACAAGGTGTGTGCCGTGGGCTTTTCAACAGGCAGATGCCGACGGCACAGAAAGCGTGCCGTCCCCTCACCCGCGCTCGTACCTCGCGTACCCTCTCCCCAAGGGAGAGGGCTATGGCCTCTCCTTGATTTCCGCCCTCTCCCTTCGAGAGGGTAGCGAGCGTTGGCTGTAGCGCCGGCATCTTGCCGGCATTGCTTTAAGAACGAAGCCGGCAAGATGCCGGCGCTACAGATGCTAGTATAAGGAAAGCGCGCGGAGGTGAATTTGCCGAAATCCCGGGAACAGCTTTTTCTGATTGATACCATGTCGCTGGTGTTCAGGGCGTTTTATGCCCCGATGCAGGTTCCGCTCATTTCTCCCAAGGGCGTGCCCACCCAGGCGGTTTACATCTTCGTGCGAACCCTTCGCAAGCTGCTGCGGGAATGCAAGCCGGACTATATTGCCGCCGCTTTTGATCTCGCGGCGCCTACATTCCGCGACCAACTTCTGGAAGCTTACAAGGCGAATCGCCCGCCTTTCCCGGAAGATCTTTCTACCCAACTACCCTATGTGCGCCGGTTCTGCCACGCGCTGGGCGTGACGATTGTCGAAAAGGAAGGATTTGAGGCGGATGACATTATCGGAACGCTGGCGCGCGAGGCGTCGGAAAAGGACCTGGAGGTTTTTATCGTCTCCGGCGACGAAGATTTGTTTCAACTGGTTAACGACGGAGTGAAAGTGATTAAGCCTTCGCGGAGTGCCAAAGAACGCAATGGTGAAACCCTTTGCGACGCCGTCAAGGTGAAAGAAATTATCGGCGTTGAGCCTTCCCAAGTGGTGGACTGGCTGGCGCTCACTGGGGATGTCAGCGACAACATTCCCGGGGCGCGTCCTCTGCCGGGCCAAGAGCCCGCCGTAGAACCCGGCGGTAAGAAGCGAACTTATATCGGCCCCAAGGGTGCGACCGAATTGATCAAGAAATTCGGGACGCTCGAAGCCGCGCTGGAGCGTTGGCAAGAAGCTCCCAAGCAAAGCTATCGCGATGCTTTGCGCGACTTCCGTAACGAAGCGCTCTTAAGCCAGGAATTGGCCAGGATTCGCACGGACGTGCCGCTGGAGCTTCACATTGAGCATCTCGAGCGCGGCCCGCTGAGCCTGCCGGAAGTGATTCCGCTTTGTCAGGAATTGGGCTTCGCCACGCTGCTGCGCGAGTTTATGGAAGAAGGGGACAAAGGGGGAGAAACAGTTGAGGTCTCCTCAAGCGCGATCAGCGCAGAGGAATTAGGCAATCCGCGCAAAGTCGAAGACTGGTTCCAATCTCTGGACCCTTCGGCGCCGCTGGCGGTCGCGGCGTCCATTGACGGGGAAGAGGGATTTTCCGCCGCTCTCACCGCTCTGGGACTCGCTGCTGACGGGAAATCCGCCATGGTACCGCTAGCGATGGGCGCATCGCGCGAAGCCCTGCTTCATGCCCTTCAGCCTGCCCTTTCTGATCCGGCGCGCCAGAAAATCAGCCACAACTCCAAGCTGCTGCGCCTGCTGCTGAAGAAGGAAGGCATAGAGATTCGGGGCGTCGAGGAAGACACGCTACTTTACTCCTATCTTCTCGATCCGCTCACCGCTTCGCACTCGCTTTCTCACGTGCTGCTGCGGCGGAAGGGAAGAAGGCTGAGCGGTTCCCCCGCGGACGCTGCCGCGAGCGTGCGCGAGCTTGCCGAACTGCTCCGGCCCGAGCTTGGCCAAAAAGGCCTCGAACAAGTTTATCGCCAGATTGAACTGCCGCTAGCGTCGGTGCTGGCGGAAATGGAAGCTACAGGGGTCCGCATTGATCCCACGATTCTCTCCGGAATGTCACGAGAGTTTGAAAAGAACCTGACGGACCTGACGCAGGAAATCTATGGCCTGGCGGGCCAGCCCTTTGACGTCGACTCCCCGAAGCAACTGGGCGAGATTCTCTTCGACAAGCTGAAACTTCCCGGCGGCAAGAAACTCCGCAAGAGCGGCCAATACTCAACCGAAGCTTCCGTCTTGGAATTGCTGGCGGAGGAATACGAGCTGCCACGCAAAATTCTGGAATACCGCACGCGCGCCAAGCTGAAGTCAACTTACGTGGACGCTCTGCCCCGGTATATCAATTCCGGCACTTCCTGCCTGCATTCGAGCTTTAACCAGGCGGGATCGCGGACGGGGCGGCTTTCTTCTTCCAACCCCAACCTGCAGAACATTCCCATTGGCGATGAGTTTGGACTTCTCATCCGTTCAGCGTTTATCGCGGAATCAGGCTGGCGGCTGATTGCTGCGGACTATTCGCAGATTGAGCTGCGTGTGCTCGCGCATATGTCGGAGGATCCGGTGCTGATTGAAGCCTTTGAGCGCAATGAGGACATCCATTCGCGGACAGCACAGGAAATTTTCGGCGTCCTGCCGGCCCTGCAGACCCATGAACACCGGCGGACGGCCAAGGCCATCAATTATGGGGTGATCTACGGCCTCAGCGCCTTTGGCCTCGCTCAGCGCACTGGAGCCAGCAAGACCGAAGCGCAGAACTATATCGACGCGTATTTTCACCGCCATCAGCGCGTGGGCGAATTTCTGCGCGGCTGCGTGGACCAGGCGCGAACAACGGGCGAGGTGCGGACCCTTTTCGGCAGGCTGCGCCCCATGCCGGAAATCCGCAGCCATGACAAGAATGCGGCCAACCGCTCCGAGCGCGAAGCGATGAATACGCCCCTGCAAGGGACTGCCGCCGACCTGATGAAACTTGCGATGGTGAAGACTCATGCTCGCTTGCGCAAGGAAAACATGAACACTCGCATGATTCTCACCGTGCATGATGAGCTGGTGTTCGAAACGCCTGAAGCGGAGTTGGAATCCGCCCGGTCCGCCGTTCAGGAAGAGATG
>DASUKV010000402.1:0-4393 GCA_036278555.1 Terriglobia bacterium
CAGCCCCAGGATTTCGAACTTTACCTCAAGCTGCTTCGCGCCTACATGGATCACCTCTAATCGCTGCACTTTCGCCTCAGTTTTGCCAATTGGCGCTCCGTCATTCAGGAAAAGTGTGGCTATTTGACCCACTTCTTGGCGCTTTGTAGTCGGCCTCGGACTTTTGGTGCGGCAACGGTGGCTTTAACGATATCGTTTTCTGCTATTTACGAGAGTCTCCCCACAACGGACCAAGAAATGCTTAGTTTCGCCGTGTGGTTGTGCGTGAAAGTGGAGATCTCGTAGCGTGACCAAAGTCCTGGTGGTAGATGATGACAAAGAGAGCCGCGATCTTCTCTTCGAGGTTCTCGCGACAAATGGCTATTCCGTGAGCGCTGCGGAAAACGCCGGAGCCGCCCGTGCGCTGCTGGACCAGGATGATGGCTACCGCATCGTGATTGCCGATCTGCGAATGCCGGACGGCAGCGGACTGGAATTGCTCAAGGACCTGCGGGGCCGGAACTCCAAGCAGGAGATTATTTTGATGTCTTCATTTATCAGCGGGGCGGAGCGGGAATTGGCGTTGGATTTAGGGGTTGACGCGCTGCTCGAAAAACCTTTTCAGCTTTCCGAGCTCCTGGAGATTGTTGCGGGACTGGCCAAGGAAAAGTCCTTCGGATTATCATCTTGAAAGCCGCGCTAGTGAGCGGGCCTCCGAGGATGCGGACAAAAGGAGATGAGATGAACGTCGAGGAAAAAGTAATCGAAATCATTACGCGCGAGCAGCACCTGCCTCCGGGCGAGGTCAAGCCAGACTCCACCTTCGCCGAACTGGGCATCGACTCTCTGGACGGCGTCAACATCCTGTTCGCTCTTGAAGAGGAATTCAAGATCGACATTCCGGACAGCATCGCGCAAAACATGAGGAGCGTCCGGCAGGTGGTGGAGAGTCTCACGCGGGTGCTCGAAGGCAAGGATATCTCAGACCTGGTCGCGATGGCAAAAGGCGAAGCGCGAACCACCGGCAATTAATCTTAAAGGGGTGGGATTTCTCGTGCGAAGGATTGTCATCACAGGCTTGGGTGTGTTCGCATCCACCGGGAAGAACGCGGCAAGCTTCTTTTCCAATCTTTGCAACGCCCAATCGGGGATTCGGCGTATCACGCAGTTTGACCCCTCCGCCCTCAGTGTGCAAATCGGCGCCGAAGTGGCGGACTATGACCCTGCGAGCTACTTCCCTCCCAAGCGCCTCGACATCCTCGACCGTTTCACGCAGTTCGCGTTGGTTGCCTCAAAAGAAGCCATGCAATCGAGCGGTCTCGAAGTGAAGGAGGAAGAGCGCCCGCGGTTTGGCGTGGTGATGGGATCGGGAATGGGTGGAGCGCAGGGCCTTGACGATAGCTATTTGAACCTGTACGCGCGGCATGCAACGCGCCTGCACCCGTTTACCATCCCCAAAATTATGCACAACGCGCCGGTTTCCCAGGTGTGCATGGAATTCAACGCGCAGGGGCCTTCCTTCACGACGGCCACCGCCTGCTCTTCTTCCGGCCACGCGATCGGCGAGGCTTTCCACCTGATCAAGTTTGGCTTGGCGGATATAATGCTCGCGGGCGGGACCGACGCGCCGCTGACCTACGGCATGATGCGGTCATGGGAATCGGTCCGGGTTCTGGCCACCGGGAATGGCGATCCCAGCCGGGCATGCCGTCCTTTTTCGGGGGACCGCGACGGGATGGTGATCGGCGAAGGCGCGGCGGTCCTGGCGCTTGAGGAACTCGAGCACGCCCGCCGGCGCCGTGCATCCATCCTTGCCGAAATCAGCGGGTTCGGCATGACCTCGGACGCGGGCCACATCACGCAGCCGACGCTCGAAGGTCCGGCGCGTGCCATCTGCATGGCGCTCAGGGAGGGCGGCGTCAGCCCCGGAGAGGTGGACTATATCAACGCGCACGGGACGGGCACGCGTCTGAATGATGCGACGGAAACCGCGATCATCAAGAAGGTCTTTGGGGAACACGCCCGCCGGGTCGCGATCAGCTCGACGAAGTCCATGCACGGCCATGCCATTGGCGCCACGGGAGCCCTTGAATTGTGCGCCACCGTCATGGCGCTTCAGCACGGCGTCGTGCCCCCCACGGCGAATTACAGCCAGCCAGACCCGGAATGCGATCTCGATTATGTTCCGAACCAGGCGCGCTCGCAGCCGCTGCGCATTGCGCTCTCAAATTCCTTTGCCTTCGGAGGATTGAACGCGGTTTTGCTGGTCCGCCGGTTTGAGTGAGTCCGCGCGCCGCCGCGTTTCAGACTGTTAACTGATCCGAATGAGCGCTGTAAAAAGAATTCTCATCTTAACGCTGAGCGTGGGCTCGGGACACGTCCAGGCATCCTCGGTGATCCGGGACGCTTTCGCGGACGGCCGCGACCCTCTCGATGTTCGCACGGTCGACGCCATCGACCTCGCGGAGCCTTGGTTTCCCTGGATTTATGTGCAGCCGTACTGGTGGATGCTGCGCTACCGGCGCGAACTGTGGCGGGCCCTCTACGAGCGGCGGCAGCAGAAGCGGCATCGCTCGACCGCGCCCCAGTGGGTTTTTCGCCGCGGCTGTGTCAAAGTGCTCAAGGAGATGCAGACATTCGCTCCGCAGCTTGTGATTGTGACGGAAATCGGAGCCGCCGAAATCGCCTCGTTGGGAAAAAGGGAAGGGTGGTTTTCCGCGCCCATCCTGGCCGTGCTGACCGATTTTCAGGCGGAGCCCCCCTGGGTGCAGCCGGAAATCGATTTCTACTGCGTCGCCACGGAGCAGGCCAAAAGGCAATTGGTCGAGTGGGGAATTTCTCCCCATCGCATTCTGATTTCCGGAATTCCCATTGATCCGGCTTTCGTTCTGTCTTTCAACCAGGCCGAAATGCGGGGTTTGCTGGGGTTGCGGCCGCGCGAGCCGGTGCTGCTCCTCATGGCCGGGGGTCTTGGCATGGCGCCTCTCGATGAGATTGCGATGCATCTTGAACGCAGCGGCTCCCCGCTGCAGGCGATTGCGGTAGCGGGCCATGACCGCGCCTTATTCGAAAAGCTGCAGCGCCTGCGCAGGAGGATCGCGCTGCGGCTGGTCGCTTTTGGATGGACGAATCGCATCCCGGAACTGATGGCGGCAGCGGACCTACTTGTCACCAAGCCCGGCGGCTTGACGGTATCGGAAGCATTGGCGGCAGGGCTTCCCATGATCCTGACCTATCCGATTCCAGGGCCGGAAGAACGAAACATTCAGTACCTAGTCCAGAACAATGTGGCCGTCCACGCTCCGCGCCTGGAGGAAATTCCTTCGTTGGCCGCCGGTTGGCTGAGCCAGCCCGAGAAGAGGGCTGAGATGTCACGCCAGGCCCGCGAGCTTTCCCGTCCTGACGCGGCTCACGCTATCGCGCAAGTGGGAAGGGCGCTGCTCGAAAAAGGGACCTATATTGATTTGCTGGCTCCTCCGCCGCTGCGCTCCGGCGAATCGGCGTTCTTGATGTAGCTGCGTCTTGGTCTGTTCGAATTAGCTACAGCCCGTTATTGAGTCCATCGCGTGTGGGTGTCTTGTATCAGGGCACGGCTTCAGCCGTGCCGCAAACGAGCGCTCAGGATGGCCGTGGCTTTTAGCCCCTGAAGTCCCAGCGGCTAAAGCCGCGTTTTTTCATCGTCATACTTCGGCACGGCTGAAGCCATGCCCTGATACAACGCGGGCTTATTGGCGTTTATGCTGAATGAATTCAGACACGTCATCGAACGCACGGGCGTAGGCGGCTCCCCGGCTTCTCTGGTCCGGTGGGGAAAGACGCTGCCCCGCTCCGTCATCCGCAGAATGCAGGAAGACGCGTTCCGGCGGGTGGTGCGTTATGCAGCACGGCATCAAACGTTCTTTGCCGCGCAGCTAGGCGAAAGGAATCTTGACCCGCTTAAAGTCCGGCGGCCCGAAGACCTGGGCGATGTCTTTACCACGCCGGAAGACGTGATTGCGAGGCCCGCTGAGGATTTTCTCTGCCGCGACGCGGAAGCCGTGTTCGAGACCACCGGCACTTCGGGCCCGCCGAAGCGCGTCTATTTCACCTATGAAGAACTGGAGCATTCCGCGCGCTACGAAGCAGCCGCCCTGCTTGAGAACGGCGTCGGGCGCGGGGACCGCGTGGTTTGCACCTTCGACGCCGGTTATTGGGTGAGCAGTTGGGTGACGTATCTTGCCTGCCGCCGCCTGGGTGTCTTCTGCTCTGCGATCGGCAAACCGCCGCCGCGCGAAGTTTATTCGCGGATGGGCGTTTATCGCTACAACGTGATCGTGGCGGACCCGACTTGGCTTGTGAGCTTCACGGAAATTGCGGAAAAAGAGGGGGCGTTTCCCGTGAAGCTGATCCTCGCCGCCGGCGACCGCATGAGCGA
>DASUKV010000403.1:0-3127 GCA_036278555.1 Terriglobia bacterium
GGGGCCACCGCGGCGGACGTCACCGTTCAGGATGGTGAAGAGTTTTCCGCCACGATTCGTATGCGGCAGACGGAGAGCCTGAAAGAAGCGGCTTCCAAGGCTTTAGGGCTGCGTATTTTCCTGGGCACGAAGAGCGCCAACGCCTACTCGCAGGATTTTTCAAAGGCCTCGCTCGCAAGGCTGGTGGAAAGGACGCTCGCGATGGCGCGCGCCACCTCGGAAGACCCCGCCTCCGGGTTGCCGGAGCGACAGTACCTTGGCCGTTACGAGGGCGATCTGGAGCTTTACTCACCCGACGTTCAAAGCCGTTCCACGGAAGAGCGCCTGGACTGGGCGCGGCGGGCCGAAGAAGCGGCTCTCAGCGCCGATTCGCGCGTCCAGAATTCCGAGGGCGCGTCGTTTGAGGCCAGCACCGGGAGGAAGGTTTACGTCAATTCTCTGGGTTTCTCGGGCAGTTACCAATCTTCTTACTGCGGACTCTCTGTCACTCCGGTTGCCGTGAACGGAGGCGGCATGCAGCGCGACTACTGGTACACGGTCGGGCGCAGCGTCCGGGCGCTTGAATCTCCGGAGCAGGTGGGCCGCAAGGCGGCAGAGCGAGCCCTGCGCAAGGTGGGAGCACGTAAGGTTCGCACCTGCCAGGTTCCCGTCGTTTTTGATTCAGAGACCGCACGCTCGCTGGTGGGGCACATTTTCGAAGCCGTACGCGGGGATGCAATTTACCGTAGCGCGTCGTTCCTGGCAGGCAAACTTCATGAACGGGTGGCGGGGGAAAACATCCGCATCGTGGATGACGGCCTCCGGCCGGGCGGCTTTGGCTCCCGCCCCTTCGACGGCGAAGGCGTTCCCGCATCGACCACTAGGGTTATCGAGAACGGCGTGCTTGAAAATTATCTCCTCAATGCGTATACCGCCCGCAAGCTGAACCTGAAGACCACCGGAAACGCGGCGCGCGGCGTAACGGGTCCGCCCGGCGTCGGTCCCAAGAATTTTTATCTGGCGGCCGGGCCATCCTCACCACAGGAGATTCTGCGCTCCGTGAAAAACGGCTTTTACGTGACCGAACTCATTGGCTTCGGCGTGAATATCGTCACCGGCGACTATTCGCGGGGCGCCGCCGGCATGTGGATTGAAAATGGCGAGCTGGCATATCCGGTCGAAGAAGTGACCATCGCAGGCCGCCTGCCGGAAATGCTCCATCACATTTCAATGATCGGCTCGGACCTGGAATTTCGCAGCGCGCTGGCCTCGCCCTCGCTGCGGGTGGAAGGCCTGACGGTCGCAGGCGTGTGAAACGATTGACGATTACAAATTATAGTGACAGCTTTTCTGTAGCGGCGCTCTCTGAGCGCCGAAAAACCGGCGGTCGGAGGCTGCCGCTACAATATTTGGTGTTACTGTAATTTGTAATCCTCTGTAGAATCGAAAGATCGCTCCGAATTGAAGACCGCCGTCTATGGGAAATCGTGCTACAAAGAAACCGCCGTTGAAGGATTTTGTTGATCTTGAAGTCTGGCAGGCGGCGCGTGAGTTGCGGAGGGAGGTTTACAAGCTGGCGCTGGCTCTCCCGGATTTTGAGAAGTTTGCCCTTGCCAGCCAACTGCGCCGGGCTGCAACTTCCGTCACCGCGAACATTGCAGAAGGTTATGGCTGTTTCGATGATCAAGAGAACGTCAGGTTCTGCCGGCAAGCCCGGGGTTCTCTCTACGAGCTGAGAGATTACCTCATGACCTGTAAGGACCAGGGCTATCAGACCGCATCCAGAGCAGAAAAGCTCGATGCGATGGCTCAGCGTGTGGTCAAGATATTGAACGGATATATGCGCTCAACACGGACGCAACTGAATCCCGGAGCGCGATTTCAAGGCTCACAAGCCCTTTGATTTCCATGGAAGGTTAATTCGGCCAAGCCCTTTCATGATGGCACGCCTGTTGATTGGCTTGCATCTCTGACTTCCAAGTCTCGATTTTCTATTTTCAATTTTCCCCGTCGGCGCCGTGGCAGAAGGCTCATCAACCGTTAAATGGTTTGTACTCGCGGCGGTAGCGCTGGCGGTTGCCACAGCCGTCTACGTCTCACTGCAAAGGCGTCAGTCCCAATCCGCGGCCGAAGCCCGGGTGATGTCTCCCGCTGAGAAAGGTTACCTCCAGGAAATTGAGATTACCGGCGCCAAGATGAGCGCCGCCTCAAATTTCCTGGGCAGCTCGCTTTATTACCTGGACGGCCAGATTGTAAACCACGGTCCGAAGGACGTGCGGCAGCTTGACTTGAGTTTGACTTTTATGGACCCCTTCGGGCAGGTCGTGCTGCGCCGCACGGAGCACCCCATCACCCTCAAGACAGCGCCGCTCAAGGCCGGCCAGACGCAGCGGCTTCACATCGTTTTCGAGCACCTGCCGGAAGAATGGAACCAGGGCCCGCCGGTGATTGCGCCGTCCTACGTGAAGTTCTAACCTGCCTGTTCAGAACAGCAATTGGTAGCGCGGACTTGTCGTTTAAGTCCGCGGCTTTCCCGGCGGTCCTGCATCAAAGCCGCGGAGCGGGTAGCGCAGACCTCTGTCTTTGAGGTCTGCGGTTTGTCAGTGGAAAGTTTGCCCTTAGGAAAGCCGCGGACCTGAAAAACGCGGGTCCGCGCTACACGTTGTTTCCCCAGCGGGGCTTGCGCTTTTCGAGGAAAGCGCTGAGCCCTTCCCGAAAATCCGCCGTCGATCGGATGCGGGAGCTCGCCTCAATGGAAAGCTCCAGATCACGCTCGATTTTCGCCCGCGCGAAATCACCAAGCAACCGTTTGGTAAAGCGGATGCCGGTAGGGCTGGCCTCCACGAACCGCGCCGCGATTTCCTTCGCCCGGTCCAACAGCGCTCCCGCTGGAACAATTTCGTTGACCAACGCGAGTTCTTTCGCTTCCGAAGCCTCAATAAGGCGCCCCGTGAGCAGCAGCTCGCGCGCCCGCTTTTCGCCGATTTGCCGGACGAGGAAAACGGCAACGAACGCGGGCATGAAGCCCACGCGAACTTCCGGGTAGCCGAACTTCGCTTCGGGAACCGCCAGGGTAACATCGCACAGTGTCGCCAGGCCGCAGCCGCCAGCCACCGCGTGGCCATTGACGGCCGCGATGACCGGCTTC
>DASUKV010000404.1:0-10033 GCA_036278555.1 Terriglobia bacterium
CCCTATTTCGCCGGCTTCCGGGCGCTGACGACGCATGAAATCGATAAGCCCTTACTGAATCTTTTCCGTATGTTCGGACTGATGGGCGGCGAGCGCATTGCCGCGCAAAGCAGCGGCGCGCTGAGCCTGGAGACGCTCCTCGAATCCAGCGCGCGCTCAAACCCGGATATCAACGTGATGGCAACTCGTAAAGGGAACAACGTGAGCGTGCTGGCGTGGAACTATGATGACGAGGCGACTGAAGCGCCACCTGCAAACATCAATCTGACAATCGATGATCTGCCGCAGGCTGCGCGGCGGGTGCTTTGCGAAAATTTCCGGGTGGGTCCCGACCTCAGCGATTCCTATACTGTCTGGAAGGCAATGGGATCACCCCAGCAGCCTTCTCCTGCGGAATACGCCAAGGTCAAGGCGGCCGGTCAGTTGCACTTGCTCGGTTCGCCTCAGTGGCTTCGCAGCGAAAACGGCGCCGTTAAACTGAAATTTGCGCTCCCCAGGCAGGGGGTGTCGCTGGTCTATTTGAGATGGTAGATGGTAGCCACGGCACGATTTGAGTGCCGTGGGCCTTCAATATATCCGACGTTCCACGGCACACAAACCGTGCCGTGGCTACCCTGCGCGTGGCGTCCTACGTTCAAGGCGGGCTCTGCCGGCCGCAGGTTGTAGCGGCGGCCGGAGCCTGCCCTGACGCAGGAAGGGGCCGCCGGTTCTTCAGAAGTAGAGACCGTCGGCGAGACGCCCCGCGACAGCCGTCTATTCCGCCGCGTGTGCCCATTTCTTCCAGAGGGCAGGATTGGCAAGCATCTTGATATAGACTCCCCCCACAACCGGCCTTGCCTGGAATCCTACCTGTGTGCCATCGACCGTCCAGTACCAATCGCTCAGGGGCACGCGAGTAGGACTTTCATTGGCGAAATTGTAGACGCCCTTGAAAATCGAGCGGAAGGCCGCATCCGATTCAGCGAGCGTTGCGGACCACGCTTCCCAATCGAGTTTGGTGAAAGCCGAGCGGCTATCCAAGGGAAACCCGAAAGCGGTCATGTGCTTTCGGTAATAAGCCAGTTCCGTGCGCGCAAGCTCCGGGGGAAACAGATTCAATCCGAGCAGGCGATCCCAAACCAGATTGTATTTCTGACTCCAGGTTCCCGGGCGGTCATAGGCCAAGCTTGTATGATCACCATCGTTCGCCAGGTGCATCCACTTCTGCGCATATTCCTGCGCCGTCTTGCGATACGCATCCGCCTCCGTTTTCTTGCCCTGCATCTCCGCGAGCATGGCGTATCCACCCAGCGCCTCGATAGCCTTGAGCGAAAGGTTGGAATTGTGCGCAAGCAAGCCGGTAAAGTCATCCGTGCAAAGCTGGTCGCCGGGGTCCAAGCCGTGGGTCTTCAGATAATCCGCCCATTTTGAAAGCAGTGGCCAATACTTCGCGGCAAACGAAGCATTGCCTTCCGCTTTGGCAAGGGCGGCGATCATCAGCAGCATGTTGCCCGATTCTTCGACGGGCATGCTCTCCATTTTGGACGGGACGCGGGCGTTATCGATGGGATACGTGCCCAGATCGTGCGGCGCGTAAGGGTAGGGCCACTGGCCAGATTGCGCGTAGTCCAGAAGCGGGATGAGGGAGTATTCAAGCAGCTTCGGATTCACGAGCAGCAGGAGAGGCGATTCGGGGTAAATCACGTCGGCGGTCTGCGCGCAGCCGCAACTGGAAATTTCCTTCAGGAACATCAGCGGCTCGCCGTGCGGCCCGGTGGCCATCTTATTGGCCGCGAAAGCCTGGCGGTAAGCGAGCGCCGCCACCTCGGCGTATTGCCGGCCGCCCGCGCGCGTGAGGTCTTCCATCAATTTCGTATCAAACGCTTGCGACCGGCTCTCCAATTGCGCGTAATCGCGCTCGGCGTGTTCGAGCAAGTCTTCGATTTTCGCGCCGTTGTGCTGCCAATAAGGACGCAAGCGTGTGTGGAAATACTCGATGGGGTAAATCTCGTCGTAGGCCAGGATCAAGTGCCGGGAAACAGCGCTCGAGCTCACGCTCCCCAGGTTGAAAGCGAAGGCCATCACCGGCGTGTGATCGTTTGCGGCGCGTGGCATGCGAGTGTCTTCAGTGCCCGGCAAAACGCCTTTGGAAGCGAATGATCGCGCGCCGGCTCGCTGGCTTGCCACCCGAGCCTCGACTGACTCGCTCTGCGGCGCGGCGGCGTAAAGATAACCCCAGTTGATCCGGATGCGGTCGCCGGCCTGGCCCAGTATCTGCTGTTTGGACGTTCCCATTTTGAGGACGCTCAGGCCGTTGGCGTTTTCGTGTGACCATTCCACCTCCTCGTCAGGTGTGTTGACCACCAACTCGGCGCTGTTGCCGTAATAAATCGAAACCTGATGCGGCTTGCCGTCGAGCGACCGCACGGTCCAGGTGAGATAGGTAATGGGCCGGTCCAGAACATCGATATCCTTAGGAAGATCAGGAGTCAGGAACGTGAGTGTGATGCTGGCGCCGCCGGCCTCAAACTGATAAATCGTCCGCGTGGGAAGCACGCGTAAGCTCACCTGGCGGGCGGGCACGACGATCGAAGGCTGGCTGCCCATAATGCGATAGGTCTTGCCGTCCACCCGCACCATGCTCTCGATCGCCATCGGACTGCCGGACCAATGGCGCGTCGTGTCATAGGTCAAGTGGTCAGCGAACGACCAGATGCTGAAGTAGGGGTCTACCGCGACCAGCGGCACGGCAGGCGGACGGAATGACTGCGTCGCATTCTTCGCAGCGACGCCAAAGGCGGGCAACAACAATCCAAAAAGGGCGCTAACCGTCAGAACGCGTAGTCTGAGCAATGGAGCCTCCAGCGGACCTTAAGAATTTTTGTGGGAACTCGTGCTGTAGCGGCGGCGTCCTCGCCGCCGGTTTTTCTTTTTCCATTACTCGGCGGTGAGGACACGGCCGTTACAGCCAACGCTTTTCCTGGCTTCCACCCAGACTCCTAATCCGCGGGTGGAATTGTTGAATCAGCGCCTGATTATACCTGAATCGCCATGCGTGCAAACTTTTTAGAAGATCATTGAAAAGCCCGGTTGATTCAGGCAATCGGTGAATCTGATTTGACGCGCCCTGAAAGGGCGCTATGCAATAGCCGGGGGCAACGCCCCGGAAACAGAGCCTATCCTCCGTCCGACCCTGAAAGGGTCGCATCCCGCCTTGCGTTGGGACAACAACGAGCACTCCATGAGCTGGCGGCAGGTCCGGGCCCTCGACCTGCTTCTTCCTCTGCGACCCTTTCAGGGTCACAAGTCATGAGGGATTCCCAATTTCCGGGGGCGTTGCCCCCGGCTATTGTACGAATCCCCTCCGGGGATTCATACCGAAACTGCAAAAGTCTCACGCCAAATGTCGCGTCAAGAATCCTTAGTCCTTCGGGAATTCGCAAGAAGTGATGCTCTTTTGTGCCATGGTATTTAATACTTATGCTCCTGAATCCCGCCGGTTCACTCCTCATTTTCATCCGCTACGCCCATGGTCGAGAGCCGGTAGCGCAGGGCGTTCCGTGAGATTCCCAACAACCGTGCGGCCTGGCTTTTGTTGCCCTCCGCGCGGTGCAAAGCCTCGCGAATCATTTCATTTTCAAATTGCTCAAGCGTCGCGCCGGGGGGCAGGAAGGCGCTCGAATCCGCACCCTGCGGGTGCGCGGTTGCGGGTGAAAGGTCCAGGCGAATGTCCAGGACGTCAATCTGGGTTCCTTCGCTGAGTGCGACGGCCCGCTCGATGATGTTTTCGAGTTCCCGCACATTACCGGGCCAGTGGAACTCCATCAGGAACTTCATGGCGGCGGGCGTGATGCCGGTCACCGGCTTGCCAACCTCGCGGGCGAAGCGTTCTACGAACAGGCGCACAAGGTCCGGAATGTCTTCCTTATGCTCGCGGAGCGGCGGAATATTGATCGGCACGACGTTCAAGCGGTAATAGAGGTCTTCGCGAAAAGCGCCCTGTTCGAGAGCCGCCCGAAGATCGCGGTTGGTGGCTGCGACAAGGCGCACGTCAACCTTGAGCGTCTTCGTTCCGCCCAGACGCTCGAATTCGCGCTCCTGGAGCACGCGCAACAGCTTCACCTGGATTGAGGGCGGCACGTCGCCGATTTCATCCAGGAAGATCGTGCCTTTATCCGCCAGCTCGAATTTTCCCGGCTTGGCGGCCACGGCCCCAGTGAAGGCCCCTTTTTCGTAGCCAAAAAGCTCGCTTTCCAGCAGGTTTTCCGGAATCGCCGCGCAGTTGATCTTGATGAAAGGGCCCGAAGACCGCCGCGAGTGCTGATGAATCGCCCGCGCGATCATGTCCTTGCCCGCGCCGCTCTCGCCGCCAAGGAGCACCGTGGAATTCGTGGGAGCGACACGGTCCACCACCGCCAGCGCCTCCTGCATTTTGGGACTGCGGGCAATGATGCTCTTAAATTCGTAGCGCTTGCCGAGAGCTTCCCGCAGGCTGCGGTTTTCCTCCTGAAGGCGGCGGACGCTCAACTCCTTCTGGACGATCAGCTTCATCTCCTCCAGCGAAAAGGGCTTCAGGATGTAATCGCTGGCCCCGGCTTTCATGGACTGGACGGCGGTTTCTACGGTGCCGAAAGCGGTCATGAGCAGGACGGGGATGTGCGCGTCAGTTCTTTTCACGGCTTGCAGAAATTCGAGACCGTCCATGCCGGGAAGTTTCAGGTCTGTGATGACAAGATCAAACTTTTCCTGCCGGAGCAGCCGCAGACCGGTTTCGGCGTCAGAAGCGGCGCGAGTGGTGTAGCCCTCCGCGACGAGGCTCAGTTCAAGCAGCCGCTGCATTTTCGCTTCATCTTCGATAATTAAAATGGCTGGCATCAGACTTGGAATAAGGTAGCGCCGGCATCTTGCCGGCTTTGATTTAGAACGATGCCGGCAGGATGCCGGCGCTACACCTTAGCGGTCTCCTTAGCTGGAAAAAAACATGCGAAAGCAGGCGCCGCTTCCGGGCTTGCTGATCTGGCGGATCCACCCTCCATGATCATCCACAATTTTCGAGACAATGGATAGTCCGAGGCCGACACCGGTCTTCTTCGTCGTAAAGAATGGATTAAAGATATATTTCTGCTGCTCTTGGGAAACGCCGGCGCCGGTATCCTCCACCTCAATTAGCACGCCTGTCCGTCCACCACTGTCAACCGGCTGGGCGGTGATCCGCAGAGTGCCGCCATCCGGCATGGCCTCATAGGCGTTCTGGAAAACATTGGCGAACACCCGCTCACAAAGCTCCCCATCCAAGGGCAGCAGCGGCAAGCGTTTTTCGTAGCGCCTTTCGATTTTTATGTTGGGAAATGGGCACGGCGCCTGCACGGATTGCAAAGCGCGCTCGATCACCGGAATAATTTCCTGGGTTTCGAGCGTAACGTGCAAGGGCCTCGCGAAGTCGAGAAAGCGCGAAACGAGGCTGTTGAGCCGTTCAACCTCACTTGAAATGTATCCAGCCAGCTCGGCGGTGAGGTGGTCTGCCGTCTCAAGCTTCTGGCTGAGCATTTCCGCGGAACCTTTGATCACCCCTAAAGGATTCCGAATCTCATGGGCGAGTCCCGCAGAAAGCTGCCCGAGGGCCGCCAGGCGTTCTGACCTGCGCGCATCGGCCTCGGCTTGCTCGAGACGCCGGTTGGTTTCTGTCAGGGTCTCCGCGAGTTTGCGATAACGCACCGCCTGCTGCCGGCTTTCTGAAACAAACCGATTCACAACGACGGCGATGAGGAAAAAAAACAAACCCCGGAATGCGAGTTCGACAGCCCCGCTTGCCGTTAGCCGGTAGACCTGCAGCGCCCAGACGAGAAAAGAGCCGTAGGCGGCGCAGGAAGCCAAGGTCCATAGAATCGTGCCCCACCCCCCATAAAGCATGGCGGCAGAGACGATGGGCAAGTAATAGATCGCATAGTAATTGCTATTGATGCCTTCTGTGTGGGCTACAAGGAGGCTTGAAAGAAGAATCTTGATAAGAATGCTGTAAAAGTTTCGCCGCGAGGGCGATAGCGCGCGGAGTATCCGGCCATCAAAGATCTGGAAAAGGCCAATCGCGGCCAGGATCAACTGCTTATGGATTTCCGCCAGCGGAGGAAGAACGGCCAGCCCAGCAAGAAAAACCAGCCAGAGAAGGTCCATCCATCGAAACGTGGAGTGCTCCTGATCGGCTGACCGCAATCTCATTTGCTTGGATTAGTAATCGGGCGCGGATTAAAATCGCTGGGAATCGCGTTTGGTACGTTTTTCTGGCGGTCGGTCGTCGTAATTCCCAAGCGCTTGCAGCCATAGCCCGTTTCTTCCGGCAAATGAAGCACCAGCCGCTTCGGAATCTCCACATAGCTTGCGGGGAGCGGGGCTACCTTTCCAAGCAGGCGGGCGATACTGAAGGCTTCCGTCAAGTCGGCCACACCCGGAGTGATCGCATCCTGCGGACCCAACTCTTTTTCACCAAATTCCTTCTCGCCCAGGCGGCGGCCGCGCTCTTCATCCGGCAGCAGCGCGAGCGGCGGCAGATCAAAAACCTTATCGATAAACTTCACGACCGATGCTTGGTTTCCTTCCACATGGGCCACGTACCCAGTGCGCGCGTACGGCGAGATGAAGATGAGAGGCACGCGAGGACCATCCGTGATCGGAGTGCCGTCCGGACCTTTGGCGCGAAGGGGCGGCGGCACGTGATCGTAAGAACCCTCCGAGTCGTCCCAATTGATGATGATCGCGCTCTCGGGCCAGTACGGACTGGCGGCGATTTTGTTGATGGTGTAGGCGACTAAAGCCTCGCTGATCTGCGCGTCGGAATAGCCCTCATGGTCGTCATCGCCCTGAAAATTCTTCTGCACGGCAGGGTCGGAATCCGCGGGCTTTAGGTGAAGCGAGTTCCGAAAGCCGCCTTTGACGAAGAAGACACCACCGGCTTTCGGGAGGGTTCTCTTGTCGAGCGCCGAGAACAATTGCTGAAGATCGTGCAGCTCCTGGCGCATGTGCGGATTGTTCGAAACGTAGCCGAAGTATTGCGGGCCGTTATGATGCGTCACGTAAGAGGCGTGCAGCCCGTAAGCATCCAGTGGCCCATCATCAGGATCGTACGTTCCCTTCCCGTAACCCTCCTGATACCATCCGAATGCGACCGGCCGCCGCTCCTGTTCCGTAATGAAATGAACATCGTTTCGGACATCCGCCAGGTCCCGCTTCGGATCTTTATCCGACTGAGTGACAGCCTGAAGATGCTTCCCCCACAGGGTCAGTGGGAGCGAGGCAAACGTCAGGTTAATCTGCGTGCCAGACTCCTTTCCGTTGTGAAGGTCGCGCGGGTTTACCGGCATCTTATTCGCCGCGGGAGTTGGATCAAGCTGTGATCCCCAGAAGGGGTCGTTATCGCCCAGCACCGGCACTCCTACCCCATCCTTAAAAGCCTCATCGGGGTGCAAGGCCCACTGGGTTTGGCCTGTCTGAGCGGCGATGATCGAGATATTCCCGAGCGTAGAGGGCCCGATCATCTCCTGGAAAATATGATCAAACAGCACGAACCGGCTGGCATAGCGCCAAAGCAGCGGGATGGTGTCACAGTCAACGTAAGCCATCGTGAGCTCGCCCATCTGCTTCGCTTTGAGCGAAGGCTTGGGGGACGCGCTGGAGTTTCCGTTTCCGTTGGAGTGGTGTGGCTTGATGAATCTCTTTTCTTCGGTCACAGCGTAGCGATCCATCCGCGGCGCACCGCCCTCAAGATGCATCTTGGCCAGGAGCGCCGGGTGTGAATGGGATACGTCGTCGGTGTCGGCGGCGAACTGCTTCGGACCGATCCGGAACGGTTGGATCCTGCCGGTGGCGCCGTCCGTATCGATCAGCGGTTGATTGAAGCCCGCAGGGTGCTGCGGCCAGTTGTTAAAAGGGCCGTCCGCGCCGGGAAACGTGCCGAAGTAGGAGTCAAACGAGCGATTCTCCTGATAAAGCACGAAGACGTACTTAATCTTGCGGCGAATGAGCGCCGTCAATTGCGCCGGCGTGAGCTGTGGTTCTTTTGTGCGCCGCTTCCGGCGAGACAGGGCGGCGCGCGGGTTTACGCGAGCCAGACTTGGCGCGCGGGCGATCGCCGGGAATTGGGGAATGAACAAGAACATAAGAACTGCACATAGGAGCAAACGGCGTTGACGTTTCATGGTTTGCATATTTTAGACCAATCCGGAATTCCTCGAAGCAAAATTGTTTTCTCTCAGTGGAGGGCTTTGGATCAGCGCCCAAAAACATGCTGATTATTGCCAATGGCTTCAGTTGCCGGGAGCAGATTGCGCAGAATACAAGACGGAGCGCCCTGCATCTGGCGGGGGTCCTGCAGATGGCCCTGCGCGAGGGCCTTGCCGGCCCGGATGAAAAATACCCGGAAAGAGGGTATATTCAACGGAACGGCGGAGGCCCGACGGGCGCCGAGCTCGGGGTGTTTACGGCAGGCTCGCTGCTTCTCGCGGGACTCTGGTATCAGAAGTACCGGTCAGCGAAGTGAGGTTAAAGCGACCCAGTGCCACGCCCGGTCCCCGCAACGGTCAAAGGCTGGCTTGCCATCGCGCTCACCTGGAACGCCGGATTCGTGGATGCCGTCGGGTATCTGATCCTCCTCCACATTTACACCGCGCACATGAGCGGCAACAGCGTCGCTCTGGGCATTCAGATCGCGGATGTCAATGGGTACACGATTTTCGAAAAGTGCTGGCCTATTGTCACCTTCGTCGTGGGCCTGATTCTGTGCTCGCTCATTAACGCCGCGGGCGAGCGCCGTCACTTGCGCAAAGTTTCATCAATTACCCTCGGCCTGGAAGCGCTGCTGCTCGCCGCCTTCATGGCGCTCACCCCCTTGCTGGTCGGGCCGCGCGGCCTGAAAACCCAGCCGTTCTACATTTTCCTTCTATTGGTGCCCCTGCTGACCCTCGCCATGGGGCTACAGACCTCGACGCTGAACCGGGTGGGCGGCTTGACCCTTTACACCACTTACGTCACCGGAACGCTCGCGAAGTTCGCGGATGGAATTGCCGAATACCTCACGTGGGTTTACGAGAAGACGCGCGGCCGCTCCCGCCACCGGAAGCTCCAGGTGGTCCGGGTCTCGACCCGGCAAAAAGCGCTGCGAGAGTCGAGCCTCATGGCCGGTCTCTGGCTAGGCTATATTGCCGGAGCCGTTTCCGGGACGCTGGTGCGCCGAATGTGGCGGAGCACGGCTCTCGTGCTGCCGTTTGTTCTGCTGATTTTCCTCATTATAGTTGACCAATATCGGCCCATTGCTCCACCCAGCCAAAAGGTGCAGAAGAAGGAAACGCCCAGTCCTGAAACCGCAGGCTGAAAAACTACTGTAGCGGCGGCATCCTCGCCGCCGATTTTAAAAGTTAATTCCGGCGGCGAGAGCCTGCCCTGAACAGAGTGAAGGGACGCCGCCGCAGCAACGCTCCGGGCTCAGCGAAAGCGGAATGCTAAACTGCCCCCATGCCAAAACACAGCGCGGGTTTACTGATGTTTCGAAAACGCGCCGGCCAGGTTGAAGTCCTCCTGGCGCACCCCGGAGGACCTTTCTGGGCCAGAAAAGGTCAGGGGGCCTGGACGATTCCGAAGGGCGAAGTCGGTGAGAGCGAGGACGCGCTCACAACCGCCAAAAGGGAATTGGAAGAAGAAACGGGGATTGCTCCTACGGGCAGCCTTCTGCCGTTAGGCTCCATCAAGCAGAAAGGTGGTAAGACGGTCGAGGCTTGGGCCTTTGAAGGAGACTGCGACCCGGCCTCGATCAAGAGCAATACTTTCACTCTGGAATGGCCGCCGCGCTCGGGGAAGATGCGCGAATTTCCGGAAATTGACCGCGCTAAGTTCTTCAAGATGGACGAAGCCCAGCAATACATTAATTCCGCTCAGGCTGGGTTCTTAGCGAAGCTGGTCCAGCTATTGAATACGCAGCATTTTCATTGCGCCGAACAACCGATCACTTTCCCCAAGTAGATCAGAGCCGATTCGCTGCTGAATACTGCGGGCTGGCAGCCGGATTTGG
>DASUKV010000405.1:0-17200 GCA_036278555.1 Terriglobia bacterium
TCCTGTTGGTAGAACTTGAAATCTCCGTTCGGACTGCCGCCGGGTGCTGAAGCAAAATTGTACTCGCCCACTTCGCCGCCAAACTCGATGGTATGGCGCCCATGACTCTTGGTGAAGTCAGCGTCGAAAACCGTGTTCGTATAAACACTGAAAGTGGACTGATTGCCGATAATCTGGGGATAGATTTCGTTGAACGTAACTTGTGGGAGCAGGTTCTGGTAGACCACGCTTCCGGTGAAAGGATAATTCAATCCAAGCGACTGGATACCCTTTTGCGCCGTCAGATTTCCGTTAAACTCCGGTTCCGCGATGCGCGAAAAGGAGAGCTTGAAATCGGCCACCATGGTGGGCGAGAAGATGTGCGTCATATCCTGCGTTGCCACCATGTTGTTGCGGCTGTGATCGATGTTGCCGTTTTCGGCGGGTCCTGTAAACCCGCTGGAATTACGGAACTCGTGGCCGTGCTGCCACTCATAGGCGCTGTACCAGCGGGTTTTGTCGCTGGTGTTGTAGTCGCCGCGGACCATCCATTGGTCATAGCGGTATTTGTCAGGCGCAGCAATAATATAGTTGTTGCGGTCGCCGGCGCCCGGGATGTTCGGGGCGGGGAACAGGTTAATAAGCGCTTGGCCCGTCTTGCTGATAGCTGCTTGGGGAATCGCATCACCCGGAAAAGCCGTGCGGGAATAATTATTTCCGGCGCAGTTGCCGAGCGTCCCGCCGGGAGAATTGCAGACCGTTGTGGTGGGATCGTAAATCGTGTACTGAGTTCCGGAAAAATCGCCGCTCCGCTCGGCCATGGTCGGAACACTGGCCAGCGTGGTGTAAGGGATGGTCTCGCGGTAACCCTCATAACTGCCAAAGAAAAAGATTTTGTTGTGAACGATGGGGCCGCCAAAGGTGCCGCCAAACTGGTTCTGAATCACTTTCTGCGTGGGAACACCGTTCAGGTTATTTTCAAAATTGTTGGCGTTCAGCACGCCATTCTCGAGGTAATCGTAAGCGTCTCCGTGGTAATGGTTGGTGCCGGCCTTCGTGACCATGTTCACCACGCCGCCGCCGGTACGCCCGTAACGCGCGTCGTACATCTGGTCCATGATGTTCACGGACTGGAGGGCGTCAACGTTGGGCGCCGTCATCCAGGTGCCTTCCGCGCCGAAGCCCGTCATGATGGTCATGTTGGTGCCGTTCAGCGTGAAATTATTGAAGTTGCCGGCCTGGGCTGAGCTTCCGCCAATGCTGTAGTTGTTCGAGATGTCCCAACCGCGGGTGCCGGAATACCCGCTGGCGCCAAATTGCGTCTGGTTGAATTTCGAGCCGGGAGTGGTCTGAACCAGCATATAAACCTGGCGTCCGTTGAGCGGCAGGTTGGCGACTTGGCGCGCCTGCAAAACCGTTCCGCCGGAGCCGCTCGATGTCTCAATAAGGGGCGGCGTGGCGGTGACGGTAACCGCCTGCGTGGCGGAGCCCACCTGCAACGTGAAATTCACGCCCCGGCTTTGCGCCGCCAGGATCAATACGTTCTCCTGAACCGCCGTCTTGAATCCTTGGGCCTCTACCGTGATGGTGTAGGTGCCGGGCAGCACATAATTAATGAAGTAAACGCCCGCGCCCGTGGTGGTAGCCGTATAGCTTTGGTGGGTGCTGTTCATCACCGCCGTAACCTTGGCGTGGGGAATGACCGCGCCGGAAGGATCAGTGACTTGCCCGGTAAGGCTCGCGCGGTATTCTTGCGCGGCAAGCTGACCGGCCGGGATCATCAGAAGAAACAGGCCGAGGGCTATCAGCTTGACCAAAAGATGGGATGAATAATGCCTGGATTCGACTTTCATATTTCCTCCCCACTGAATTTTTGGACCACCCCTAATCCCCTCCTTATCAAGGCGGGGAGCCGCAGGCGGGGTGGTTAGGACATCGCCGCTACAAATATGCCGCTAGGATGGCGGTGCTCCTGCCGGACCACCCCCTAATCCCCTCCTTAATAAGGAGGGGAGCTCTTACTGTAGCGGCGCTACATGGTAAACTCTTGAGTTACAACTAAAGACCCCTTATGAAGAACGGATAAGTATCTAAGCAAACAGAAATCAGCAGGAGGGGAATTTACGGGGAGGTTTACTGTGAATTCACGCATTGAAGAGTCGCCAGAGGGCGCGAGGAGAAACTGTATTTTAGATAATGACGAGCGATGGGAACTGGCGCGCCGAGTTGCGGCAAGTCCAGGATTTTCGAAATCAGTCCGGCTGCGCGACTTCTTGCTTTACGTTTGTGAGAAAACTCTAACGGATCGGCAAGATGAGGTTCACGAGCAGCAAATTGGATTGGAAGTCTTTGGGCGTCGAGATGGCTACAATCCCAGCGAGGATAATATTGTCCGGGTGGAGGCGCGGGAACTGCGAAAGCGCCTTGACCGCTACTTTGCTTCCCCAGCGGGCCGGGCGGAGAAGCTTCGCATCCGCGTTCCGAAGGGCAGTTATGTCCCTAAGTTCGAGCCAAATAACAATTCAGGGAATGCCGTATCGCCAATTCCTGGAAGCGAAAGCTCCGGATGGATCGCCAAGCTGAGGGCTAAGGCCCGCGTATCCAAAAAGTTAGGGGATGTTTCCTGGACTACTGTGGCGCTGGGAGTTGCCGTGGTGATCTTGTTGGGCGCTCGCCTTACCGAATGGCAAAGCAAGGAGGTTGCGGCCGAGCGCTCCCCGGCAAGCATTTCCTCTTCGGCGGCGCGCGGTATTTGGCCGGCGCTGTTCCCCTCGCCGCGTTTGGTTCAAATCGTCGTGGCTGACTCATCCCTGGTCCTGGCTCAGGACATTGCGCGCCAAGTCTCGCCTTTGACCGACTATTACAGCCGCAGGTACGTGAATCGGCTGAAAGGCCCTGAAGTGCCCTTGATTGTCTCCCGCCCTTACACCAGCCTGGCGGATGTTCTGGTAACTTCCGAGATACTGCAATCTCCAATCGCCCAGCACAGGAGAATTGTGGTGCGGTACGCCCGGCATTTGCAGATCAGGGACCTCGAAAACAATAACCTGATCTTCCTGGGAAGTTCCTACTCAGACCCTTGGATCAAGGAATTTGATGCGGAGCGAAAGTTTGCCCTTGGGATCGACGGCGCCAGCCGCCGGCTCTATTTCATCAATCGATCACCGCAGCCGGGCGAGGCGGAGCGCTATTACTCCGGAGGCCGGGCAGGCAATACGGATGAAACCTATGGCTTGGTAAGCTTCCTGCCTAACCTGCTCCACAGCGGCAATGTTTTGATCCTGGAGGGGACGAACAGCGAAGGCACGGAGGCGGCGGGTGATTTTATTACCGACCCTCATTACACCTCCGAAATCCGCCGGTTTCTGGGACTCTCCGCGAGCGGCAAAACCCTTCCTTATTTCCAGTTGCTATTGAAGACCACGGCCATGGATGGTGCTCCCAGCAAGTTTGAGGTGGTCGCCCACCGAACCCTGGCAGGGCTTTAGCTGTAGCGGCGGCCTCTGGCCGCCGGTCTGTACTTAAAAAAATCGGCGGCCAGAGGCCGCCGCAAACAATGCCGCCAAAGCCTGCCCTGAACGGAGTGAAGGGATGGCGGCGCTACGTCTTCATTCCGCACGGTTGGAATTTGGGATATAGTATGTCGCGTTTGTTCATCCCCAAAGGGCATCCTAAGGAGCGCATCGATGACAACACGACGGGACTTTCTTCAGAAAGCGTTGGGCGGTCTCGCGGCGGGCGTCGCGGCGAATTCAACGGAAGTGTTCGCGGCGGGCCGCCTGGCGTGGCCGGGGCCGATTGGATTGCAGATTTATACCGTGAGAAAACTTTACGCCAAGCAGCCTTTGCAAACTCTTAAAGAGGTGGCCGCCGCCGGTTACAAGGATGTCGAATTAGCCGGGTTTCTGCCTCCTCACCTCGCGCCGGACACGCTGAAAGACTATCTCCGCGAGAGTAATCTGAAAGCGATCGGCATCCACTTGCCGCTTCCGAAAACCCTCGATGACTGGAAGAAGAGCGTGGAAACGGCGCACGCGGACGGTGTCCAATACACCGGTACCAGTAATACCGAGCGCCTCGCCGCGGATGAATGGAAGCGCCTGGGGCAGCTCTTTAACGAATGCGGCCGCCTTTCCGCCCAGCACGGAATTCATTTTACCTACCACAACCACATCCGTGAGTTCGAGAAGCTGGGCGATACGAACGGCTACAAGATTCTGCTCGGCGAGTGCGACCCGAAGTACGTCAACATGGAAATGGATATTTTCTGGATCACCTACTCGGGGCAAGACCCGCTCTATTATTTCAGCCACTATCCGGGCCGCTTTCCCCTGCTGCACATCAAAGACCTGAAAAAAGGCGTCACCGTGAATCCTGATGAGTTCCCCGGCCGCGGCGTTAATCCCTTCGCCCCCGTGGGGCAGGGACGGATCGACTGGCGCAGGGTTTTCGAGCATACGAAGCAGGCGGGCACGAAGTATATCTTTGTTGAGCAAGACCGCTGCGACCAAAGCCCGCTCGAGGCGATTAAGATCAGCTACGAGTATTTAAGACATCTGCGTCTCAGTTGATTCCCATTAACGGTTCCCTAAACAGGATTCCATTGTCATTCCGAGCGGGTAGCGCGGACCTGCGCTTTTCAGGTCCGCGGTTTGTGCGTCGGGTTCGAGAAACAGCCGCAGACCTCAGAGACGGAGGTCTGCGCTACTCGCTGATTTCCATTAACAGTTCACTAAACAGTATTCCATTGTCATTCCGAGCGCAGCGAGGAATCTGCTTTTAATGGTAGCCACGGCACGATTTTTGTGCCGTGGGTATTTTGAACGAAAAGCCCACGGCACAAAAATCGTGCCGTGGCTACCCTGCTGATCGCTATTTGCCCGCTCGCAGCCAGCCCCCCCGGATGCGGACGGCTGCCGCAGAGGCGCCGGACGCTGGTTCGATCTCATAATCATTGGCGACCGGCGGATCGAGTTTTACGAAGATCTGCATGCGCTGGCCGCCGCGCTCAACGGTGAAGGGAACAATCGCGCCTGGGCGATACATCTTAAGGCGCTCGGAAAGCGGCTGTGTGGCCAGGGAAAGCTGGTCGACGGCAATCAGGATGTCTCCCCGGCTCAGGTTCGCGCGATCCGCGGCGCCACCCGGCCGGACGGCCGCAATCTTCACCCCGGTATTTGCCGCCTTGGTCAGAACGCCGATCGAGGGCGCGGCTCCTGCCTCGGTAGAAACGCTCAGCCTCAATCCCGCGCCGGCCAAAACCTGTGCGTAAGGCAGCGGGCGGGTCCCTGCGATGTAGAGTTTGAAAAAGTCCGTAAAATCCGTTCCGGAGACGCCGTTCAGCGCTTCCAGAATGTCATGCTCGGTGTAGCCCCTGCCGGGCAGATAATACGTGGCGGCGGGAGCGCGATAAAACTTGTTGTACATTGACCGCAGCACGTTATCCAGGCTTTTCCTTCCTTCCGTTCGCTCACGAATTTCCAGGTCCAGCAGCATCCCCAGAATCGCGCCCTTGTTGTAATAGGAGATCGTCGAGTTCACGAAATTCGTCTGCTGCATCTGCGGCGCGCGATCATAGAACCAGGCGTGGAAGCTGGAGCTTTCGGCGGACATCAGCGTGCGTCCTGGTTCTTCGGAGAGCTGTTGAATTTCGCCCGCCAGGTGGTCGAGGAAATCCTCGTGGCTCCAAAGCCCTGAGCGAAGCAGATGGACGTACGAATAGTATTGGGTGAGGCCCTCGGCGAACCAGAGCGAGCGAGTGTAATCTTCCGTCGTATAGTCGAACGGGCCCAGCGCCGCGGGCCGCAGACGCTTGACGTTCCAAACGTGAAAGAACTCGTGCGCGGCGGTTTCCTCCGCCTCGGTGAGCGAATCGCTGCCGGTAGCGCCCCGGATCATAATCTCCGTCGAGTTCAAGTGCTCCATGCCGTCGCCTTCGGTGATAAAAGGCGTGACGTGAAAGAGAAAGGTATAGGCCTGGAAATCGGGCTCAGCCATCATCGACATTTCTGAGTGGACGATCTTGTGCAGCCCTTTGGCAAGCTCCTGAGTCCACTTCGCGGGGCTTTCGCTTCCCTCGCCGCTCGCGTCGACGACGACGCGAAAGATTTTCCCGTGGTCCTTAAACTGCGCAACTTCATCGTGTGATGAAATTTCCATGGGGGTATCGATCAGGCGGTCGTAATTGGGAACGTTGAATGACTCGTTCGAAGTTGAGAGCGAGAATCCGCTGTAGATTTTCTCGCCGGGAGGCGCGACGACGGTGAGCGTAAGAGGATCGCGCTTGTGGCTGGCGACGTACATATAGATACCCGCGCCGTTGACGTTGGCGTGGCGAGTGTCAAACTGAGAAAAGCTTCCGGTAAGGTCATTGGCATAAACGCGGTAGCGCACCCGGACGGCGCCGCCCGCGTTGCGCGCATCAACTCTCCAGGTCTGTTTGTCGGTATTCGCCCAAGGCAACGGCTGGCCGCTTGAATTTGTGGCCTCAAATTGCTGCACGTTCTTGGCAAAGTTATAGATGGCATAGCGCCCCGGCGACCACGCGGGCATCACGAAATCAACATGAGATTTCTGCACATTGCTGACGTCAATCTGCACGCTCAGAATGTGCGTGGAAGGGCGCGAGAGAAACAGGTGATATTCCAGCTTCAAAGGGGTTGAAGCGGTCGCCGCTGCGGGCGGGCGCGCCGTAAAGCCGGGCGCGGCGAGGGTCACAAGCAGCAGGCTGAGAAGAACATGTGAGAGGATTTTTTCGCAACGATGCGTCCTGTGGCTTGGCGTCATGATGCAAATGATTCTAACAGACCGGCGGACCCAGCCCCTCACCCACCGCGATGCGGTTCCCCCTCTCCCGCAGGGAGAGGGCTGAGTTCCTTCGATTTGCGCCCTTCACCTCCGTTCACCGTCATCCTGAGCGGCAGCGAAGGATCACCGTATTTCGTTTAGGAGAGGCTCTGCGGTAGACGTGAAGGGTTATGGCGGCGGCCTCCGGCCATACTTGTCCAAGTTGGGGTGCGATTTCACGGATGCGACCGGCGGCTTTCCGCAAGACAGGCGGCAGAGCCGTCCTCTGAGCAGCCAAATTGGACAGCGGCGGCCGCCGGTCTCAACTTCTAAAAAACCGGCGGCCAGACGCCGCCGCTACAATAGTTGCTCTCAAAGCGAAGGCTTTTGACGCTTCCTACTCGCTATGGCATAATCGTTTCGTAAACTGGGGACAGGAAGAAGGAAATCATGCACGAGTGCGTCAGGAAAGCGGGGGGCGTTGCCGCCCTCCTTTTTTTGTTTTGTGGAGGGCTCGCCGCGGGAGCGCAGCAGCCCGAATCATCTCCAAAGCCGTCCACGAAAACCGCTGCAACGCCCGACCACGCCGGTTCTTATTATCATTTCATGCTGGCGCGGCGCTATGAGGAGTTGGCGGGAATCTACAACCGCAAGGATTACGTTGAGCGTGCGGCTTCAGAATACCAGCAGGCCATCAAAGACGATCCGGATTCCCTTTTCCTGCGCGTTCAGTTGGGCGACCTCTACTGGCGGACCGGCCGGGCTGGCGAGGCGGTGAAGGAAGCGCAATACGTCCTTAAAGCTAATCCCAATGACCTGGACGCTCACAAGCTGCTGGGCGATATCTACCTTCATGACCTCGGCTCGAAGCAGGCGGACGAGGCTCAAAAACAAACCCTTGAAAACGCGATACGCGAATACGAAGCGGTTACGCGCCTTGCCCCTGACGACACGCGATCCATGGTCTTGCTGGGCCGCCTTTATGGGTTGAGCAATCAGACAGACAAGGCGGAAAAGACCTTCAAGAAGGTTCTGGGCGCTCATCCCGATTCAGCGAGCGCGCGGAGCTACCTCGGCAAACTTTATATCGATCAGGACCAATACCAGGACGCTATCCAGGTTTTTGAAAAAATTCCGGACAGCCAGCGAGGTCCTGCCACCATGGCGATGCTCGGCCTCGCTTACTCGCAGACCGGAAAGCTCGATGACGCCATCAAAAATTTCAAGGCGGCGCTCGATGCGGATCCCGAAAACACTGATATTGAGCGGGAATACGCGGACGCCCTGATGCGCTCCGGCAAGACCGGCCCGGCGCGAAAGGAGTTCCAGCAGATCCTGAAAGGGAACCCTCAGGATGGCATGGCTTACCTGCGCCTGGCTCAGCTCAGCATGGCGGAAGGGCACTTCGATGAGGCGGGAAAAGAACTGGACCAGGCGGCGAAACTGCTCCCCGGCGATCTGGAAGTGAACTACGAGCAAGCGCTCCTTCAAAACTCGCTCGGGAACCAGGACAAGGCGATCCAGATTCTGGAAAACCTGATCTCGCAGACGAAGAGCGCCAGTGGACATTACACGGCGAGCGAAGCCAGCAACCGGGCGACATTTCTCGAGCGCCTGGGCGGGATTTACCGGTCGCAGGAGAAGTACGACCAGGCGATCGCGACCTTTCAGAAGATCGTCGCATTGGGCGACGACCAGGCGCCACACGGCGAAAGCCTGGTGATTGAGACTCTGCAGCTCGAAAAGCAAAATGGGAAAGCGCTCGCGGAGGCGGAGAGCGCCCTTAAAAAATATCCTAAGGATCGTTCGCTGATCCTGCTGCACGCATCACTTCTGGGTGAAACGGGCCGCGTGGATGATGCGGTGAACGAGCTTGAGGGCCTGCAGAAAAACGGCGGAGATGATGTGCAGGCGCAGCTTGCTATTGTCCAGGTTTATTCGCAAGCCAAGCGCTTTCGCGACGCTGAGGATGAAGCTCAGAGCGTGCTTGCGAAGCCCAACTTAAAGCCCCAGGACCAGGAATTCGCACAATTTCTGCTGGGATCAGTCTACGAGCGCCAGAAAAAATACGATCAAGCCGAAGTGCAATTTAAAAAGGTGCTGGCCGTTGACCCGCTGAACTCCGCGGCCTTTAATTATTTGGGTTACATGCTCGCGGACCGCGGCGTTCAACTGGATCAATCGGTGGAATATATCAAGAAGGCGCTGAAAATTCAGCCGAACAATGGCGCGTATCTTGACAGCCTGGGTTGGGCTTATTTCAAGATGGCGCGCTACGATCTGGCGCTGGCTCCCATGGAAAAAGCTGCCAAGCTGCTTTCCGATGACCCGACGGTCCTGGCCCACCTGGGCCACCTGTATCTTAAGATCGGACGAAAAGAGCAGGCCGCGCAGGAATGGAAGCACGCGCTCAAAGAATGGCCGAAGTCTCCGAATTCCGATTTTGACGCGGCGCAGGCCGCGAAGCTTCGCAAACAGCTTTCCCAGCTTGAGCGCCATTTGGCAAAGAACGAATCCAAACAGTAAACGATGATGTTTTCGGGCCGCGCCCGAGCGGCCCTTCCTTGCCTTGAACCCCTCCATTCGCCTGCGCGCCTTCGCAAAAATCAATCTGGGCCTGAAGATTCTCGGCAAGCGCCACGACGGATACCACGAGATACGGACCGTCTATCAAGCGATTACACTTCATGACCGCCTCGGACTGACGCTGACGCGGCGCCAGGGCATCACCATCCGCTGTCAGGAACCGGCGATTCCAACCGGACCCGGCAATCTTGTGTATCGCGCTTGCGAAGGCTGGATGCGGGCGCGGCGATGGAGAGGGGGCATTCGCGCTGATTTGGAGAAGCGCATTCCGGTGGGCGCTGGGCTGGGAGGCGGAAGCAGCGATGCGGCGGCGGCGCTCGCGGGACTTGAGCGCCTGACCGGTGAAAAGTTGAGCGCAACCGAGCGTTTCAGGTTGCTCTCGGACCTTGGTTCTGACGTTCCGTTCTTTTTGGTTGGCGGCAGGGCGCTTGGGTGCGGTCGAGGCGAAGAGATTTATCCGCTCGCTGACTTGCCCCGCAGGCACTGCCTGGTGGTCTATCCGCGTTTCCAGATTCGAACTCCGGAAGCCTATCAGCAGGCGGGATTGAAGTTGACAAGTTCCGGTAAAGACCCTAAAGTAAATACTTTCGGTGTGTGGTCACAATTTCCCCTGGAAGGTTGGGGACCGGCCGAAAACGACTTTGAAGCGTTCGTTTTCGCGAAGTGGCCAGAACTGGAGAGGATCAAGAGCCAGTTCATCCGGGCCGGAGCCGAAATCGCATCTCTTACGGGCAGCGGCTCGGCGATTTACGCGATCTTCGATTCCATCCGGCAACTCATCCAAGCATCCAAACTAGTTCCAGAGGGGTGGTCTGTTTTTCGGGCTCAGAGCCTCTCGCGGCAGCGATACTATCGCATGATGTTCGATTCGTGGGAGGTCGTCCAGCGGTAGGACACATGCCTTTGGAGCATGGAACCCTGGTTCGAATCCAGGCCTCCCAGCCATCAATTGCGGACCTGTTTGTCGAACGGCGGCTGTTGCAGCTTTTAAAGAACGAGGTGTTTGAAACCCCGGAGGCTTAGGCGAAGAAATATGGCGGAGCGAAGAAACCATACGCTCAAAATATTTTCAGGTAATGCACACCCTGCGCTGGCCAGGGAAATCTGCAAGAGCCTGGGTGTGCCTTTAGGCAAAGCGGACGTTGGCCGGTTCCCGGATGGCGAAGTCCGGCTCCAGATTCTCGAAAATGTGCGCGGGATGGACGTGTTTCTGATCCAACCCACCTGCCGTCCAGTGAACGACAACCTGGTGGAACTGCTGATTATGCTTGACGCGTTTCGCCGCGCTTCCGCGGACCGCATTACGGCGGTAATTCCTTTTTACGGATACGCCCGCCAGGACCGCAAAGACCGGCCGAGGGTTCCGATATCCTCGAAACTGGTGGCGGACCTGTTGACTTCCGCCGGAGCAAACCGCGTCCTGGCGCTGGACTTGCACGCAGGGCAGATTCAAGGGTATTTCAACATTCCGGTGGATCATCTATATAGCACACCGGTGACGGTCGATTTTTTTCGGCGCTTGAAGCTGAAGAATGCCGTTGTGGTCTCGCCGGACCCGGGCGGCGTTGAGCGGGCGCGCGCTTTTGCCAAACGTCTGGACTTTCCTTTGGCGATCATTGATAAGCGCCGCGAAGACGCGCAGACGGTGGAAGTGATGAACGTCATCGGCCGCGTTGAAGGCAAGACGTGTTTGATTATTGATGACATGATCGATACGGGTGGAACGCTGGTCCATAGCGCCCAGGCGTTGCTTGACAACGGCGCCCGGGAGGTTTACGCCTGCTGCACGCACGGCGTGTTTGCCGGAGACGCGATCGAGACAATCTGCCATTCTCCGCTCACCCGGCTGGTGATCACTAATTCGATTCCGCTTTCACCCGACGGTGCGAAGTGTGAGAAAATAAAGGTCTTAAGCGTCGCGAACCTGCTCGCGAAGGCGATCCGTTCGATCCACGAGGAAACGTCGGTCAGCAAGCTATTTATTTAGAACTGCGCCTCTCGATGCGCAAACTTTGGAGGAATTGGACTTATGGCCCAGGCATTGACGATTGACGCGGAACTTCGTGACGTTGGCGGAAAAAACGTGGCGCGCCGGCTGCGGCGTTCGGGCCGTGTTCCGGGCGTCGTTTACGGCGGGCAGGGTCCCGCGCTCAGCATCGCGCTTGATCCACGGCAGATTGCGCCGGTTCTGCACTCTGAGGCGGGCCACGCTGCGGTTCTGACCATGGAAATTAAAGGCAAGGAGAGCGCGCGGGTGATGCTCCGCGAGTGGCAGATGGAGCCCGTGCGCGGCAGCCTGCTCCATATCGATTTTGTGCGGATTACGAAGGATACGCGCGTCAAGCTGAAGGTGCCGATCCACGTTACCGGCGAGCCGAAGGGCGTGAAGCTGCAGGGCGGAATTTTTGAGTTCGTTTTGCGCGAAGTTGAAGTTGAGTGCCTTCCCGACGATATTCCGGAGCGCCTCACCGTGGATGTGGCGGAGCTGACGATCGGCCAGAATATCCGCGTCTCACACCTTCCCGTGGGGCCGAATGTGGAAGTTTTAACGGATGCGGATCGCGTGGTCGCCCACGTCGTCGCTTTGAAGGCTGAGGAGGAAAAGCCTGCTGAAGTGGTTGAAGCAGCCACGGTTGAGCCGGAGTTGATTCGCAAGGCGAAGGCTGAAGAAGAGGGTGAAGGCGAGGGTGGCGAGGGCAAGCCGGCAAAATCCTAGCGGCCTCTTTTGGGTATGCGCTGGCCGGAGCTCCGAGTTTTTGGCAGACTTTGAATTGTGGCGGAAAAAAGCGGCGGACTGAAGCTGGTTGCGGGGCTTGGCAATCCGGGATACGAATACTACCTGACCCCCCATAACCTTGGCTTCATGGCCGTTGACCGGATCGCTTTAGCGTGCGGGGCTGAAATTAAACGGCCTGAGGCTCAGGCGCTCATCGCGCGGGTCGTGATCGGCCAGACCGAAGTGATCCTTGCCAAACCGCAAACGTTTATGAATCTGAGCGGCTTGGCGGTGGGGAAACTGCTGGTAAGATATGAAATCGCAGTTCAGGATTTGATGGTGCTCGTGGATGAGGCAGACCTTCCCTTGGGGGCGCTTCGCATCCGGGATCACGGAACCGCCGGGAGCCATCGGGGGCTGAAGTCTATAATCGGAGTGTTGGAGTCAGACTGCTTCGTTCGCATCCGGATGGGGGTGCAGCCGGAGCATCCGGTTGCGGATCTTGCCGGGTACGTTTTGGGTCCGTTTCGTAAGGCGGATTTGGAAACGGTTGCGGAGATGGTCGACCGGGCCGCAGAAGCCGTTGGGGTTATTATTCAGGATGGCGTTGGAGCGGCGATGAACCGGTACAACCGGCGGATTTCATCGTGAAAGATCGTGAGGGTTCATGCATCGATACGAAGTGATGTTTATCATTCGGCCAGATTTACCGGAAGAAGAGATTGAGAAGTTGGTTTCGCAGATGGAGGGCTATGTTGCGGCCGCCGGGGGAAAAATCGAAAAGACCGAGAAAATGGGCAGGCGGAAGCTGGCTTATCGCATCAGCCGCCAGCGTGACGGATTTTATGTTCTCCTCATCCTTGAGGGCGTGCCGGGGACCGTTGTCGAGCTTGAACGCCGCCTGCGCGTGACGGATACCGTTTTGAAGTTTATTACCATTCGGACGGATGAGGAGCAGAAGCGGGGCGCGAAGCTGGCGCAGATTCGCGAGAAAAAAGCAGCGCGGCGTAAAGCCGGACCCGCGCATTCCCCGGCTCCAGCGGCGGAGGCAAGCCAGCAGGCTTAACGCCAGGACGGCCCTGCTTGGCCCTGCTTAGACAGCGGAGTGTCGACGACCGCCCTTCAGTATTTCTTAAGGAGTTTAGACGATGCCACCAGGAAGAAGACCTTCAAAACCCGAAAATCGCCCCTCGCGGGGAGGAGCGGCAGGGCCCTCCAGTCCCGGAGGGCGCAGGCCGTATTTCCGCCGCCGCAAAGTGTGCAAGTTTTGCGAGGAGAAGATTGATTCGATTGACTACAAGGAAGCTAAATTGCTTGGGCAATTCATTTCTGAGCGCGGCAAGATACTTCCGCGCCGCCTGACGGGCACCTGTTCGTCTCACCAGCATCTGTTAGCTGTAGCGATCAAGCGCGCCCGCAATATCGCGTTGCTTCCCTTCGCGACGGCGGTTTGAGGCGGGGCCGGAGAGATCATGACGTGCCCTTCGCGCGGTGTCCGTGAATGCTATCTTGACGGAGTAATCTCATGGAAGTCATCCTGATCGAAAATGTCGACAATTTGGGATCCCGAGGGCAGGTGGTGAAGGTGGCCAGCGGCTATGGCCGCAACCACCTGTTGCCGAAGAAATTGGCCGTCGCAGCCACGCCTCAAAATCGAAAGTGGATTGAGCAGCAGCGGCAGCGCTTCTTGAAGCAGGAGGCTCGCGAGAAATCCGAGGCGGCAGAACTCGCCCGGTTGCTCGAAGCGCTGAAGCTCACTTTCACTCGAAAGGCGGGGGAGCAAGGGACGCTCTTTGGTTCGGTCACAGCGATGGACGTGGCTGAAGCACTCACCTCGCGCGGGTACCAGATCGACCGGAGAAAGATTCAGCTCCAGAACCCGTTGAAGACTGCGGGCGACCACCGTATTCCTGTGAGGCTTCATCGTGAAGTGACCGCCACACTGCAAGCTGTGGTCGAAGCCGAAGGCCAACCCGAAAAGCAGGCTGAAAAGCAGACCGAGTCAAATACAGCCGCGGCCGAACAACCTGACAAATCCTAAGCGCTCCCGGGTCTTCCATCTCCGTCTGGGGAGCGCCTCCTTGGACCGTCACCATTCTTCTTGCAATTCAAACCGGACAGGCCGATCATAAGCAGGGTTCGCGTGAGATCGGCAACTCCTAGAGCCCTCACTCACCGCACTGCGGTTCCCCCCTCTCCCAGAGGGAGAGGGTTGTGATGTTTGTTGTTTGCCCTCTCCCGGCGGGAGAGGCTGTTACATAGCAGATGCCAGCCAGCGCAACGATTGAGAAATCCGTTCCCCACAACCTCGAAGCCGAAAGGGCCCTGCTGGGTTCTATTCTGCTCGATAACGCCGCGCTCAATATTGCCCTCGAGACGCTCAAGGTAGGCGATTTCTATTCGGAAGCGCACCGGACAGCCTTCCAGAAGATGATCGAGCTGTCCGAAGCGAGCCGGCCGGTGGACCTGGTGGTCCTTGCTGACAGCCTTGAGCGTGAGGGCTTGCTCGAAAAGGCCGGGGGGCGGGTTTTCCTTGCGGCTCTTCTTGACGGCGTACCGATCGCTTCCAACCCCAGCGCGGCCGCCTACGCCCGGATCATCAAAGAGAAGGCGATCATCCGGGGCCTGATCAACGCCTCCCACAACATCCTCGCGCGCTGCTATGAAGAAACCGACGATCCCGAAACCCTCCTCGACCTTGCGCAGAGCCAGATTTTTGAGATCGCGGAAACGGACATGCCGACGGGCTTTTACCGCGTTCCGGACATCGTTAAAACGAGCTTCGGGACGCTCGACAAGCTCTTCGACATGGGCCACGGCGTTACGGGCGTTGCGACCGGCTTCGAGGTTCTCGACAAGATGACGTCGGGACTCCAGCCGGGAGAGCTGGTCATTATTGCGGCGCGGCCTTCGCTTGGCAAGACCGCCTTGGCGCTGAATATCGCCGCGCACGCCGCCGCGCACCAGAAGAAGACCTCCGCGATCTTCTCGCTCGAGATGAGCAAGGAGTCGCTGCTCATCCGGCTCTTGTGTTCGGAAGGCCGTATTGACAGTCACCGGTTGCGCACTGGCTTTGCCAGCCAGGATGACTGGGCCAAGATGTCAAAGGCGCTTGGGCGCCTCGCCGAAGCGCCGCTTTTTATTGATGACACGCCGGCCCTGAGCATCATGCAGATTCGCGCCAAAGCGCGGCGGCTGAAGGCCGAGAAGGGCCTCGACCTGATGATTGTCGATTACCTGCAGTTGATCACCGGCCACGGACGGTTTGAGAACCGCAACCAGGAGGTAAGCTACATTTCCCGCAGCCTCAAGGCGATTGCCAAAGAGCTGAACCTTCCGGTGATCGCGCTTTCGCAACTCAGCCGCGCGCCGGAAGCGGGCAAGGGGCGCAACCCGGAGCTTTCCGATCTGCGCGAATCCGGCGCGATCGAGCAGGACGCGGATATGGTGATTTTTATTCATCGCGGCCTCGCCGATCCGGAAACTGAGAATCCTCAGGGTATCGTGACCGAACTCAACATCGGCAAACAGCGGAACGGTCCCACGGGACCCTTCAAGCTCGTTTTCCTGAAGCCTTACACGCGTTTTGAGAACTACGCCGGCCAAGAGGACGGCATCTAGCCGCCGTCCCATCCTGACGTGCAAACCCAAACTTCAACCTCTTCGTTCGTGACGATACACCCTGACAAACTCCTCCGGCCCACCTGGGTTGAAATTTCACGTTCAGCGCTCCGGCGCAATTATGAGCGCGTGCGGCGCCTGGCGGGCGGCCGCAAAGTTATGGCCGTGGTGAAGGCGGACGCCTACGGCCACGGCGGCGTTCCTGTCGCCGGGCTTTTTGACGAATGCGGGGTTGATTGGTTCGGCGTCGCAACGGTTGAAGAAGCCCTGGAGCTTCGCGCGGCGGGCATTCGCAAGCCCATCCTGCTCCTGGGCGGCCTCTATATGAGCGACCCGGCTGCGCTCATCGACTATGAACTCACGCCCACCGTGTCCTCCACCGCGCGCCTGGACACCTACGCCGAGTGCGCGCGCCGCTCCGGCAAGCCCATCGAGTTTCACCTGAAGGTGGATACCGGCATGGGGCGGCTCGGCATGCCACCGGAACTGCTGGATTCCTTCATGGAGCGCCTGCGCGAGCTGAATGAGGGCATGGACCCGTGCCAAGGCCGGCTGCGGCTGACAGGGTTTTTCACTCATCTCGCTTCGGCGGAAGACCTGGCCGCCACCCAGACGGATGATCAGTTGGCGCGCTTCAACGCAGCTCTCGACCGCCTGCATTCCTTGGGCGCTCGCCCCAAGTGGACGCACGTCTCAAACAGCGCGGCATTGCTCGCGCGAAAAGAGTTTCCGGAAAATCTGGTGCGGGCCGGAGCGCTGCTCTACGGATATTGCCTGCCGTTGATAGTTCCGGGGCGGCCGTCCGCCGAAACGCCGCCGGATTTTGAGCCAGCGCTCAGCTTCAAGTCGCGCGTGGTTTTCCTGAAGGACCATCTGGCCGGGGCGCCCTTGGGCTACAGCGCCTCCTTTTTCACGCGCCGGCCTTCGCGGATCGCGACGCTTCCGGTCGGATACGCCGACGGGCTGAGCCGGGCGCTTTCGAATCGCGGCCACGTTTTGATCCGGGGCCGCGATGCGCGGATCGTTGGAAACATCAGCATGGATCTGACGTTGGTTGACGTGACGGATATTCCGGGCGTTTCGGTGGGAGATGAGGTGATCCTGATTGGGAAAATGGATGGCGCCTCGATCACCGCCGCGGAGCTTGCCCGCGTGCTCGGAACAATTCCTTACGAGGTGCTCTGCTCGATTGGCAAGCGCGTGCCGCGCATTTACGTTGATGAAATCTGAGAAGCGGGGAGCGGCTGATTGAAGAATTCGGGAAATTTCCTGCGGTAAATCGCCACGCCGAGGGCGGCGTTCATACCCATTGCGTCGAGCGCAGCGATTTCTTCATCCGTCGTGATTCCGCCCGCCGCCGTGATGGGCAATGCGGTCGTCTCGCGCAGCTTGCGGAACCACTCGAGGCGCGTACCCTTATATTTTCCTTCCACGTCGATGCACGTGCACAGGAACTCCGAGCAATAGCGCTCAAGCGAGGGCAGCGCTTCGCCGGAAGTCAACGGCAGCACT
>DASUKV010000406.1:0-3784 GCA_036278555.1 Terriglobia bacterium
TCCAACTCGTGCTCGCGCCGTTTTCGTCCAAACCATGCGGGGAATTTCATGGAAGCCCTCAGCCATCAGCGTTCAGCAGCCGTCTGGTTCCGTTGTAGCGCAGCGTTCGCCTTTCAACGCTGCGGTATTTCAAGCTCTTAAGTAAAAGACATAAAAAGCCGCAAAGCCTGCCTTGAGCGCGCAGCGAAGGGGTCACACGGCGGACCTTGCGCTACAAGACGCCGGGCGCAGCAAGCAGCGCCCCTACAGGCCTTCGAAACCGGGAGCGCACTGTCCACGAATCACGAAGTACTGGCCACGGCTCTTCCCATGACGCCGCCCACGGCTTTTACGAACTCTTCCCAGCGCGATTCTTCACTCACCAAGTGCTTGCGGCCGGAGGCGGTGAGCCGGTAGTATTTCGCGCGCTGCTTGTTTTCCGTCAGCTTCCAATCCGCCGCGATCCAGCCTTGCTTTTCCAGGCGGTGGAGGGCGGGGTAGAGCGATCCGGTTTCGACGGTCAGGACGTCGCTTGAGCCGGATTCAATCGCCCGGCTGATTCCGTATCCGTGCTGCGGGCCCCACCGCAGCGTCCGCAGGATGAGCATGTCGAGCGTTCCTTGCAAAAGTTCAATCCGGTTCTGATAGCGAGTCTTCTTTGGTCTAGGCATGTAGAAACCCTACTCCCGGTGGGAATACGTTGTCAAGGTGGGTAGGTAGCGCAGCGCGGCAAAGCCGCAACCAAACCCAATGTCATTCCGAGGAGCGAAGCGACGAGGAATCGCGCCTTGGCTTTTCGTCGTCACATACCCAGAGCGAGATTCCTCGCTCCGCTCGGAATGACACGCTCCAAGAGCTTGCAAAAAAACAAGAATTTACGAGCTTGCGATGCGGAGTTGTTCTGCACTACGCGGCATTGATGCCGGGATCGTTGGAACAAGCCGCGGACTTCAACAACAAGTCCGCGCTACCCTTCTGTTGGAGGCTTTCCTGCATTCTGCGTTCGGGCTGGAGGCGTTAAGGCGCGGCGGCGGTTACGGGGGCTGCGGGTGTGGTGAGATTCGGGGCGTAAAAGCGTGTGAGGTCGGCGTGGCCGTCAAGAGTGTCAACTTCCTGGCCTTGCACCAGGAACTTTACTTGCTTCACCTGCGGCATATTTGCGGCGATAGAATCCACGACGGAGTAAAGGGCCAGCGTTTCGCTTTCAATCCCGACTGGAAAATCCTTGGTTACGTCGCTTGAAAAATCCAGGTAGGCGGTTCCGTCCGCGGTGAGAAAAGCGGCCCGCAGAGCCGCCGCGGAAGGAAGCGAGCGCTCATGCCCTTGCTGCGAGCCCTGGATGAGCGCCAGCACGATTTGCCGGATCTGGTCGGCGCGGTTCGACGCCAGAGCCAGCTCACGGCTCTCTTTGACCAGCGATCCGGTTTCGAAATCCGGGAAATAGAGCGTCAGCTCTTGCCGCGTGACGGATTCCGACTGCAGCGCTTCCTGGCTGAGCTGCGCGCGCATTTCGTTCTCCGGCTTGGGCCGGTTCTCAAAAAACGTGCGCCGGACCAGAGCGCGGAGGTAAAAGGCGCTCGCCACGAGGATAGGGACAATGATGAGCGCCAGGATCATATTCCGCACCGTCATTTTTTAAGGCCTCCGGGTGAGAACTGCTGGATCGCCGCGGCCACGGCGGCGGCGACCTGTTGCTGGAATCCAGGTTGCGTGATCTGGCCCGCATTCTGCGAAGGCGAAAGGGTTCCCATTTCAACCGCCACGGCCGGCGCGGCGATGCTGCGCAGTTGCCGCACGGGAGCTTCGAGCGGCGCGGGCGCCGTCGCACCCTGGATTTTGCCAAGCTGCTGTTGCAAATCCTGGGCCAATTGCTGGCTCCGCGAAACTTCGGTGGATTGGGCCCAATCCCACGGTATGAAAAATGGCGGCTTCGATGCGGCCGGCTGGGGCGAAGGAGAAGGAGATTGATAAGTGTAAACGGCGACCACCGGAGAACGGTCGCCCATCTCACCGGCGTGGAACGTGACGAAAGCCACTGGCCGCGCGGTGTTTGCGGTTAACGTGCGCTGCTCAAAATTCGGATCCGCGTCGCCGTTGCGCGTGAGGATCACGCGGTAGGCCTTCGTCGCTTCTAACGCCGCGCTCACTTTCTGGACCAGTTGCGCCGTCAGATTCTTCTCCAGAATCCCGTCCCGGCTGCGCGCGCCGGAATCCGCGCCGCCGTGGCCGGCGTCAAGCACAATGGCCGGAAGCGGCGGTGGAGCGGGCGCTGCGGCCGGCGCACCAGGGGCGGCAGTCTGGCCAGCCTGACCCGGAGTTTGGCCCGGCGCTTGTTGCCCGGCGGGCGCTCCAGGCGCGGCGGGCGCTGTTTTTTTGGTCTGCTTGGCCGCGGCTTCCGGAGGCTTGACGAGCGCGATCGTCAGTTCTTCTCCGTCGCTCGCAAGCTGAGGATAAAAATTCAGATTCCCCATGGCGGGCGTGATAACGAGCTTGGGCCGGCCGTCCTGATCGTCGAATTGCAAGCTCGTGACGTAGGGGTTCTGAAAGTGAATCTGCTGTTCGAGCGGGGCCACGGGCTGATTGCCGAGAAAGATAATCCACTTGCCATTGGTCGAGGCCGTCCCGATGCTGACTTTGCCGGTAAATTGCACGATGAGCTTCACGCCCGAGGGTTGCGGTTCGAGCCGCGCGGAGTACGAAATCGGACGAACGTTGCCGACGAACGCCCGCGCGGTTCCGGATTGGTAGAGGATGGGTTGGCCAGTGAGCCGGGGCAAAATCGCGGAGACGAAACCCGCCGGGACCATCCACTGCCCGTTCAATCGCCGGACAGGTTGAAAAAGGAAGAAGGTGGCCTTGTTAACCTGGACTTTTGTCTGGTCCTTGTGAAGCTCCAGCGGATTGCCGCCGAACCAAACCTTCAGCGAATTGCGTTTTTCCTGTAGTCCCGTCACCCGCCCGGCCATGTTGAGCATGGGAATCAGCGGCAGATAAAGGGCATTGCCAATGGTTTCGGCAGAAATCGTTTTGTGCTGATGAGGGAAGTAGAATACGAAGTTTTCGCTTTCGAGCCGCCGCGCGGGCCACAACAGCAGAACGATTGCAAGCGCCGCCGCCAGAAAAAATGCAGAACGTAAAGAAAAGCGGAATCGTCTGATCAAAAAAATCCTTCTGGCCGCCTCTCGCCCGGTGTTTAGAACCCGTCACTCCGAGCCCCCATATACATTTACTCAACGCTATGGGAGGCAGATCGAATCGGGTGTGTTGCCCGAAGGGCAACCCCGTGAGTAGCCGTAGGTGCAACCTACGGGAACCATATGGACAAAGTCGGGCCACCCCGCAGGGGTTGGCTCGGCGTCGTTTTGGAGGGGCACCTACGACCCCTGCGGAGTCAGGTCGTTTCTTGGCTTCTAATTTCCCGTAGGTTGCACCTACGGCTACTCACAGCTTGGCCCCTTGCGGGGCCGGTCGTGCGAATTCCGCAGCCGCGCGGATGGTGTTGGCGTGGATCGCGACAGTGTCTTCCACCCGCCGGGCGTAGCCCCCTGCCAGAGTAACTGCGACCGGAATATTTTTCGCCCGTGCCTTGGTGAAGACGAGCCGGTCGCGCGCGATCAGCCCTTCCATCGTCAGCCGCAAGCCGCCCAACTGATCCTCGCGATAGGGGTCAGCGCCCGCAACGTAAAAGATGATGTCCGGCTCGAACTTGGCCAGCGACTCATCCAATCCCTGTTCGAGCGCCGCAAGATATTCTGTGTCTTCCATTCCATCCGCCAGATTCACGTCCAGATCGCCAGGCGGTTTC
>DASUKV010000407.1:0-12125 GCA_036278555.1 Terriglobia bacterium
CCGCAACAGTCCTGGATTTTCGGGCGCCGCTCCTCGCATGGGAAATCGCGGCATTCAAATGCAACGTGGCAGGACGAGCGCGCCCCCTCCGAACGCCGCCGGTAGTGTGCGAAGCGCTCCGAGGATGAGCGCGCCGCCGCGTGCTGCAACCGCAGCGCCCGCGGGGCATCGGTAGTAGCCGGCCACCGCTATAACTGATTGCGATGTAGCGCCATCTCCCGACGGTAGAAGGGAAGAGCGGTGACGAAAGCGGCGGGACCAGAAGCCAGCGCCAGCTTGGTTCCTGGTTCTGAGACCTCTTTGCGGAGATAGGCCATGGCAAGCGTTTTGCCGAGCGATGGCGAAACGCACGCGCTCGTGATCTCTCCGATCTCCTTCCCCTCGTTCAATACCTTCTCTCCGGCTTGAGGCGCTTCGCTCGCCTCAACAATCAGGCCCGACAGATCCCAGTTGACGCGGCCCCGGCTGCGGGCGCGTTCGACGATTTCCTGGCCAATGTAGCAGCCCTTGTTAAAACTCAAGGCGTTCATCAGGCCTGCTTCGAGCGGCAACGTATCTTCCGCCAACTCCGCGCCATACTCCGCAACGCCCGCTTCGATGCGGAGCAGTTCGAGAGCCTGGCAGCCGCACGGAATGAGGCCTTCGTTCATTCCGCGTTCCAAGAGCAAATTTCGGATCGTCTCAAGCTCCGCCCCGGCAACCCAGATTTCATAGCCTTCTTCTCCGGTGCTGCCGGCCTTTACTAACTTCACGGCTTGTCCGGCAAGCTCCGCTGAAGTGTGGCTGAACTCTTCAGGGCCTGGCAAGTTTACTGCCAAGGCAGATTGGAGAATCGCGCGAGCTTTCGGCCCCTGAATGGACAAAGCAGAAAGGTCGGCGCGGTCGAGCGGCACGCGGCCCCCGATGTTGTAGCGGCTGAGCGTCTGAAGAACTTTTTCGATGAGGTCCACGTCCGTGTCGATGACGAACTGGTCCACTTCGCAGTACATATACAGGTCCGCCAGAATGTGGCCACGAACGTCCAGCAGCGTGGCGTAATTGCCGGATCCTGGCGTGAGACCTTTGACGTCGTTCGACACCATGCTGTGCAGGAACCGCACGCGGTCGCTCCCTTTCGCCGTGAATTTCGCGCGAAAGGAAAAATCGAAAAGGCCGGCGGCGTTTCGCACCGCATCGTGTTCGATCACCGGATCGGAATACGAAGCCGGCAAAAGCGCGCCGTGATAGTTCATCAAGCGCGGCTCCCGTTCTGTTTGCGTGGATAGCATTATTGGCTCGCTCCTTGCACGTTCACTTCATTCCTGAGATTGTACGCTTTTATTCTATCTCGCTGATCGAGACCCACCAAACGAAGCACGCGAATCGGAGATTGGACTGTGGTGCAATTGTCAGAATACCAAATCGGCCGGCGCGTGGAAGGAAAGAGCGGATGGGAAGGAAAAGAGGACGCGGGACTTCCTAATAGGGTGCGACTTTGAAGCGCCGCCTGAAGCAGCGCAAACCTGCGCGGCAGGGTTTCCATCCCTGACCCTGCTCTTCGGTCCAGGATAGCCCGCGTCCAACACGATAGTACGCAGTCCAGATTCCAATGTCAAACGCCAGGCTGCCACGATCAATTATCTGCGTGAGTCCAGGGATGGGCGTAGGGGCGCTGCTTGCTACGCCCCAAAAGTCTCCCGTGATTTGCCTCCGCGTTCTCCGTGATCTCTGTGGTAAATGCTTTTCATCACAGAGGGCACGGAGAGCACAGAGACCGCAGATCCTGGACGTGCTCGCTCATGATTCGAGAGGGTTGAACAGTCCTTCCTTGTGCAACGCCAATCCAAAATCGAAAATCTGAAATCTAAAATCCACAATCGTAAGTCCAAAATCGGTCTACCAAGTGAGATGCAGCCCGAACTGCATGTTGCGCATTGGCGCACCGACGTCGGTGATCAGACCCGCCGTTCCGGTGTCCACGTTCGTGTTTGGCAAAGCCAGGTTCGTATAGTTGAACGTGTTATACACTTCCCAGCGAAACTGCAGATTCGCCTGCTCAGTAATCTGGAAGTTTTTGGCCAGCGCCCAGTCGGCCGAAAACAGCGGCGGCCCGGCGAGCGTGTTCCGCGGAGCGTTGCCGAAAAGAAAATCACCGGGCACCGCAAACGCCGCCGGATTGAACCACTGGTTGCGATCGTGCATTGTGCCCGTAAAGGGTTTGCCCACCTGGTCAGGGCGGAGGCTCATGAAGGAGTTCAGCGAGGCATTGCTCGCCAAGGTGGCATTGAAGGGCATGCCTGTCTCGAGCGTCGTGAATCCACTCCACTGCCAGCCGGAAATCACATGGCCCACAACTCCGGTTACATTTCCGGCCCAATGCTGGCCTTTCCCGAACGGCAGATAGTAAGTGTGGCCGAGGGTAAAGACATTGGAACGATTGAACGACGCCGGTCCGTAATCGAGCTTGGTGTTGTATTGGTCCGTAGGCGTCCCGAACTCGCCGAAGTCCATGGCTTTTTGCCAAGTGTAGTTGGCGATGAAGGAAAGGTTCTTGGAAAATTTCTTAGTCGCCTGAATTTGCAAGGCGTTGTAGTTGCTGCTTTCGCAATCGCATTTGTCAAAAATCGTCTGCGTCAGTCCGAATTGCGCGAAGTACGGCTGGCGCGCTTCGTTCGGTCCGGGGCCCGGGATGGGCTCATTCATGTTCCAGCCCATGTTGAGGTTCCGCCCCTGGTTCCCGACGTAGCCGATGGACGCGGTCAACGTGTTACTGAAGGCGTGCTCGACGGTGAAGTTGTAAGAATCGACGTAAGGAATTTTCTGGTTGGCGTTGATGTACGGCGTGCCAATGCCATCCGGCAAGGGAATAACGCCCGTCGAGGAAACGGTGGGAAACACCGGGAGGGGCGGCGCCGTGCCCAGGGAGGGCGAGGAGGCCGGCGCGCCCGCGGCAAATTGCACAGGGAAGAACGTCAAAGGAGAATTCAACTGCTGCGACACAATCGACGGGTAAGTATCCGCCGCCAGGTAATTGAAGGTCCAGCCGAACGTCCCCTGGTAGTAGCTGCGGCCCCAACCCGTTCGAATCACCGTATTGGGCCTGATGGCATAGGCAATCGCAAATCGCGGATCAAAGTTGTGCCACTGCGTCCGCACGTTTCCGCTTTCCGAGACGCCGCCAATGCCGGGAATAAAGACAAAATTGTTGCCAATGTCATAGCGTCCGCCCTGGCCGGGGTGGAGTGACTTATCCGCGAACCACGTATCCCAGCGGATTCCATAGCTCAGCGTCAGTTTCGGAGTCACCCGCCAGGTATCCTGCCCGTAATAGAACATGCGCTTCTGGCGATCTTGCTGATTGGTGGAAGCCTGGGCGAAGCGGTTGAAAGAGCTGGGGTCGCCCAGCAGGAAGCTTGCAAGTCCCAGTCCTGAACTGGGATCGGTGAATGATGCAGTCACGCTGGAGTTGAAGGCGTAAACGCCCGCCCGGTGCTGATCGCTGGGCAGGCGCAGGTTCTGCGCCGCCTGGAACTCACCGCCCCACTTGATGGTGTGGTCGCCGGAAATCTTCGTCCAATCGCTCATCCACTGGAACAGGTTTTCAGTCTGATGAAGCGGGCAATTGCACTGGTAGCCCATCGTGAAGGCTCCCGTGCCATTGATGCTCAGGTCTGGAAGCCCTCCGCTGCCCGCCAACTGGGGTAGGTTGATGCCGGGAATCCCTACCTGATTCGCCAGGGCCACATCGGCGTCCAGCGGATTTTCTAAAACACGATAGCGAGTTGCGCCGAAGCGGAAATCGGTGAGCAGCGTAGGATTGATGACGTAATTGACTCCCAGGACGCCGTTGTCCAGCAAATCGTTCGAGCGGCCTGAATAGATATTCACGCCTTGCGGGCTTAACTGCGGACCGCCATAAAGCCCGAAAGCGCCGGGCGAGCGGACGTAAACCCCTTCGTAGCTGAAGGTTCCGAAGTAGTTCAGCTTGCTCGTCACGTAGTGATCGATCCGGACGTCGAACTGATCCGTGTCGTAATTATTCACTCCGGTGGCGGCATAGTTCGGAGCGGCTCCGATGGCGCCGGGCACGTTGGGCGCGGGAAGAAAATTGAGCAGGTTGGTGGCTGGCGAAGTGATCCGCCCGGGCGGGATCACTCCGCCAGGGAATAGCGTCCTACCGGAGCCATCCGGGTTGCCGGTCATGGGATCATAGACGTTGGTCCCCAAATCGCTCAGATCGCCGCCGCGCTCAGCCGCCGTCGGCACGCGGGTGAGAACCGAGCCACCAAGATTTTCGCGATTGCCTTGGTAATCAAAAAACCAAAAGGCTTTATCTTTTTTGATCGGCCCGCCTAAAGAGCCTCCAAACTGGTTAAAGCGCAACTCGGGAAGGCCCCGGTGCGCGGGCGCGGGCGTGCCGGGCGCATGCAAGCCTTGCGTGAAAGGATCGCGCGCCTGGAACACATCGTTCTGCAGAAATTCAAACAGCGACCCGTGAATCTTATTCGAGCCGCTCTTGGTTTGCACTTGGATCACGGAGCCACCCGCCTGGCTGAACTGCGCGTCATAGTTGCTGGTGGTCACCTTGGTTTCCTGGATGGAATCGAGCGGCGGGTTCAGGATGGAGATTCCCAGCACCGCGTCATTATTCGTCGTTCCGTTGATCATGAAATTGTTCGCATCATAATCCTGGCCGTTCGTGTTCACTAGAATGTCGTTGCCCGGATTTTCGTTGAGCGGATGCTGAAAGTTATTCTTCACCGCGCCGGGCAAGAGCAGCTCAAAATTTGTGAAGTTGCGGGCAAGCACGGGGATGTTTTCAAGCACGTGGGAGCTTAACACCGTCGTCACTTCCGCATTGGACGTTTCAAGCGCCGGCGGAGCCGCATTGACGGTGACTTGCTGCGAGACGGCTCCAATCTGAAGCTTTGCGTCGACACTCGCGGACGTTCCCACGGCCACCGTGACGTTCTTTTGCACGAAGGATTGGAATCCCTGCTTCGAAAACGTCAAGGTGTACGTCCCCGGCAGAAGGTGTGTGGTGACGTAATTACCCGACGAATTGCTTTGCGTCGCGACCGAGACTCCCGTTCCCACATTTGCGGCAATCACCTTAACTCCAGGAATCGCCGCCCCGCTGGGATCGGTGACATTGCCGATGATGTTGCCATAAGTCGCCTGCCCAAAAGCCGCCGTTCCAAAGCTAGCCATCAGCGCCAGGAAAAGCGCGAGTTTCACGATACGATTGCTGGTCATTTCTTTTCCTCCCCTTAGCTTAAGGACTTCAAAATCAGAGCGATAGAAGTGTCGCGCGGCTCGATGACTGCCATCGAGAGCGCAATGCTATAATGGAAGATTAGATGAGAAACGAGCCAGTTACGGACGGTGATGTCACGGATAAACAACCGTTACAAAGCCCGTAATGGGCGTCTATTCAGCAAACCGGTAACCTGCCCTGTGAGTCTCTATGCCCACCCTGCTGAACAATGGCTCTGAACCGGTGGTGACGGCAGAAGAGGGATACCGTCAGCTTGAAAGAATTCTGCACTCTGCCTCGTTCCGCAGTTCCCCCGGCTTACAGCGATTTCTGGAACACGTCGTCGCCAAAACCCTTCAGGGCTTGTCGCACGAAATCAAGGAGTACGAGATCGCGGTGGAGGTGCTGGGAAAGTCTTCCGGCTACGACCCTCGCCTGGACACTACCGTGCGCGTCCAGGCCCATCGCCTCAGAGAAAAGCTGGAGGAATATTACGCCGGTGACGGCTCCTCGGATGAGATCCTTGTGGAGCTACCCAAGGGCCATTACGTGCCCCAATTCTCAAGGAGAAGCCGGAGCGAGGAAGCTGTGGGTGACAGGGAGGGCAGCGCCTCCACTGCGGTAGAGATCCAGCCATCGCGTCAGCCCAGGTTCCGGTTTTTGGGCGCGGCCCTCTCGCGTTTCCGGTGGAAGCCGGGCCGGAGACTCTCGATCGGCGTCATTGTGGGGCTAGCCTGCGCGATCATCTTTTTTGTCGCGGGCCTGGTGGTTTCGCCGCTGATTCGAAAAGGGAGCAACGCGTCCGCGGAGCCGGGCCGCGCGCCGGCTCAGGGTTTCGCCACGCCGCGGCCGTTTTCACCGTCGCTTGCAGCGGTGTGGAACGGCTTCTGGCGCGAGTCAAGCGTTCCGATCATCGCCTATTCGAATTCCATTTTTCTGGTGACGCAGACGTCAGACCTGCTGCGCTTGAAAGCCGGGGACGTGGACGGATTGGGCGCTCCGGCGACCGGCCGCGAGGCCGTCAAGCTGGCGGCCAATCCCCGGCTGGTGCAGGAAGCCGGGCCGGTGTTTTTTGATGACGATCACACTGGAACGGGCGAAGTGATGGCGGTTTATTATTTGACGCGGCTGTTCTCGGAAACGGGTCTCCCTTTAACGGTGGAGAGGAGTCAGCTTATCAAGACGGGCGATTTGCAGCGGCACAACGTCATCTTTCTCGGCTCGGTCGCGGAAAATCCGATTTTGACGGGCCTGCCTTTGGGCCAGGACTTCGTTTTTTCTGAGCCGGAAAGGCCGCCGACGCTCTGGCGAAACCGGATCGTGAACCTTCATCCGATGCCCGGCGAGAAACCCTATTACGGAGTTGAGCGCGACCCGCAGAGCCAGGTGTTGCGCACCGATTACTCCCTCATCAGCTTTCTCCCCGGCGTCGCGCCGGGACGCGAGATTGTCGTCCTGGGCGGCCTGACGACCATCGGCACGCAAGCGGCCGCGCAATTTGTCTCCTCGGCGGATGGCGCCCGGGACCTTCTTGCCCGCCTTGGAATATCCGGCAAAGGCTCGCGAAAGCTGCCGCCGTTTTTTCAGGCGGTGCTGAAGGTTGAGATCAAGCAGGATGAAATCCTCGGCATCCATTGCGTCGCGGCGCGCGCCCTTCATCCCAAACAGGAAAACGATTAGTGGAGCATTGCTTATGAAAACGCGGAGATGCCTCTCCATCGCGGGCCTGAGCGTCTTCATTCTGCTGAGCCCGCTCAGCGCGCGAGCCGCCGCCATTCATGCCTGGGAAGGCACGATTCAGATTCCCACTTACCTGCTGGGTGATGCTGACCCGAACCCGCCCTTTCCGCTGGTGAATCCACATCACGTTTACCCCTACACGATGCTGGACAACCTCACGGATCATCTCGCTCCCAAAACCTACCGCGCCATTTACCTGGAGAACCCGTACCTCAAGCTCACCATTCTTCCGCAGTTGGGCGGGCATTTGTATTCCATCTACGACAAAGTCGACCATCGCGAGGTCTTGTATCGCAATCACGTTGTTAAATACGGACTGATCGGACCGCGCGGGGCATGGATTTCAGGAGGCATCGAATTCAGCTTCCCTTACGCGCATTCGATGCTTACCGTTTCACCCGTCGAATCAACGCTGCTTCACAATGCGGACGGCAGCGCGACGGCAATTGTTGGCGCAATCGACCGGGTTTCAAACATGCATTGGGAGATTGCGCTCACGCTGCGGCCGGATTCGGCGCGCGTCGAGCAGCGCGTGACGCTCTTCAATCCCACGCCGATGAAGCACCTGTATCTGTTTTGGGCGAACGCTGCGGTCAAAGCCACGCCGGATATGCAGTACATCTACCCGATGCGCGAAACCATCTCCGATGATCCCTACGCCGTTGTGCGTAGCTGGCCCGTTTGGCACGGCGTCGATGAAAGTTGGTATAAGAACGATCCCTCCGCCCTGGCAATTTTTGCGCGCCAATCGCACCGGAACTTTTTCGGCGTCTATTATCACAAATCCGATTGGGGAGTGGTTCACGCCGCCGATTTCCGCCTGGATCCGGGAAAAAAAGTTTGGACGTGGGGAACGGCGGGAAGCGGAATGATCTGGGCCCACATTCTTTCTGATCACGACGGCCCTTACAGCGAGATTCAGAGCGGCCGGTTTCCTACGCAGGGATACCGCGAATTCATGCCTCCTCATCGTGTGGAGACTTGGACGGAATACTGGTACCCGGTTCGCGGCCTGGCAGGAGGATTTGTCCAGGCCACAAGCCGGATGGCGCTCAACGTGGTTTATCTCTCTCATGCCCAGGGCGGGCCCGCCGTTAAGCTCATCCTCTGTCCGGTGACGGATGCGCCCGGCGCGGCGATGGAAGTGCGCCTGGGATCGAAATTGCTTCGCAATGTTCATGTGAATTTGAAGCCGCTCGAAACCCAAAGCTTTACCTTACCCGTGCCTGACCTGGACGAAGCGCGAAAGACCCTGAAAGTTCAGGTCGAGAGCGCACAGGGCCAGCCGTTGCTTGACTGGCGGGCTTCGGACCCGGTAGACGGCAATCCCGACTTCGTGCCAGCCGCCGGAACTCATCTCCAGCGAATTACCTATACTTCGCAAACGCCTTTGCAGGAGATCTTCTTGCACGGCCTGTTTCTGGAAAAGCAGGGACGCTCGCGTGCCTCTCAGAAAATCTATCAGCAAGTGCTGGCGCGAGACCCCGGGTACATTCCCGCGCTGCTCGGAGAAGCGTGGCGCAGTTACCGCGCGGCCAACTTCCCGGCGGCCGAGTCCTGGATTGCCCGCGCGCTTCAGCGGGATGGAGAAAACCCCTCTGCGCACTATGCCGCAGGCGTCATCTACCGGGCCGCCGGCCGCCTGACTTTGGCCGAAGATGCGTTTTGGGCGTCGATCCATTACGGCGGTCCGCCAGCGCCTTCATTCACTGAGTTGGGAGAGCTTGCCATCCACCGCAAGGATTACCAACAGGCGGTGAGCCTGCTCCAACGCGCGCTCAGTTATAATCCCGGCGATGCGCTGATCCAGTCGGACCTTGCCGCCGCCGAGCGCCTGGCTGGGGATGCGCCTGCCGCCCGGCAAGCCTCCTCCGATGCGCTTCAAAAAATGCCGCTCCTTCCTTACGCGCTCGCGGAGAGATGGATGGATACGGGTTCATCGGCGCAAGAAAGTTGGGCGAAAACAATCGGCGTTGATCCACAAAATTACCTTGCCATCGCCGCCTGGTATCACCGGCTCGGCGCGTTTCCGTCTTCGAATGCCGTGCTGCACGCCGCCCTCAAGAATCTGCCGGCACAAAAGCCGTCGCCCATGATTTATTATTTTCTGGCTTCGAACGCCCGGGCGGAGGGAAAAGCTGACGAGGCGCGCTCCGATTCGCAAAAGGCCGCCGCGCTACCCTCGGAAGAGGTCTTTCCCAATCGCATCACGGACGCCGAAGTTCTGGCGGAGGCCATCGCGGCGAATGCTGGCGATGCGCACGCCCGCTACGCCCTGGGCAACTTCTTTTTCGCCCATGGCCGTTTTGAAGATGCGGCCCATCAGTGGTTCGCGGCTTTGGGCGGCGGATTTGACAATCCGGTGCTGCTGCGGAATCTCGGCGTTTACGCCTGGCGGGTGAAGAATGATCTTCCCTCCGCCGCGGGTTTTTATCAGCGGGCCATCCACTTTAGCCCCAATGATAGCCGCCTGTATTCGGACCTCGATGAAATCTATGACCGGGAAGGTAACTCTGCCGCGCGCGCCCGGCTTTTCCACCAGGCTCCCTCGGCGGTGATGGAGCGTGATACGGTGCGGGCGCGCTATGCGCTGTTCCTGGCCGGCCAGTCGCAGTTTGACCGTGCGCTCGATATCTTAACGCACCATTCGTTTAAGCCCTGGGAGGGAGGCGTCGCGATTCACAATTTATTTGTTCTGTTGAACCTGGAGAAAGGCAAGGCGGCGCTTGCCGGCCACCACACCGCACAAGCTGAACAAGCTTTCCGCAGCGCGATGGAATACCCTGAGAATCTCGGCGTAGGCCGCCCTGCCGAACCCCCTGACGAAGAGCCACTCTATTGGCTGGGCGTGGCGCTCCAGCAGGAAGGTAAAACCGCCCAGGCGCAAACAGCCTGGAAGCGCGCGGCGGAGCAGGGAAAGAACAAGCAAAATGCATCCGGCGTCTTTTCCGCGCTGGCTTTTCGAAAGCTTGGGAACAATCAGGAGGCGCAAAATATCCTGCAACGGTGCATCGAATCATCACAGAAGCCCGAAGCCAGCTTTTACGCCTACTACACCGCGGGCTTGGCCGAACGCTACAGCCGCCAGCCTGACCGCGCCCGTGAAAATTTCAACCGCGCGCTGAAGATGAATCCCTCGTTCTGGCAGGCTCGCCTCGCCCTCCGCGAACTTGAGTGACCTGCTTTGAAGGATCGGGGCTGTTCGCCCGGACCGATTGCGTCCGGCGGGCGCTCAGGGTAACATTGCTTTTTATGAACAGAAAGATTTTTGCCAACAAACAACGCGTGCTCACTTACATTCTGCTGATCGGCGGGGCCATCCTGCTGACGGCCGAGTACTTCATCGTGCGGTGGTATCCCGGCCACGAGCAGCGCGTCACCGCGGCCATGCTCACGCTGCTGCCTTATCAGAATGAAGGCCTGGGCATCCAGATGCAGGTGGCGGCGGGAATATACGGCAAGGTCGAGACCTACCCGGGCGGGGTCAGAATTTACCGTCCCCGGTTCCTCGGGGGCGGCCCTTCGATTACCATCACCTCCCAGCCCAACACCACTTCGTCGTCGCAGTTTTCGCCGCAATATATCGCGGATGTCGAAACCGCGGGCATCAAGAATCAGTTGTGGGATTATCAGGTGCAGCACCGAACGATCAACGACCGTGACGCCCTGCTGATCTGGGAGTTCAATCCGCGCGCGCAGTCAATGAGCATCACGGGCCGCTACATTGCTCCCGACCGCGTGGTTGAGGCTGTCTGCCACACCGGGTCGAGTAAGCGCGACGTTTACACCCAGGGCTGCGACCAAAGCCTGCTTTCCATCAAGCTGCTCGGCTTTGATTCTCAGATCGATGCGCCCCAGATGGACAAGAATTCCCATCCTCCTACCGCCCCTCATTCTCATGCCAAAGTGGATAAAAACTGAAGGCCACCTTGGCACGCCTCAGGGCTTCTGCGCCTCGGCCACTCACGCGGGAATCAAGAACAAAGAAGGCGCCCTCGACCTGGCGCTGATTTACTCGGAGAGCGCCATCACCACGGCCGCCGGCGTTTTTACGACGAACCGCGCCGCCGCCGCGCCCGTCGCCCTCTCCCGCCGGCATCTTGCAGCAAGCCGCGGGATGGCCCGCGCGATCGTGGTGAATTCGGGGAACGCCAACGCCTGCACGGGCGCCGCCGGGGTGAGGACGGCGGAGGAGACCACCCGCGCTGCGGCCGTCGTGCTCGGCGTTCCGCGCGAGCAGATCCTGGTGGCCTCTACAGGTGTCATCGGCGTTCCGATCGAAACAAGCCTCATCACGCGCCAGCTTCCAGCGCTTGCGGCAAACCTCTCCCCGGCGAACGCGGAAGCCGCTGCGACGGCCATCATGACCACCGACACTTTTCCGAAGGTCTGCGCGCTTCGTGCAAAAATCGACGGCAAGGCGGTTCACCTTGCGGGCATCGCCAAGGGCGCCGGGATGATCCATCCGCGCATGGGCACCATGCTTTCGTTCATCACGACGGACGCCGCGGTTCCCGCAAGAGACTTGCAGAAGCAGCTCCGGCGAGCGGCGGGAGAATCCTTCAACCGCATCACCGTGGATGGCGACACTTCTACGAACGATACCGTGATCGTGCTCGCCAGCGGGCTTTCCGGCGTTCGCTGCGGCGCGGGTGGGGCCGAAGGCCAGTTTTTTTTGGACGGGCTCACGGAGCTTTGCCAAACGCTCGCCAAACTAATCGTGAAAGACGGCGAGGGAGCGAAGAAACTCGTCACCGTTCAGGTTACCGGGGCGCGCAACGTCTCGGATGCTGACCGGATCGCGCGCGCCATCGCCAATTCCCCGCTCGTCAAGACTGCGATCGCGGGCAGCGATCCCAACTGGGGACGCATTCTTTGCGCCGCAGGTTATTCCGGCGCGGTATTCGATCCCACTAAGGTTGAGATTCGCGTGAACGGTCTGGTGCTCTGCCGCCGGGGCTGTGACAGCGGGTTCGATGAGCCCTCCGCCCGAAAGCTCCTGAGCCAACCGGAACTCACTGTGGGAGTGGACCTTCATCAAGGGAAAGCCTCCGCGCGAATCTGGACCTGCGATCTTACGCACGAGTACATCACGATTAACGCGTCGTATCGAAGTTAAGGTGCGCGCTGTAGCGGCGGCGTCCTCGCC
>DASUKV010000408.1:0-4254 GCA_036278555.1 Terriglobia bacterium
GGGCGGGAAAAGCTCGATACGCCGATGGGGACGCGTTACGCCTTTCGCGTGGAGCCGCACGCCCTCGGCGATCTTTACAAGAAAAAAGGCCGCATGCTGATCTGGTTCAGTGATGACAGCCAGCGCTTGCCGTTGCGTATTAAGGCGATGATGCTGATCGGCACCATCACGGGCAATCTGGTTTCAGTCACGGATCACCCTCCGAAAGAGCTTGCGGCGGGGCCTTGATCTCGCATCTCTAGGGTTCCTGCGAATGATAGCGCTGGACCGAAACACCCGTCACCGTCATACTCACCGTCACCGCGCCGCGGTCAACCGCAAAGATTTTTGACTTTGCCTGCGGGTCGCGCGCGTCCGAAACCAAATTAATGTCTGCCTCTTCGTTCTCTCGTTCCTTAGCGGCAAGCGCGATGCGCGGTTCAACTCTTGACAGAAGCTCCGCAAGAAGCGAAGGAGGCACCGCGTGCCGCGGCAACTGAAGCGTTTCGCTCGCGATGATTGACGGCGACTTCAAAAGCCTTGAGCCTTCTTCATTGCTGAGATCGCCTGCAAGCAGGAGTGATCCTTGCGGCCCGAAAATCCGCAGCACGAGGGGCGCCGATTGCTGCGAACCTCTGGATAGATCACTCCGCGCGCCCCCCTGTGTGACTTGAATAACGGTCTCATGAAAGGCGATGACCTGGCCCGCCTCCAGCCGGCGCGTCTGAATGTGGCGGCTTTTGAGCAGACTGAACAGCGACGAAGCGACTCGCGGACGAGGCGCTTCGCCGTACCAGAATTCCTTCACGCGGAAATTCCGCAGGATTGAATCCGCGCCGCTAAAATCGTCATCCCGTGAGCGGGTGAGAGCGAGGACATCGATGCGCTTCACACCCCGCGACCACAGGTAGGGGGAGACAATGTTTTCTCCTGGATCCCAGCGCTGGGCCCGGAATGGATCGCCGCCTCCCAAACGTCGTCCGCTTCCGCCGCCCGTGCCGGCCAGCATCGTCGAGCCGTCAGGGAAGACAATAAAAAGCGCCTCGCCGCCCCCGCAATCAAGGTCTGTCACCTGAAGCATTCCGCGCGGCGTCCGAGGCGCGAAGGGGCAGAGCGCGACCAGCAAGCCGAAGATTGCCGCGACGGCTGCTGAAATCATCAACACCCGCCGGCCCAGAAAGAAAGCGCACGCCAGCGCCACAACGGAAAGCCCAAAACCCCACGCCACCCAAACCGGAGACGCCGGGACGCGAAAAGAGAGCCAGTGCGGCAGTTGAGGAGTTTCAGTGAGCCAGAAGAGTCCCGTCATAGTCATTGCAAGAAGCTTCGCGAGCACGGCAGCCAATGCAGGAACGAGGGTGTTCAGAACCACGGCGGGAACGGCGATGGCCAGCAGAATGGTCATGAGGGGAATCGCCAGCGTGTTCAAGCCGATACCTGCCAGCGTGACACGGTGGAAAATCTCGGTCATCGGCAGCAGCAGGCCAAGCTGTACGACAGCGGAAAAAATCACGAGATCGATGACCCAGATTGCGGCTCGCAAAGGGCCGGTGACTGCGTTCGATGCGAAACCGGGATGCTCCTTGAAATAGGCAATGCGGCCCTGAAGCCAATCATCTGCTGCCCGGATATCAAGGCGAAACTGCGCCTGGCGCGGCCCGAGGGATACGTCCCATGCCACGTCCTGAATGTGCCACAAGGCGCGGCGGTAGGGTTCTGTGGTGCTGTTAAGCACCGGCACGGCGACAGCGGCAATGAGCAGAGCCGCCGCGAAAGATAGCTGAAAACCTGAATCAAGAAGCCACGCCGGGCGATCCGCCAGCAGAATAAGCGCGGCAAGGCCAATCGCGTTGAGCGCTGGCTGCTCGCGGTCAAGCAGCCGCGCGAGAAGATAAGCGCCGATCATCAGGGTCGCGCGCAATGTCGGAGCGCGCTCGTCAACCAGCGTGGCATAGAAGCCCAAAGAGATCATGAGCAGCACGGTTCTCGATGTCCGTCCCAGCCGAAGCAGGCGCAGCAAGGCCTCCGCCAGCATCGCGAGCAGCCCCACGTGTAAGCCGGCCACGACCAGCAGATGATAGAGGCCGCTCTTGCGGAAATTCTCGATGGTGTTCGAATCGAGCGACGACCGGTCACCGAGCAGCACTGCTTTAAGTACCGCTCCGTCCCGGCCTTCGAGCGACCACGGAGGGTAAAGCTGGTCGATGCTTCGGGACAGCCTCTGGCGGACATCCTGAATCAGCTTCCCAAAAAACGCAGGATCGGGACCGGCCAGCTTTTTTACCTGGGAGGGTTCTGCGGCTGCGCCCTGCCAGTAGATATCCTGGATTGATTCCAGCCAGCGGCGGTAATTAAAACTGCCAGGATTTTGGTAGTTGTGAGGACGGCGCAGACGGACGCGCGCCACAATGCGATCTCCATAGTGCAAGCCCAACGAAGCGGCAGGCTTTACGGATTTCCATCCGTTGTACACACGCAGCCGGATTTTTCCGGAGACGGAGCGCGCTTCTGTTCCGTCGGAGATTCGGCGGGCTGCAACATCAAACTGAAGGCCGTAGGGCATTTGCAAGGGGTTTGTAGTGATGATCCCGTCAAGGTTGACGGGCTGGCTCAGGTCGAACCCCCAGGCGGCCAAACGGCTGACGTGATTTTCAGGGAAGCGGTGACGGAACAGGCCAGCGCGGGAGGCGCCGGCAAAAACAAATCCTGCCAGTATCAAGAGGACGGAAGCCGTTCGCCAGTTCCGCCGTAGCGCGAAGCCGCCGGCCAGCCAGCCCGCTCCGCAGGCAGAAAGATAAAGAAGAGCGCCGCCTGGCCGCGCTTCAGCCACCAAAATGCCAAGCGCAAAGCAGCCAGCCAGGAACAGCAGGGGACTCTTCATCGGAGGGCATCAATATATACCAGGCCTGATGTTCGGGTGGAAATTGCGGATATCGAACATTAGACGCTGCAGCGGTGGGCCTCTGGTGGCCGGGTTTTAAAAGCACAGACCGGGCGGCCCCTTCCAGGGCAGGCTCCGGCCCCCGTTACAACTATCGGCTTTTCGCCCCGGCGACTCCAATGTACTTATCTGCACCCCCGTAGTAGAAGAGCCATCGGCTGCCGGTATGCACAAGCCCTTCCACGAAGACAACGTTGGGAGTCTGCCCGGATTTTTCCCATGGTTTCTCGGGCCGGAAGATAGGAGCTTCGGCGCGCGCGAGGACGCGGGTGGGATCGTGGCGGTCAAAAAGCACCCAGCCGGTGGAATAGACCAAGTGATCGTCCGCGCCGTTGTAGATCAGCAAAATGCCTTCGGGGACCACAACCGGCGGCGGGCCCGGTTCGGCGACGCGCGAATCAAAGTGGCCGGGGCGCGTCGTAAGAACCGGATGGTTGAGAGCGTCCTTCCAATGCAGAAGATCGGACGATTCGGCCACGCCCATCTGCCCAGGGTGGCCGCGCGCGTCGCCAAGATAATACATCCAGTATTTGCCGTTGATTTTTTCGGGCACGATCGCCCCCGACTTCGTCCATCCGGTATTCCATTTGCCTTGGTATGCCGGAAGGATCACGCCGCGCCGCGTCCAATAAATCAGGTCTTTGGAGACCGCCAGGCAAAGCTGTGCATCCTTCCCGCCGGGACCTTTGCCGTCGACGCTGTTGTAGCCGGTGTAGGTGAGGTAGTAGGTGTCACCGAACTTCGTCAGCCGCGGGTCTTCCACGCCTCCGCCTTTTTCGTAAGGCGCTCGCGGCCCAAGCACGGGTTTTGGCCGCCGGATAAAATGAACGCCGTCACGGCTGGCGCCATAACCTAAAGTTGAAGTCCCGTGCTCGTCTTGCGCGCGGTAGAGCATGATGAATTTGTCTCCGGCTTTCACCACGGCGGGGTTGAAGGTCCCGGCGGACTCAAAGCCGTGCCCGCGCGGAGAAATGATGGGCTGGCTGGAAAACCGCTTCCACGCGCCAAACGGAAGCTGAAACGGCCTCTGCGCCTGAAGCCCGAGGGCCTGGAACAACGGCAGAAATGATAGTGGAAGGGCCGCTTTACTCATGCGCATCGCTAAAAGCTTCGCGATTCGTCCTCCTGCGATACGCCGGAAATTCCTCATATCGCAAACTGAATTATACTTGAGAATCCGGCTGCGGCTGGGAAACGCGTGAAGGTCTGACCCAAGAGCAAAAAGCCGGTCCTCTTCCGGCTACGGCGGGCAGCCGCGCTTGGCGTTCAATGAAATCCCTTGCCATCATCATCCTCGCTTATACCCCGATCATGCTGCTGATCCACGTCTCCAC
>DASUKV010000409.1:0-6552 GCA_036278555.1 Terriglobia bacterium
AACAAAAACAGCTTCTGCCGCTTCCGCCCGGAATCGTTGAAGCAGGTGCTGGCAGCCGCCCTCTTTGCTTCGGGCGCCAAGTTGCTCAAGATTCACAGCCGGCTTAAGGCCCAGCATGAACTCGGCCCTCGCCTCCGCGCGAATCATGTACCACATCTCGCACTTGCCCCGGCTTCCGCGCTCATGCCGGGAAGCATAGTCGTCATCAGGATGCACCTGCACGGAAAGCCAGTCATTCGTGAAAAGAAACTTTGCAAGGACAGGGAACCGGCGATCTTGGGCGTTGTCTCCGCACAGCTCCGCGCCATAACGCTTGCACGCTTTCGCCAGCGTGCTTCCCGCCACCGGTCCGTTCGTAAACACCGCGGCGTCATCTGTCAGCCACACTTCGCCGATCAAATCTTCGCCCTTGCGCTGAGGATAATGAATGCCGACGGTTTTGCCCCGGTGCGTGGTCCAGTGGTCCGGGTAAAGCGGCGCGAGATCGCGCCGCCCCCAGACCTTGGGCTTGAAAACGGGGGAAAGCTGCAGCGGGCTATCGAGCTTGGGCATAGGCCGGAACAAGCTGTGAGATAAATTGCTTCAGCCTTCGCAGCCCCTCTTCGATGCGTTCCTGCGAGGTGGCGTAGGAGATGCGGACGTGCTCGCGGGTGCCAAACGCGGGTCCAGGAACCAGCGCCACGTGGACTTCTTCGAGCAGCCGCTCGGCAAAGGCCGTCGCATCGCCGAACCCGCCCTTTTCGAGCGCCGCGCCCACGTTGGGGTAGACGTAAAAGGCGCCTTCCGGCATCACGCACTCGACGCCCGAAATTGCGCGCAGCCCTGCGACAATTTTGCCACGCCGCCGCGCGTATTCCGCGAGCATTTGTCCGACGGATTCCTGCGGCCCGCGCAGGGCCTCGACCGCCGCCTTCTGCGCAATCGACGTCGGGTTTGACGTGGAGTGGCTCTGCAGCTTCAGCATATTTCCCAGGAGATCTTTCGCGCCCAGGGCGTAGCCCACACGCCAGCCCGTCATCGAGTAAGTCTTTGAAAGCGAGCCCACAATCAGCAGGTTTTCGCGGTTCTTCGAAACACCCAGTGAGAAGGGCTTCCGTCCGTCGTAAAGGAAATGGCAGTAGCACTCGTCGGACATCAGCAGGAAGTTGTGCCGCTCCGCGAGCGCCAGAAGCTTCTGCATTTCTTCCGGCGGCGTCACCGCGCCCGTGGGATTGCTCGGCGAATTCACAATCAAAAGCCGGGTTTTCGGCGTGATCAGCTTTTCCACCGCCGCGGCGCGCACCGCGAATCCCTCGCTCTCTTTTGTTTCGAGCGTTACCAGCTTCCCGCCCGAATAGTTGACGATATCAAGAAACGACACCCAGTAGGGCGACGGCAGGATTACCTCATCGCCGTGGTTCAGGATGGCCGCCGCAGCCTCAAAAATGGCCTGTTTGCCGCCCACCGTGACCAGACATTCTTCCGCCTTGTAGCTGGAGCCAAAATCCTTCGCGTGGCGCTCGATGATCGCCTGCTTCAGCTCGGCCGTGCCGCCGGTCGGCGTGTACTTGGTGAAATTCTGGTGGATCGCCTCGATGGCCGCGTTCTTCACATTTTCCGGGGTTGGGAAATCCGGCTCGCCCGCTCCAAAATCCACCACATCAATTCCGCCGGCCTTCAGTTTCGCTGCTTTCTGCACGACGGCCAGCGTCGGTGAAACAGAAATCCTGCCAATACGTTTGGAAAATTGCATTTTCTTTTACCTCGTTGTCTGGATAGAGCCCCTTAGAGCCTGCCGCAAAACCGGGACCACGCGATGTACCGGCGACTTTACGTCGCAAATCGCCTGTCTTTGAAAGGTAGGGTGGCGGCATAAAGCCGCCGCTACGAGTTTTGCAAAAGGCTGTAGCTAATTGATTGCACAGCATCCGTGATTTTTCTCATGGACGCTTCGAAAATCCGCGGAGTTACAAGACAACTCCGCGCTACTTTAGCTTCTCAGCCCTCTCCCTCCGGGAGAGGGTGGCCGAAGGCCGGGTGAGGGCCCTTTACCGGAAATTTCCGCCTCAGCCTTTCTTCGACGATTTCGGGCACCAGCCCTCGCACCGGCCCGCCGTGCTGCACAATTTCCTTCACCAACCGGGAACTGATATAGGCGAACGACTCTCCGGGCATCAGGAAAATCGTTTCGAGAGATGGTTCAAGCTTGCGGTTCATCAAAGCCATCTGCAATTCGTATTCGTAGTCCGAAAACGCCCGGATGCCCCGTAAGATGGCGCGGGCGCGCTTCTGCCGTGCATAATCCACCAGCAAGCCGCTGAACGTATCGACCGCGACATTGGGCAGATCCTCGACGACCAGATTGAGCATTTCCACCCGTTCCTCCACCGTAAAGAGCGGCTTCTTTTCCAGATTCGTCAGGACGCTCACGATGAGACGGTCAAAAAGCTGGCTCCCGCGCCGGATCAGGTCAAGGTGGCCGTTCGTAATCGGATCAAACGACCCAGGGTAAATAATGGTCACGTCAGGCATGGGAGCGCTAGTTCCTTATTGTAGCAGGACGGCCCGGCAGAACCGCGCCAAATTTGACAGAATAATCCCGGTTTGTTAGATTTTCAAAGGATTCGCATCGGCGCGCAGATTGGCGTTCGAGACTTGACGCGGCGCCGCCGGACTTGGCGGCGCGGCCCGCGGCCCATGCGAGCGCCATCAGAACGCGCCTCCCTCCAGCGAAAGTGGAGTTCCAGCCCTCGCCCCCGCCGCAGAGGTGAATCATAAGTTCCATGACGGACCCCCGGTTCATTCGCAATTTCTCTATCGTGGCCCACATTGACCATGGGAAATCAACCTTGGCGGACCGCCTGCTCGAACTGACCGGAGCGCTTTCCAAGCGCGAGATGTCCGAGCAGGTTCTGGACTCGATGGACCTCGAGCGCGAGCGCGGGATCACCATCAAGGCTCATGCCGTCCGGCTCGCCTACACCGCCCGGGATGGAAACACCTACCAATTGAACTTGATCGATACGCCCGGGCACGTCGATTTTTCCTATGAAGTCTCCCGGAGTCTTTCGGCTTGCGAAGGCGCGCTTCTGGTGGTGGATGCCTCGCAAGGTGTCGAGGCTCAAACCTTAGCGAATGCTCAGCTTGCCCTGCACAATAAGCTTGAAATTATACCTGTCATCAACAAGATCGATTTGCCAGGCGCGGACGTTGAGATGACGAAGGAGCAGATTGAGAACGCCCTGGCGCTTGACCCGGCGGAAGCCATCCTGATCAGCGCCAAGCAGGGCATCGGAGTTCCGGAGGTGCTTGAGGCGGTGGTCCGGCGCGTTCCGCCGCCCGCCGGGTCGCGCGAGGCGCCGCTGCGGGCGCTCATCTTTGATTCCTGGTATGACGCTTACCGCGGCGTGGTGGTTCTGGTCAGGATTGTGGAAGGGGCGCTCGCCGTCGGCAGCCATATCCGCCTGTGGTCAAACAACCAGACCTATACGGTGGAAGACCTCGGCGTCCTCACGCCGAAACCCGTTCACGTGGATGAGCTTCAGGCGGGCGAAGCCGGTTTTGTGATGGCGAACATCAAGAAGGTTTCGGACACTCGCATCGGCGACACCATTACGGATAATGACCGGCCGGCCCAATATCCCTTGCCGGGTTTCGAGGAAATCAAACCGATGGTATTCGCCGGACTTTATCCCGTCGAGTCCAGCGAATACGAAGCGCTGCGCGACGCCCTCGAAAAGCTGCGTCTGAACGATTCGTCGTTTCTTTACGAGCCGGAAACTTCGGCGGCGCTGGGCTTTGGCTTCCGCTGCGGATTCCTCGGCCTGTTGCACATGGAAATCATCCAGGAGCGGCTCGAACGCGAATTTAACCTGAACCTCATCACCACGGCTCCCAGCGTGCGCTATCGCATCACGACGAAAACGGGAGAAACGCTGGCCGTTGATACTCCCAGCAAGTTTCCCCCGGCGGGCGACATCGCGCGGATCGAGGAGCCGGTGATCACCGCTCTGGTTCTTACGCAGGACGAGTACCTGGGCGGAATTCTGCAACTGCTCGAAGAAAAACGCGGAACCCAGAAAGGATTCGAGTACGTTTCGCAGAAGCGCGTTCTGCTCACTTATGAGCTGCCGCTGAACGAGATTGTTCTGGATTTTTACGACCGGCTCAAGACCGTTTCGCGCGGCTATGCGTCGCTGGATTACCACGTTTCCGGCTTCTGGGAATCGGACCTCGCAAAGGTGGATCTTCTCGTGGCCGGTGAGCCGGTGGACGCGCTCTCATTCATTTGCCACCGCGATGACGCTTATGCCCGCGCGCGGTCCTTATGCGAGAGAATGCGCAAGCTCATCCCGCGCCAGCTTTTCGAAGTTCCGATCCAGGCCAGCATTGGGGCGAAGATCATCGCCCGGGAAACTGTCGCCGCGATGCGCAAGAATGTTCTCGCCAAGTGCTACGGCGGGGATATTACGCGAAAGCGCAAGCTCCTTGAAAAGCAGAAAGAGGGCAAGAAACGGATGAAGCGCGTTGGCCGCGTGGAAATTCCCCAGGAAGCTTTCCTCGCGGTCCTGAAAGTCTCGGAATAGGGCGGCGGCTTAGCGTTGTCAGAAATCTCGCGGATTCGCCGCCCTCGCTTCCTGAAAAGGGGGAGAGGGTGTCACGCGGGGAAGCGCTGCTTCCCACCGCGGGACGGGTGAGGGGGGCAGCATCTAGTCCCATCGCGAAACCTGTAGCCGGCCGGTCATCACGCATTGCGCAGAAAACACAGGACTTGATATGATACGACTCGGGGCCTGAGCGCGGCCCTTCAGGAAGGAGGGAATGAGTTTCCGTGAGTGATACCGAAGCCCCGTTGAGGGCGCAGTCCATGGCGGCAGGCAACCGTGAGGAGGATGCGATTTATCAGAGAGGGCAATGGGTAGGCCGCGCGGTCGATCCTGAAATCGACGATAGCGCAAGGCAGATCAGGTTTTCTGAAATCTACAACAGCGACAACCTTCTACTGCCCGACGAGTGCGAGTTCCGATCCTATCGGATTGTGGTCCGCAAAATAACTTATGCTACGAAGGTGGAGAAAGAAAATCTCCACAAGGGCAGAATCTTGCAAGGCGTTACGGCGGAAATCCTGGGACGGCGGGAGCAATGAAAAAATGGACCGTCGCAGGAGTTTCCGCGTTCGCTGCGAGAGCAAAGCATTGTAGTTTAGTTCACCGCCAGTTCAGGCATCGCGCCGTCGCCCTGAAGGAGCGTGAGCGCGTCGGTAATATCATCCAGCAGGGCTCGTACTCCTTCTACCCCTGCTTCGACTGCCTGAATCAGGCCTCGCGCGCATTTCAAGCACAGGCAGAGGCCCCGCCTGTCCGCCACATCATGCGGGCGGCAGCATGCACAGGGCCAGTCCTGCCGGGAATGCACCATTAAACCGCCGTGTGACATCGCATAGTCCATGGCAAACCTCCTGTGATACGTTATTTGTCGTGGCAATCGAAGGTCCACAGTCTTTCGTTCACAGTCATTCCCAGCTACCCAAGCAAAAAATCCCACTCTGCTTTTATTCCTGACGATCGCTTTCATCGCTTTCCCGTCTAACCCAAGCTTAGGGAAACAATCACGGTATTCGTTGTCCTGTCTGGCAGGTTGCCAACCTTGGGGCAACTCTTTGTTTATTAATCATATAATTACCTATTTGTCAAGAAAAAAATTCGGATTTGTACCCAACTGTTTGTAAAAGCTACACGAAATCGTTTCCCGCTGGAAGGCGGTGGTAGATTTCTAATTTCGTATGGTTGCGGTTTTGTCCCGTTTGTCTCGGTATTCGAGAAAGCATATGGGATATACACCAAGAGTGGGCTTGTTTCGGACGTGTCTCATCCGTTTCATGCAGCGCCGGGCACTCAAGCTTGCTTTTGAGCGCAGTGGATTGGCCTTAGGGCTTTGTTTTCAGCGCCATCTCGTAAGCTCGGAGCAATTCAACTTTCTGCCGCTCCCAGTCAAGCTCCTCGGCGATACGCCGCCGGCCTGCTTCGCCAAGTTGCTGCCGGAGTGATTCAGAATCCAGCAGCTTTACGACTTGCTGAGCGAAATCTACCGGATCATTCGAGATTGCATAAAGCGCGGCATCACCTGCCGCCCGGCGGCCCTCGGTGAGATCATAGAGCACCACCGGGCGGCCAAACGCCATGTATTCCAGCACTTTGTTCATCGTGGACTTATCGTTCATCGGGTTCTTCGGGTCGGGGGCGACGCAAACATCCGCCGTCGAGAAATAAGCCGCCACTTCATCATCCGGCAGCCGTCCGGTAAAATGGACGGCGGATTTCAGGTTTTTCTCTGTAACCAGCTTCTTCAGTTTCGCCTGCTCGCTGCCTGCTCCAATCAGGACAAATGCGATATCCTGCCGCTCGCGTTCCTTGACGATCCATTCAATCGATTCCAGGAGCAAATCCAAGCCCTCCTGCGGCCCCATCACCCCAAGATAGACCACGAGATAAGCTTTGCCCTTCTTCAAGTCCGGCTGCGGCGGCTGAATCTGCACGCGGCGCAATTCGGGGCTGCTGTGGACGATGAAAACCG
>DASUKV010000410.1:0-6206 GCA_036278555.1 Terriglobia bacterium
CAGTGGTGGAACAACGGTGACGGCCATTCTGAGCCTGAAGGCGCCGTAGGCGCGCTGCTTGCCGCGCACGTGAGTCACAACTCATCACCGGGCTCGGGAAGATTCTTCTTGCCAGCTCGCCGCAGCAGCCGCTTGGCCGTCACCGTAAACCGTTTTAAGAATCAGCCCGCCGGCTAGAACCCTCACCCACCGCGAAGTTTAGCCTGAGCGGAGCCGAAGGGCCGGTCCCCCCTCTCCCGAAGGGAGAGGGCTGCGATCCTTATTTTTTCGAGGGCGCCTCCCCAAAAAAAATTCCTATCGTTTCCGTTCTCAGCCCTCTCCCCGCGGGAGAGGGTGGCCGAAGGCCGGGTGAGGGGTCAAATCGGACTTTTGCTTCCTTGTCACTTTGGCGCGAACTTACGTCACAAAGGAATATGCCCGCCACGAAGCTGCGCTTGCCTCATTCGTTCCACCCGGCGTGCTCCTGCCAATCGAGGATGCGCTCGTGCAATCCCTGGCGCGGCAGCTCCTCGAAAGTTTTCTTCGATCCCTCATCCAGGTTGCCGTCCTGCGATTGGTAGATCCAGCCCATTTCCTGCTTCAGCACGGCTGCTTCGCCGCTCAGATAGACAACATACCTGGCGTAATGGTAAGGCGCCGGCTTATAGCCGCCGGAGCCGTAGGCTCGGTCAGCCAGAATGGTGGTACTCCGGCCGAGCTTGCCTTCTTTGAGGAGCTCCTGGCAAGCCTTAACGGTGAACCAGTTGGCCGTGCGATGGTCCACGTGGCGCTCATCGGGATGCGGCGTGGCGATCATGGCAGGATGATACCTTTCAATCAGCCTCTTGGCGGCCGCAATCACTGCATCGCGCGCATAGGGCAGGTTTTGCTCGAAAATCGCTTCATAGGGCGCATGATCGACAGCGAGATAGATCGAGAAAAAGGGATTGGCTACATGGATATGCCGGAACCAGATTTCGCCTGACCCGCCGTCCGGCAGGCCGAGAAAAGTCGCCTCGCTGCGCGGCAAGCCGAGATGCTCCAGCGCCTCGCGCGACTCCTCCATGCGCACGGTGCCGAATTCCCGCGCCCGCACAGGATCACACGGCTGGCCGCCAAAGTAGCGCTCGCATTCTCCGACGTCGCCGCCCGTGTAAAACACGACGTGCACGGGCAGACGCGCCTCGAGCATGGCACGGATCAACCCTGCCCAGGGATGCTCATCATCCTCGTGCGGGCAAAAGACCATCAGAGAGGACGGCAGTTTGTTAATTGCAATCTCCATTTGAGCCGCGCCAAGGTCTTTGCCCTTTGCCGGGTTCGCACGTTTGCCCTTCGCGGTCCGCTCGGAGACCGTCAGGGTATAAACGCCCGGCTCGGCAGAGAGCGGAATTTTCCACGCGCGCAGCGTTTTTTTCGTCGTAGCGACCGGTGTGACGCCCTCTGAGGCCATGCCGGACCAAACTTCTTTCCCCTGCGGATCGCGGATTGCAACGTCGAGACCGCGAAAGCCCGGCCACAGTTGCTTGACTGTCGCATTGACGGTAACAAGGTCTCCTGGCCGGTAGAGCGTATGCGAACGGTCGAGCGAAATCGCGGGAGAGATGAAGCCCGGCGGATAAAATTCGCGGTACTTGGTGAAATCAATTTCGTCGTTATACGGATGCGTGTAGTTGCGGCTGTAAGGCTTGGGCAGCACACGGCCAGGCTCGCGAACAATGGCCTCGTGCGAGAATTGCATATCGAGCAAGTTTTGGCGGCCTTGATCCCAAACGGCGATAGTGTAGCGATCCACTTCCGGCGACGGCACCTTCTCGTGACGGGCTGGGCCGCCCGCGCCCATCACTGCCACCTCAGACCCCTGTAAAAATGCCGCCACGCCCGCGGCTTCCATCGGTAGAGTTACCGTCCGGTGCGCTGGAATATCCAAACTCGCGCGCAAAACCACGAGGCCGAGGGAAGGATTTGCCGCCATGCGCCCGGCGGCGTTTTCCTGTCCGGAGAAAGTTGAAATCCACGGATAATTTTCGTTCGAAAATTCGACGCGTAAGCCCTTGAGATCGCTGCCGGTCAGGTTTTCGATGCCCATCTCGCAGCGAATGCGCTCGCCGGGCGCATAGAATTCCTTGTCGAGCGTGACGTGGGTAATGCGTAGCAGTTTCCTGTAAACGAAAAATCCAGGCGCATCGCTTGAAGCCACGGACTTATGCAGCCGCTGGTCGTCCACGCGCAGGCTGAGGTGATAAAGGCCGGTGCGCGCGTTCACGGGAACAAGCCATTCACCATGATAGACCGGTTCGGGCCCGCGTCCCGCCTGCTGGCGCAGAGGCACCTCGGTGGATGAATTCGCTCCTGCATACTGCACGGTAGCAACCACGCTATAGCTGTTTGGCTCCGCTGCGCCACTGAGCTTGGCGCGAATCACGGCCTTCGAGCCGGTGTTGTAGCCCGTCTTAACCGCCGCCCCGTGCACTGTGACCGCACTAAAAACAGGCGAACCCATCGAAATTACGGCAATGAGAAACAGCAGGCATTGAACGCGCACGTTCACCCTCCGTTTACAGGAATGGCGGCTATTATCCGGGTAGGAGTGCGCAGGCGTCAACCGAAGATTGGGCGAGAGCCACGTTGTCAAGGAGGAGAATCGCAGCATCGGAACACACTTTCGGGGTGTAATCGCCGCGGCATCGGCACTGCCACCGCCGAAGCCTTTGCGCGCGGTGAAACCGCCGCCGGGAGGAGAGGTGTAGCCTTAGCTAATCAAGTAGCTTGACGCCTACCTAGTATCACAGGTAGGATGCCCTAGAGGTGCCTTATGGCGTATGTCGATCCCAAGTCTGTTGTCACTCCTCGAACTCGGGTTAAGCGGGTGGATGTGCTCTATAATAGCCAGTCGGGGCGCTCAGGGGGATGGTCCTGGTCCGTGGCTTTGCTGGATTTCGATGACAAAGAGCGTATTGGGATTCGGTGGAATGGCAGCGAAGATGAAGAGGGCAAAGGAAATCCTCAATCGCATGGGAGGCCAACTTGGTTTGTTGTGCCGGATGAGCTAGCCGACTTGCTGCGAGACCACGTCGAGCATATGGCAAACTCGCAGGGAGGAGGTCTGCTTTCGGGTTATCGTGAGATGGCCAATGACCGGGAACGGGAATCGGAAGCGGAAGAATGGTGCGAGGGGCTAATTGGGGATGCAACCCGTCAAGCGAGGTGAGGTTTGGTGGGTCTCATTCGATCCCTCCGTTGGCGGCGAGATTCGAAAGACCAGACCGGCAGTTGTCATCAGCAATAACGCTGCGAATACGGTGTTGAATCGCATTGTAGTGGTGCCTCTGACCAGCCGGACAAACAGGGTCTTCCCCGGCGAGGTCCTGGTCCAAGCGGAAGGAAAAGAGGCAAAGGCAATGGCCGATCAGATCATGTCCGCATCCAAAGAGCGGCTTCGCAGTCGAATGTGCTCACTTTCTCCGAGCGATCTCAAATCCGTCGAGGAAGCGATTCTGCTGCACCTGGGGATTCGTCGTTGATGCCACTTCCGGCCTTCATCTCACATTTGCCGGACCAACCTGCCGTTGATGTTTGAGAGCCGCGCGGCAGAACAACTGCCCTGCCACCCCCGAGTAAAAGGAGATCATCACGATGTTTGAAGGTCAAGTTGCGCTCATCACTGGCGCTTCAAGCGGCATCGGCGCGGCCACAGCCGAAGCCTTTGCGCGCGAAGGGGCTTCCGTAGCAGTCAATTATTTTAAGAATCAGTCCGGCGCTGATGAGGCCGTGAAGCGCGTCGAGAAGGCGGGGCGCGAGGCGATTGCAATCCGGGCGGACGTGACTCGCGCTGCGGACGTAAAAAAGATGGTTGAGGCGGCTCTCAAGAAGTGGGGGCGGCTCGACATCCTGGTCAACAACGCGGGAGATTTGCTGGCGCGCCGCACCCTCGCCGACATGACCGAGGAATACTGGGACCAGGTGATGGACCTGAACCTGAAGAGCGTTTTCCTTTGTGTCGAAGCTGTCTGGAAGCATATGGCGGAACGCAAGAGCGGATCGATTATCAATGTCGCCTCGATTGCCGGGCGCAACGGCGGCGGCCTCGGAGCGGCGGCTTATTCGGCTGCGAAAGGCGGAATGATTACCTATACCAAGGGCCTCGCCAAGGAGCTTGCTCCGCGCGGCATCCGCGTGAATGCCATCGCCCCGGGTGTGATCGCGACACCCTACCACGAGCGCTATAGTTCTCCCGAAATGATGCAGAAATTCGTCGCGGCCATTCCGATGGGGCGAGCCGGAACTTCAGAGGAAATCGCGGATGTGATCGTGTTTCTGGCCTCGCCCGCCGCGCGCTACATGGCGGGCGAAACGGTGGAAGTGAATGGGGGCATGCTGATGGATTGAAAAGCTGATGCTAGAATGAAGCTCTATGCTTCGCAAGCCACAACTCTTTGGTACAGATGGGGTTCGCGGCGTGGCCGGCCGATTTCCGCTCGATTCGGAAACGGTCGGCAAGCTGGGCCGCGCATTGGGCCTGATTTTGATGCGCGAAAATTCCTCCTCGCGGCCCGAAGTCCTGCTCGGGGAGGACACGCGCGAGTCGAGCCCCTGGATCGCTCTCCGGCTTGCCGGCGGTTTGCGCGCTAGCGGCGTCGATGTAGCGCATGCCGGAGTCATTACCACGCCCGGCGCGGCTTTTCTGACGCGCCATCATGGATTTGCCGCCGGCGTCATGATCTCCGCTTCTCACAATCCCTTTGGCGACAATGGCATTAAGGTTCTCTCCAGCGCTGGAACCAAGCTGCCCGAATCGCTGGAACTTGAAATCGAAGAGACGCTCGAAAATCTGCCGGACTCGGAAATTTCAGAACCCGATCTCAAATCTTCTCCGGCGTTGCTCGATGAATACCTGAAGTTTCTCGAATCGCTGGTCCCAGCCAGCAATCATCTTTCACGCTTCCGGTTTGTGGTGGACTGCGCCAATGGCGCTTCAAGCGCGGTGGCGCCAGAATTTCTGAGGCGGCTGGGGGTGCAGACACGCATCCTCAATGCCGAGCCGGACGGCCGCAATATTAACCGGGAGTGCGGCTCGCTCTATCCGCGACAGATGGCGGCAGAAACTCAGTCTTTCCAGGCGGATTTAGGCGTGGCCTTTGACGGCGATGCAGACCGCGCCATCTTTGCCACCCGAGCCGCCCGGGTTTTGGATGGCGATTACGTGATCTTCGCCATGGCCCCCTTTTTGCAATCGCAAAACGCGCTGAAAGGCGGCGCCGTGGTTGGCACCCTGATGACCAACCTGGGGCTGGAGCTTGCCCTGAAAAAGCGCGCTATCGGCGTGAAACGGACTCCCGTCGGCGACAAATTTGTGTTGGAGGAAATGCTGCGCTCCGGTATCAATCTGGGCGGAGAACCTTCCGGGCATATTATTTTTTCCGACGTATCCATCGCCGGTGACGGGATGGTGACGTTTTTAGAGATGCTACGCTTGCTTTCGGAAACTGGAGCTTCCGCCGATGAGCTCATGAAGGGCTACAGGCCTTTTCCGCAGCTCATCCGCAACGTGCGCGTGAAGGAAAAACCGGCGCTCGAATCGGTTCCCGAAGTTGCCGAAGCCCTCGCGCACTGCCGGGCGGAGTTGGGTGATCAGGGCAGGGTCGTGTTGCGCTATTCCGGCACGGAACCGCTAGCGCGGGTGATGGTGGAAGGGGAGGACGCTGCAACGGTGGAGCATCATACGGCGGAGATCGCCACCGCCATCGAAAGGACGATTGGCGCGGCTGCATAGCTGCGCGGCTTTGGAAGATTTGGATGAACAACCCGTTTGGCAATCTTAATGTTCTCAAGAACTGGAAGCCCGGGGATACCCGTGAGATCACGGAACAGACCCTGAAAAAGGCCAGAATTGAGGGCTTTTACGACTCGTATTCGCAGGTCTATGAGCTCGAGGGCAAGCGCTGGAAGGTACGCGACCAGGTGAGCAAGCCCGCCGGTGACACGATTTATACGCTTGTCTGCGTCAACGAATGAACCACTTCTTCTGTAGCGGCAGGTTTCTCCAAATCCAAAGTTCAGTTACAACGACAACGGCAAAAACCAAGATACAAGCGGCGGCCTCTGGCCATGCTTCTCCAAATTGGGTTCCGATATCACCCATGCGACTTGCGGCTTTGCCGCCTGACTTGCGGAAGGGCTTTGCCCTTCCGGGACCTTGCACCCAAACCCAACTTGTTCTCGCTGGG
>DASUKV010000411.1:0-4637 GCA_036278555.1 Terriglobia bacterium
ATGTCGAGAAGTAGAGATACCGGCCCGTCCCCCAGGGGAAAGGGCTGAACAATGAAGTGAGTAACAGATTCGTTTCGGGATGGATGTCGAGAAATCGAGATACCAGCCCTCTCCCGCCGGGAGAGGGTGGCCGAAGGCCGGGTGAGGGCTCAATGAAACAATGATCCAATGGCTCAATGATTCAGTCCGTCTGGCTTCAGAAGTTCCCGGCTCAGCGACCGGTTCCTTCCCGTCCACTCGCCAGTACGATCCTTGTCAGTCTCGTATTGCGCCCGGATGCTTTCGAGCTTTGAATCCAATTCGTCCAGATAGTGCACCAACAGCGCCTCAGCGAACATGGGTTCTTTGGGCGAGCCAAATTCGAGCTTCCCGTGATGCGAGAGGATCATATGCTCAATCCGGTCGCGGAGCGAGGGCGGGAAATCCGGAATCGCGCCCATCTTCTCCCGCACAATTCCCAGCGCGATCACGATGTGCCCCAGCAGTTGCCCACGCGTCGAGTAGCGGAAGGCGCGATCGAAGCGCAATTCCTCGATCTTGCCTACATCGTGCAAGACAATCCCGGCCAGCACCAGAGAGCGGTCAATCCACGGATAGTGGTCGCAAAGCTTGTCAGCCAAGCGCCAGAGAGAATTGACGTGCTCAAGCAACCCGCCGAGGAACGCGTGGTGCAGCGTGACGGCGGCGGGCGCAAGCTTATATTTCTTGGCAATCAGCGGATCTTCGAGGATGTCCAGCAGGAGCTTCTGCAGCGGCCCTTCAGGTAGCAGCCGTACGCGCTCGATCAGGTCCGCATACATCTCGTCGGGGTCACGCCGCGTGCGTGGAAGATAGTCGAGCAGGCTCACGCCGTCGTCGGGGTGGCGGCAGATTGCCACGACGGTAAGCTGGCGCACGCCCTGGTAATCCTCCACGCTCCCCTTCACTAAAACGATATCCTCGGGGTCACAATTGAGCGTGAGGCGGTCGCAATCCCACAGTTTGCCGCGAAGGGTACCAGTGGAGTCCCGGAATTCGAGATCAAGGTAAGCGCTGCCATTGCGCGCGATCTTCCGTTCTTTGCTTTGCAGAAGAAAGGTCGAATTCACCTGCTGGCCGGGCTTAAGCTCCGCAATGAAGAGAGTCTTGGTCATCGGCCCCCTCGGGCGGCGCCGTTGTCGTCGGAAGCTGGAGCGCCGGTGTCCACGTAGCCGGGCGCTCTCCAGATGTAACTCTCTTTGCGAAGGGTGGTGAGGTAATCGCGCAGCGCGGGCTGCATCTTCTGCTCGTAAAGCGTATTCTCAACCTGCTGCCGCACTTCCTCAAACCGCGGCGCGCCCGGCGAGCGGCGTTGCAGCAGTTTCACAATGATATAGCCATCCTGCGCAGAAATCAGGCCGGAGGTATCATTCACGTCGAGCTTCTGAATGTGCTTGGAGATTTCGGGCATTAGAGAGCCCTTCGGGAAAAAGCCCACGTCGCCTCCTGAAGTTGAGTTCGGGCCGTCGGAATACTTTTTGACGGTGTCCTGCCATTTTGCTCCGCTCTGTAGCATCGCCAGCGCCGCCTTGGCACGCTGCTCCGCCTGCGCGGCGCCCCACTTCTGGTTCGACACCTGGATCTCGGCCAGGTCCACGCCCCCCTGAGAAGCAAATTGCTTCTTGTGGGCGTTAAAGTATGTCCGGGCTTCGGCCTGCGTCACCATGATCCGGGAGCCCACCTGCTGCTCGATTACCTGCTGCGTCTGCAGGTGGCGGCGGATATTGTTCTGGAAATCCTCCCAGATCAGCCCTTGCTTTTCCACTTCGTTTTCCAGGTCCTGAATAGAGTCCAGGTGCATCTGCTTTCGAATCTGGTCAAGCCGCTGCACCAGGCTGGTGCTCACGTTCACGTTCAAGTCCTTCGCCTTCTGCACCAGCAGGTCCTGGTCGATCATGTCACGCAGCAGGTCCTTTTCCGCGGCCTGGTATTTGGCGTTGACCTCGTCGCCGGAGTATTGCTGGCTGATCTGGGCGCGGAGCTTTTCCTTCTCGCTGTCGAACTGGCGTTGGGTGATGATTTCCTCGTTCACCCGCGCGATGATGCGGTCAATCAGCTCACGCCGGCCCAGAGCGGGCAAAGCGGAACTCGCAAGCGTCGCGAGGATAATCCCCAGGATCATGACCTTGTTTTTCATAACTTTCATCCTTCCCGCGCGGCCGCTACCCCCCGGTCGAGCCCGCGCGTTTGTTTCATCTTAATGCGCGTCCTGAAGTTCCTGCAAGGCGCTTGTGGCTTCCTGGATAGGGTCCGCTGTGGCAGAGCGCATGCGGAAGCGAAGCGAACCGTCGGGCCGCAGGATCGATCCCCGATGGTGGCGCACAAAGCGTGTAAGGCTTTCCGCCCGCACCGGGGTTTCAGGGTGAAAGCGCACCCACACCTCATCCAGCTTGCGGTCCATCGACTGGATAAGCAATCCTTCCGCGCGATTCTTCAGCAACGCGTAGTCCATCAGCGTGATGACCGGCGGTGGGAGGGAGCCATAGCGGTCCGTCAATTCCGCCTCAAGCTCGGTCCGCGCCTCCGTCGCCGCCAGCCCGGAGATACGTTTGTACATCCGCAGCCGCTGGCCCTCATCAGAAATATACTGCTCGGGAATGCGGATATCGACCCCCAGATTGAGCGCCGTACGGACCTCGGGCCGCGAAGGCAAGCCCTTGATTTCCGCCGCCGCTTCGTCGAGCATTTTCAGATAAAGATCGAGGCCGATCGCGTTCAGGTGGCCCGATTGCTCCGCCCCCAGGATGTTTCCGGCCCCTCGCAGTTCCAGGTCCAGGGCGGCCAGCCGGAAGCCTGCGCCGAGGTCGGAGAATTCTTTGAGCGCTGCCAGCCGCCGCCGCGCGAGAGGCGTCAGCGAGTCTTCTTCAGGAATCAGCAAATACGCATAAGCCCGCCGGTCCGACCGCCCCACCCGCCCTCGCAACTGGTAAAGCTCGGCGAGACCGAAGCGGTCCGACCGATTGATAATAATGGTGTTCGCCCGAGGAATATCCAGCCCATTCTCGATGATGGATGTCGAAACCAACACGTCGTATTCATTCTGCACGAATTTCATCATCACGCGCTCAAGCTCGCGCTCGCCCATCTGCCCGTGGCCCACTCCAATTCGCGCCGTTGGAACCAGTTGTTGGAGCATCGCCGCGATACTGAAGATCGATTCCACGCGATTGTGAACAAAGTAGACCTGGCCTTGCCGCTGCATCTCATTCAGGATCGCCGCCTGAATCAGCTTCTGGGTGTACGCCGCCACGGTGGTCTGGATGGCCAGCCGGCCGCGCGGCGGCGTCTCAATCACGGAAAGATCGCGCAAGCCGCCCAGCGACATGTGCAGCGTGCGGGGGATGGGCGTTGCGGACATGGTGAGCACATCGACGTTCGCCCGCAGCCGCTTCAGCTTTTCCTTGGCCGCCACGCCAAAGCGCTGCTCTTCATCCACGACGAGCAATCCGGGATTCTTGAAGTTGACGTCCTTTGAAAGCAGGCGGTGCGTGCCGATCAGAATATCCACCTTGCCTTCAGCCGTATCCGCCACGATTTTCTTTTGCTCCGCGGCGGAGCGGAAGCGGCTGATCATCTCGATGGCGACCGGGAAGGCGGCCATGCGGCGGCGAAAAGTAACGAAGTGCTGAAAAGCCAGCACGGTGGTGGGCGCAAGCACCGCCACTTGCCGTCCATCCTGCACCATCTTGAAAGCCGCGCGCATGGCGAGTTCCGTCTTGCCATAGCCTACGTCGCCGCACAGGAGGCGGTCCATGGGCTGCGGGCTTTCCAAGTCTTTGCGGATTTCTTCAAGCGCCTTCAACTGGTCCGGGGTCTCCTCATACTCGAAGGCGTCCTCGAACTCCTTCTGCCAGGGCGTATCGGGACCGGTGGCCGCGCCGCCACTCATCTTGCGCTCGGCATAGAGCTTCAGAAGCTCCGCCGTCATATCGCGCAGCGCGCGCTTCACCCGCGTTTTGGTACGCGCCCAGGCCGCGCTGCCCAGCCGGTCAAGCGTGGGCTTCGCGCCGTCTTCTCCCGTCCCGGAGCGGTATTTCTCGACAAGGTCCAGGCGCTCGAGCGGCACGTAGAGCTTGGCCTCGTCCAGGTAAGTCAGCAGCATAAAGTCGCGCCGCTTGCCCTGCACATCAATCTGCTTCAGTCCCTGGTAAAGTCCGATGCCGTGATCGACGTGAACAACGTAATCGCCAGTCTTGAGATCGCTCAGGTCCGAGATGAAACGCGAAATGGCGGACTTATCCTTACGGCCGGGCGCGCCCCAGACGAGGCCGCCAAACAGGTCGCTTTCCGCAAGAAGCGTGATCCCGAGGTCCGGGAAGATGACCCCTTCTTCCAAATTTCCTCGCGCGATTTTGAGCGAAGGGGCGCTCGCGTCCTCTGGAGCCGTATCGCCGGACCTAGTGGCAGGCTCGCCCTCCGGGACGGCAGTAAAGGGTATTCCTTGGTCTTTCAGCGTCTCCGAGAAGCGCTCGATTTTGCCAAGGCTGGAGAGAGCGATCAGGACGCGTTCACCGCGCGTTCGGCGGGCGCTAAGGTCTTCGAGCCATGATTTCACGACGCCATGAAACTTTGGGGCGGGTTGCGTCGGCAAGGCAAATCCCGCAGCGGCAGCTTGCGGC
>DASUKV010000412.1:0-7120 GCA_036278555.1 Terriglobia bacterium
CGATGGCTTCTTTTTCATGGCGAATGGCATCATCCAATTCATTCAAGTCCTGAGTCTTCTTGAACAAGGCGTAGCTTAGGCCGGCGTAAATCCTCCGCGAATGATACAAAGCGAGGTTCGCCAGCACTTTCATGTCAATCATCGTTGAGGTGAACTCTTTGTTCGATTCGGGCACGCCCGCCTGCTCAGCGCCTTTCACCTGCTCGAGGACCTCGTTACCGGTTTTTTCGAACCAGTGAGCGGTTTGCTGCGGCCAGATGCGGGCGTCATGTTTTCTGGCTAAGTACAGGTTGGCAGCTTCCTGGATGCCGATAAATTGGGCTGTATCACTGGGCGGATAATCAACATAGGCCGGCAAGCTGCCCCATCGCTGTTTCTCCGCCCAGGCGTAGTCAGCGCTCAGGTCGCCAAGACTATAGGCATTAATTCTGCCGAGAATCCATGAGGCCGTATGATAGGCATGCTCAACAAATGGGGCAGCGGCCTCGCCAAACCGATGGGAAAACTCATGCTGCCAGAGAGGAGGCGAACTCCTGGAACCGTATCCCGCGCGGCCCCAGACCTCATAAAAATACCAATAGCGTTCGAATTCCCAGCGATAGTATTGGTACTGCTTGGAGAGCAGATCGTAGGTTGGGCCCCGGTGGTGGCCCATTTTGAAGGCCAGCGGCTCACTGACTTCGTAAGCCGCCGCTTGCGGCCCGTCGTAAAGCAGGCAGGTCTTGGCGAAACGCCGGACGTATCCTGGATCACCCCACAACAAAATTCGGGTCGTTCCCAGGTTCCATAGCCGCCAGAGCATGTCGTACCGCTTGGGGTAGCGCAGCAAATCGGCGTAGTCAGACCGCGCCCTATCATACTGATTGTGAATTTCGATATGTGAGGGATGGTAGGGCAGCCCCATCTGCTCGCCCCAGTATTTCGTGGCAAGGCGAACCGGCACGCCCGAAGCGAGGGCATCATCGATCATGTCGTCGTAGAAGCCTTTCGCGCGCATATCGACTTTAATGTTTTGGCCGCTATCTTTGATGACCTTGAGCACGGAATGCCAGAACGGAATCTGTTCCGGCAGTTCAACTGAGGATTCGACGTGAACGCGGAACTGAAGCCGGTCAATGCCCGGAACAAGCTTCAGAAAATTGCCAAGCGCCGCCTGGTTATAGGCAACAAGGTTTTGGTCGTCCAAACCCACGACCATGCCGGGGAACTTCTCCTTCGAGCGATAAATATCCGTCCAGATGGCGAGCGTGAATTCCATCCCTCGATCGTGGGTCATGCGGATGATCCGGCGGAGCGCTTCAAGGTTGCGCCGCTGCACAGCCAGCGTGATTCCGTCCACTCGGACGCCAGGAAATCCCGGGGTATTCGAAAACCATGGGTACGGCGGGTCAAGATACCCCGCAGAGCTGTACCCTAAGAGCAGAACAAAATTCGTAAATCGGCTCCTCGCCAGCAGGTTCAGATATTCAGTCCAGTAATCCGGCGAATAGAAATACCTCTCAAATTCCGATTGATTCATCACCACCTTGGAAAGCCCTCGCTCCTTGATGAAAGGCTTTTCAGAGGTTTCGATCACCGAGCCGGCTAGATCGCTTCCATCCGCCGCCAGCCTGATCTCCTCCGCCGCGTCGAGGGCTGCATACATCAAGCCGCGAGCATCCCCTCCGTAAAGGAGGACCACTTGTTTCCCTTTCCATTGCACTTTCTTGATCAGCAGAGACCCGGGAACGGACGGAAGGTCCAACGCGGGAAGCGATCCAGCTAGAAAGCGAACGTTATTTGACCCTGAGGACCCCAGCAGAAACACGATTGGGCGCGAGGCCTTCTTCAAACTGCTCCGTTGCTGGACGGTGACACCCTTCGACCGAAGCGCACTGGCCAGTTCTTCCACACCGTGCTTGGCAGGCGCTGCTAGATTCGGATCAGAAACCAGGGACACGCGCTTTGCGGCCCAGCCCAGGGCAGCGCTTAAAGTCCAAACGGCCAGAAGAAATACGAGACAACGATAGCGATGATTTTTCATCTTTCCCCTCAGAATAGGGCAGTTGTGCTTGCCGGACTCATTTTCAAATGCGGAGCGGAGAGGCACAATCGAGCACCGCGCAGCCGCCCGGCGCAACCGAACATAAAATCAAAAAGTCAGCCGCGCGTTCAGTTGGATCACCCGGGCTCCTGTCGTGCTGAGAAGCTTGCCAAAGAACGGATCGGTAATTCCCGTCCTCAATCCGGAAAGGTTTGTATGGTTAAAGGCATTGAACATGTCCGTGCGAATCTGCAGCTTGACGTTCTCCCGGATTGAAAAGTTCTTGGCAAGACTGAAGTCAAGGTCCCACTGCCCTGGACCGCGCCACTCGCCGGGACCGGCGTTGCCCGGGCGGATCGCGGCGCCCCCGGTTGAGGAAAGGGGAACGCGGGCAAAAGCCGCCGGGTTGAGGTATTGGAGCGTGGACGTGTAATTCGAAAGAACGGGCGTCCCTCCGATAAAATCAGGGCGCTGGCCATTATTGGATGCAGGCTGAGAAAGGTATATTGGCTGGCCGGTATTTGCAGAAAAGATACCCGACGCCTGCCAGCCACCGATGGTTTCGCGTACAAAGGAGTTGCCCAGGCTGGAAAGGCCGGGCAATTGGTAGACCCAATCGGCAATGAAGTAGTGAGTCATGTCGGCAGCAGCGGGCCCGCGATCAGCTTTCAAATCAAAAAAATTCTGATTCCTGTTGTCCACTCCGTTTTGGTAGTACGCGCCGACGTCCCCGCCTTGGGTCGCAAGCGATTTCGCATAGGTGTAATTAATATCGAAGCTCAAATTGCGCGAAAAGCGTTTCTTGAGGGAATTCTGCCATCCAAAGTAAGACAACGTTTGCGAGTTATCGACGTAATAAAACCGGCTCAGGTTCGGGTTGGGGATTGTTCCATCCGGCCTCACCTGGTTCCCCCATCGGAAAGCAAGAAACTTAACCCCTCGCGTCCCAACGAAGGCGCTCGAAAACATCACGCTGGGCGTCAATTGATGTTCAACGTCCAGCGTGTATTGCATGGTGTAGGGATTTTGCAGGTTCGGGTTGAAGATTGTGAAGGCCGCCACTCTTTGGTTCCCGGTTTGCAGCGCGAGCGAGTTCTCAAGGTTGGCCATGTCAATGTTGTAGATGGGGTATTTCAGTCCCGCAGCCGCCACCTGATTCTCGGTAAAGAAATCCCGGAAGGGAATGTTCCGGTCCGTCTGGGCTCCAGCCCACATCGCGCCCGGCATCTGGCTGGTGAACATCACGCCGAACCCGCCTCGAATTGCGGTTTTTCCTTGCCCATCCGGGTTGTAAGCAAAGCCGAACCTTGGGCCGAAGTTATTGTTATCGTTGTTGTAGATGCTGCTCAGGGGACGGAGAGGACCTACGATAAAATTGCCATCCATGCTGAGAGAGCTGGGGTTATACACACCGGCGGTGGGATCTTGCAACGTGCCATCGACCTGGAGGGCGTAATAGAAATCGTATCGAAGCCCCAGGTTGACCGTCAGCTTTGGGGTCGCGCGCCAGTCATCCTGGCCAAAAATGCCGAACTCACTGAGGTGCCCCTTGAACACGCCCTGTCCGAAACTCGCCTCCGCCTGGCTGGGCGTATTGGTGAGCAAACCCTCGAGACTCGTGTAATAAACATCGGGAACTTGCGGATTGGTGCGGCTGCCGTTGGTGCGTTGATAATCGCCCCCGAATTTGAACGAGTGGTGGCCTCGCTGGAGCGCGAATTTTTCCTCAAGCTCGTAGTTGTAGCCCGTCTCGATCCACAACTCGCCCCCCGGGCCGCTAAATCCGATGGTCGTATCGAGGTTGGGGAGCCGGCGCCCAAAAGGAAAGCCCGATTCGTCGGAATTGTTGGGATCTTTCAGAGCGAAGTACCCGTCCAGCCGCGACTGTTCGGGCCGGTTGTAGCCAAACCTTGTCTCCGAAGTCCACTGCGCTCCTCCAGTTATAAAGCTGACGTTCCCGTGATAGAGCGGGTTCGTGGAAATGCGGTCATCGTTAAGGAAGATTCTGGGGATCAACTGGTAAGGGCTGCCTCGGCTAAAGCTCAAAGAGAAACGGCTGCTAGGCGTCACCATGATGTCCCCTTTGACATCAACGTGGTTGTCTGTCTGGATGGCCCTTTTTGTTTCGCTAAAAAGTCCAACCATCGCATCGGGCGTTGTGGGGCTGTTTGGCAGCGGGTATTCTTGAAGCGCAAGATTATAGGCGGGGACCGCGCCCAATAGCAACTGGCGGGTCGCCTGCGTAGGAACGTTATCCTCAACAAATTGGGATGCGGACCTTCGGTAGCCCTCGTAGTCTCCAAAGATAAAGACGCGGTCTTTTACGATCGGTCCGCCCAGTGCGCCGCCAAACTGGTTGAAAGTGAGGCGAGGCTTGGTGCTTGCGCGTTGGAATCTGGCGTTGAGCGCGCTGTCCTGGTGGTTTTCAAAGACACTTCCGTGCCACTGATTAGTTCCGGACTTCGACACAATGTTCACCTGGCCGCCCACAGCGTCCGCATACTCGGCGGGAATGACGCCCTTGACGGTACTGACCTCCTGAACGCCCTCGAGGCTCATGATGTCGATCAGGTTGGGCGAACTCCACTGCGACATCGCGCTCCCCTCGAGGTTTCCACTGGCGTTGGTTCCGTCAAGGGAGTAACGCGTCCCCTGGAGCCCGACTCCATTCATTTGCACGCCCCCTTGGGCGTTGCCTGATGACAGGTAGTTCACTCCCGCCCCGACTTCCATGAGGCTGCCAATATTCCGGTTGAGTAAGGGCAACTGCCGGACTTCCGTTTGCTGAAAGGTGTGAAGCTGTTGCGCGGACACGGTATTGACGAGCGGCACGCTACTCGTAACACTGACCGTTTGGACGGCCGAGCCGAGTTGCAGATGGAAGGTCTGTCTTGTCTGTTGGCCTGCGGTCAAGACGATCCCCGTCCCAACATACGTTCTAAAACCCTTGGCCTCGATCCTCAGTGTGTACGTGCCCACGGGGACAAACGAGAACGCAAAATCTCCGCTACCGCCGGTGACTTTCGTCGTCGTGGCCCGAGTGCCCTGTGCGATCAGCGTTACCTTCGCCCCCGGAACCACCGCGCCGGTGGGGTCGGTCACCGTCCCGTAAAACGTCGCGGAGTTCGCCTGCGGCCGGGCAATCCGTGGTGTTAGAAGCATCGCGCTAACCCATAGGAGAACTGTCGCCGCGACGCACATCGATCGCTGCATGGAAGGAAATTCCCGTTTCATAAATCCTCCTTTTTCTTCTTCGGCCTCGAAGGGCCGCTCCGGCTATCTCTAACCCCCATGCATCAGGTCAACGCAATCACTTCATAGTCCTTGACGGCTGGTACTTCAAACTTCAGACTGCTCCTGTTCTTTTTGAAAGGCAGAGTACGGCCCGCCCGAAGCGCTCGCGCGCTCGAAATAGCTTTTCCTTCCGGAACCGCAAACTGCACCTTCAGCGGGCCGATGGGATAAAATTCGCGGATGAATGGCCGCATCATATGGGGATTCGTATAGTTCAGGATGTGTAGCGCGAAGCCCGGTTCTGTTTCCCAGGCAAACATTTCCATCATGCCCGGACCTTCCACCGTGAGGGGCGGCGGGGTGTCGCCAAGAAGCCAGCGCACCGAGTTCGCGATGAGCCGGCTCAGATCTGGATTTCCAGAGCGCCACGCCGTGCGAGCGACATCACCCGGAAAATAAACAACGCGCGCATTCCCTTGCTCACGAAGCATCGCGGCCGGTTCCTGAGTATTCGGAATGCGCGGGTAGACCATTTCCGGCGGGAATGGAGGATAGTGCGGAACGACACTGAGGCACAGCGACTCCGGCTTGGAGTGGCTCACCTTCACCCGAAACTCGGGACCGGGAAGAATTTTCGTGCCGGTAAATCCTTGCAGGATGGGATGCTGCTGGTCGATGTGCATGTAGCTGTTATTAAAAGGACCGATCACCTCACCGGCCACGTTCAACCCAAACAGGTCGTGCAGACCAAAATCTTCCCGCGGCTCGCCCCATTCGTTATAGCGCGAGGTTTCAAAGGTCGCGAGCACCGAGCCGCCTGCCGCAACATACCGCCGGATGGCTTCGCATTCGCCATCCCGAAGATAAGCGGCGTTAGGAATCAAGAGCGCGCGATACGGCTTGAGATTTTCCACGCTCAGATTTTCCTGATGAATGAAATCAAAGAGGAACCGTCCCTCAAGCAAAGCGAAGTAAAGACCCTGAAGATAATCCGTCGGGTCAATCAGTTCGCCGCCCAGCCGGCGCTCGCGTGTGCCGTTCGACCGATAGAAAGCGATGGTGCTTTGCGGATAGAGCACGGCAAGATCGGCGACGGAGCGCCGGTTGCGGAAGTGCGGTTCGTTCGCGGCAAGCCAGTCAAAAAACACCCGGCCTGTTTCCCGCCAGCGGTTATCCAATGGCGACCCGCCCAGCCAGTGATACCACGGCACCATGCCGCTCGCCGTAACTTGCGCCATCCAAAGCGTGGCCTCGGCGGCCGGCTTGCTCGAATGCCGCCAGATGGGCTGGCTGGTGCTGTAAGCGCCAATCACATTCGTAATCGTGCGCCCCTCCATGACGGATTGCGCCACTCGCCCCTGCTGCGCGCAGCGCCAGACCGGATCGTTCTCTCTGAAACCTTGATGGTCAGCGTTGAACCATGCCGCCACTTTGCTGAGCCTCTTGACGTCCTTTACGGTCCGAATGCCGCCGCCCAGGTTCCCTACATAGACGGCATCCGGATGCTTCTCCTTCGCCACTTTCTCCCACAGGCTCCAGACCTCGGCAATGCGGTCCATATAGATTCTGTAGTACTTCCTATAAACCTGGCTTTGAGCGTCGGTCGTCTCGGGCGGGACGCCGCTGGTCTCGTCACGGTAAATTTTCTTGCACGCGGGACAGTGACACAGTTCAAGCGGCCCCGTGCTGGGCCAGCCATTGGTGAAGAATCCGTCCGGCGCGTAGCGTTGGTTCATTTCCCGGTAAATTGCCGGCATCTGCTCCGTGAAATACGGGCTGAACATGCAGGTTTTGTAAAGCCAAGTACACTCCGGATGCGTCCGAAGGGCGCCATCGGGTTTCCGCTCGAACCACTCCGGGTGC
>DASUKV010000413.1:0-11246 GCA_036278555.1 Terriglobia bacterium
GTTTCTTCGTCCTCCTTCAGGCGGCTCAGGTCGTACTCAAAAATGAGTCGGGCGGCGGCCGGGAGTTGGCTCAAGGTATCCAGGTTCTTCAGCACCGCATCCGCCACCCGCTCGATCCACGGCAAAACGGCAGGAGCCACAGGCCCGTTCAAGTATCCCGCTTCAACGAGGAAGGGAACGCTCAGTTCTGCGATGCGGGTAAGGGGCGTAGCTTTCAAATAATGCCGATTGAGCCAGTTCAGCTTTTCCGGATCGAAAACGGCCGGGCTGCGGGTGATGTGGTCGAGGGAGAACTGCGCGAACAATTCCGCGTCGCTCAGGATTTCCGTCTTGCCGTCGGCGGGCGACCACCCCAAGAGGGCCAGATAGTTGCGCAAGGCTTCCGGCAGAATGCCCATCGCGCGGAAGCTTTCAAGAGACGTTGCGCCGTGGCGCTTGGAAAGCCGCGTGCGATCGGGGCCGAGAATCGTCGAAAGGTGGCCGAACTGCGGCGGCTCCCAACCGAGCGCCCGATAAACGGCGAGCTGGCGCGGAGTATTCGAAATGTGGTCGTCCCCGCGAATGACGTGAGTGATTTCCATCAGATGATCGTCAATCACCACGGCATAATTGTATGCGGGATTGCCATCCGACCGCACCAGGATGGGGTCGCCAATGACTTCACTCGAAAAGCGTGTAGCGCCGTGGACGAGATCGTTCCAGGCAAACTCGCCGCCCTTGATCTTCAGCCGCAGGGCTGCGGCCTGACCCGCTGCCAACCGCCGCTGAGATTCCGTTGCAGGAATCTCGCGGCAGCGCCCGGAATAGAGCGGCTGGCGCCCCGCCTTCAGCGCTTCCTGACGTTCCGCTTCAAGCTGTTCGGGAGTGCAAAAGCAGGGGTACCCCTGGCCATCGTCAAGTAGCGTCTGGGCGAAGCGCGCGTAAATCTGCTTGCGCTCCGACTGGCGGTAGGGAGCAAACTTCCCACCCTTGTCCGGTCCCTCGTCCCAATCCAGGCCGAACCACTGAAGGGCCTCGATCAGGCTTCTCTCGTATCGCTCTTCGGATCGCTGGGCGTCAGTATCTTCGATTCGCAGCACGAGCGATCCGCCCCAATGCCGGGCGAACAGCCAGTTGAAGAGAGCTGTACGGGCGTTCCCGACGTGGACATAGCCGGTGGGGCTGGGTGCGAAGCGGACTCGAAAATCAGGCATTCTGGTGCGGCTCCCCATGGTGGGGGCGCAGTCCGGGATTGCCGGTCAAAGGGCGGCAGTGTACCATGATGAGGTATGATTCCGTCCTGTATCCCCTATACTCAGGCTCCAAAAGCGACAGCCCTCTTTCTTGATTATCTCTATCATTTTGATCGTGTCCAGGATTTTTACGGCGGCCCGCCGCAGGAATTCCTGAGCTATCAGCGGATTGCACAGGAAATTTCGGGCCGTTACCCGCATCGTGCGGCGCTCGCGGAGATTCTTGAAGGCCAGAACCGCGCTTTCGGTTGCGGCGAGGAAACCCTGGCCAATATCCGCCGGCTGCGCGATCCTGAAGTTTTTGCCGTCGTCACGGGCCAGCAGGTGGGGCTTTTTTCTGGCCCTGCCTTTACGTTTTATAAGGCATTGACCGCTGTGAGCGTGGCACGGTCTCTCAGCGAGCAAGGGCTGCCCTCGGTTCCGGTTTTCTGGCTTGCCACCGAGGATCACGACCTTGAGGAAGTCTCGAAAACCGCAATCCTGAACGAGGCTGGGAAACTTGTAACTCTGGAGGCGGCCGGAGATCGCCCGGCAGCGGGATCATCGGTCGGCTACATCCGGCTTCGCGAGCAGGTGCGGGAGCTTTTGGAGATCACTGAACAGACTCTGCCGGAAGGCGAGCCGCGCGCCCGTCTGATGGAAGACCTTCGCGCGAGCTATCTGCCAGGGACCGGGTGGGGGGAGGCCTTTGGCTGCTTCATGACCCGGCTGTTCAGCCGCTTCGGGGTTATCCTTTTGGACCCGCTGAACGATCCCGTTCACCGGCTGGCGCAGGGCGTTTACGAGCGGGCGCTCACGCAAGCTTCCCGGCTGCGAACCTTGCTACAGGACCGGTCGACGACGCTTGAGAAGTCGAAGTATCACGCCCAAGTGCATGTGGGTGACGATTCCACCCTTCTCTTTGTCCGAACGCCAAACGGCCGCACGGCGATCCATCAAAAAGGAGACCAGTTTCTCGTCGAAGGGCAGCCTTCCGCTTCGATGCCGGATTTCCAGAAGCAACTTTCCGCTGAGCCGCTGGATTTTACGCCCAGCGCGTTATTGCGGCCCGTGATTCAGGATTCACTTTTACCGTCGGTAGCTTATATTGCCGGCCCTGCAGAGTTGGCTTATTTCGCCCAGGCCCAGGCAATCTACCCGGAGTTTGGCCGTCCTATTCCGGTGATACACCCCCGCGCCGGATTTACGCTGGCGGATCGGCGCCAGCAGCGGCTTATCGAAAAATACCATTTGTCGCTCGAGGACGTTTGGCAGGGGAAAGAGCATTTAGGCCAGCAGATCGCCACAGCGAGCTTTGGCGAAAACGGAGATTGGGCCGGGCGGATGGAGCGCGGCGAAAAGTCCATCAAAGAACTCTTTGAAGGCTTGCAGCAGGACGTAGAGCGCATTGACCGCACCCTGGCGGACGCCGCGCGGACGACCCGGGAAAAAATGATTTATCAGCTCGAGCGGCTGCGCGGCAAGATCAGCCGCGCTGCCCTGGATCGCTCTGAGCTTCTGAGCCGCCATGAGCAAGAGTTGCTGCGCTTCCTCGCGCCGGCGGGAAATTTTCAGGAGCGCGAAGTGGGCGGAATCTACTTTCTTGCTCGCGGCGGGTACGAACTCCTGGACTGGCTGTTAGCTCAATTGCAATCGCGTTGCATGGATCACCAGTTTTTAGCGTATTGAGAGGCTTCTAGTGCTGTAGCGGCGGTCGAAGCCTGCCCTGACGCAGGAAGGGGCCGCCGGTTTCTACTTCTTAAAGCCGGCGGCGAGACGCCGCCGCTACAGTACTTAGCGTCAACAAAGCGCTAACGAGGAAGGGAATCATGAGCCCTGAAGCAAGAAAAGCGGGCAACGAAAAACTTCGAACCTTTGCGCTGCAGGTTGAGACTCACGCGCGTGTGGAGTTCAAAGACATTACCGCCGTCATCCAACGGGCGGTCGAGGAATCCGGAGTCGCAGACGGAGTCTGCCACCTTTTCGTCCCGCATACCACCGCGGCCGTTATGATTAATGAAAATGACGATCCGGCCCTTCATAAGGATTTTGACAACTTCCTGAAGCAACTCGCCCCGCCCGATGGCGATTACTCCCACAACGACGGAAATTGCGACGCGCATCTGAAAGCCGCGATCATCGGGTGCTCCAAGAGCTTACTCGTCGAGGACCGGCGCCTTGCGCTCGGGCGCTGGCAAGGGGTGTTCTTTTGCGAATTCGATGGACCCCGCCGCCGGGATTTGCGGGTGAAGGTCCTGCCGGACGTTTGAGGGCGTTCGAGGGGCGCTGCTTGCTGCGCCCAATCATATGGATGAACTTGGAATCTATCTCCAAATTCCGTTTTGCGCCTCAAAGTGCACGTTCTGCAACTTCAGCTCGCAAGTTGCTCCCGCGGCGATTTTTGACCGGTATGCGGATGCGCTTGTGCGGGAGATTGGCGCGCGAATCGGTGGGCCGGATCGCGGCAATCTCAGCGCCGAAACGATTTATGTAGGGGGCGGCACACCTTCGCTGCTCGGGCGCGAGCGGCTAGAGCGCATCTTCGCTGCGCTTCAAAATCGTTTCAGCATTGAGGGCGCGGCGGAGTCTACGCTTGAAATTACTCCGGGATCGGCAGATGAGAAGCTGCTCAAGGCGCTTCTTCGGCTCGGCGTAAATCGCCTCAGCATTGGCGCTCAATCTTTCGATGACCGGGAATTGCGGTGCGTGGGGCGGCTGCACACGGCGGCGGAAATCGATCGGCAAGTCTTGCGGGCGCGGAGGGCCGGATTTGGGAACGTCAGCCTGGACCTGATTGCCGGTCTACCGCACCAGTCGGTGGCAAGCTGGCAGACGAGCCTTCAACGGGCTGTGCGGCTCCGTCCGGAACACCTTTCGGTCTACTTATTTGAGGTGGATGAGAAAAGCCGCCTCGGAAGCGAAACGCTGCGGCACGGGACACTATACAGTGCGGATGCGGTGCCCGGCGACGATTTTCAGGCGGAGGCCTACGAACGAGCGCGCGAGCTGCTGGCCGGTGAAGGCTACGCGCAGTATGAAATCTCGAACTTCGCGTTGCCGGGATTTGAATCGCACCACAACCAAGGGTACTGGCAACTGAAGCCGTATCTTGGTTTTGGCGCGGGCGCCCACTCGTTTGACGGAACGAGGCGCTGGGTGAACGAAATCTCCCCCGAAGTTTATTGCGATATGGTGGAGAAGTGCGAATCACCCATTGCGGATAGCCGGACGCTTTCTCAAAACGAGCAGGTGGAGGAATTTTTCTTCCTGGGTTTGCGCCAGCGGCGCGGCGTGGATCTGGAGCAGGCGCGCGGAAAGTGGGGCAATCCGCCGTGGAACTGGTGGCAGGCGCGTGCCAGCGCTCTTAAGCAGGAAGGCTGGCTTGAAGAAGACTGCGGCTGGCTACGGTTGAGCCAGCGGGCGTTTTTAGTGTCGAATGAAGTTTTCCAGGAATTCCTTGAGTAACGGCGGGCACACAGCCCTGTAGCGGCGATGTCCCCATCGCCGAGATTTGATTCCAGTGGCGGCGGTGCAGACACGGCCGCTACACTATAAGGGCGCAGCAAGCAGCGCCCCTACTTATCAGGTCCGGCCGGAATCTATGCATAAAACTATTGACTTGCGAAGTGACACCGTAACCCGGCCGACGGCGGCGATGCGCCGCGCCATGGCCGAAGCCGAAGTAGGTGATGACGTTTACCGCGAAGATCCCACCGTAAATCGCCTGCAAGAGCGCGCGGCGGAAATTTTCGAGCGCGAAGACGCTCTTTTTGTTCCCTCCGGGACGATGGGGAATCAGACGGCGATTAAGGTCCATACTTCGCCGGGTCAGGAAGTAATCTGCGAAGAACACGCGCACATTTATAACGCCGAGGTAGGAACCATGGCGGCGTTTGCCGGCTGCCTCGCGCGCCCCATTCAGGCGCCGGACGGCATCCTCACCTGGGACCTGATTGCTCCTCAGGTGCGCCCGCGGACGGCCAATCGGTCCGCCACGGGGTTGGTTTCACTGGAGAATTCATCGAACCTCGCGGGCGGGTCCGTGTATCCGCTTGAGATTACCGAGGAAATCTGCGAGAAGGCGCGTGCAGCCGGGCTGCCATTGCACCTGGACGGGGCGCGCATTTTCAGCGCAGCTGTAGCGCTTGGCCGCTCCCCTGCCAGCCTGACACGCGGGTTTGATTCGATTATGTTCTGTTTTTCCAAGAATTTAGGCGCTCCGGTGGGCTCAATGATCCTGGGTAGCCGCAAATTTATTGAGGAAGCGAGACTTATTCGCAAAATGCTGGGCGGCGGAATGCGGCAGGCAGGGGTGCTGGCCGCCGCAGCGTTGGTCGCCCTTGAGGAATCACCGGGGCGGCTGCATATCGATCACGCCAATGCAAAGTTCCTGGCTAAAGGGCTGGCTGAAATTCCGGGGATTAAACTCGATCCGGACAAAGTCGTGACGAACATCCTTTTCTTTAACGTGAGCGCGACCGGCCTTACCTCTTATGAAATCTCTCGTCGCCTGGCTGCTCGTGGAGTGCTGGCCAATGGAGTTGCCCCGCAAAGCATCCGCATGGTGACCCATTGCGATGTGGATCGCGAGGACTGCGCCCGCGCCCTCGAAGTAATGTGCGAAGTCACCGGAGCGGCACGGAAGTCATATTCTGTCTCATGAGAAAAAACTTCTTCTAATCTGGCATTAATCTTGCTCCTTCTCCAGCGGGGCAGTAAAATGCAGCTTTCGAGCGTCTAAAGGGTTTGGAACGCCATTCACCCGCTGAGGGGAAGATTATTGAGGATAGTCAAGCTACTCACAGTGCTCCTGGCAATTCTCGCGCTAGCTTCCTGTGAGACGGGCCAAAAGCGCAAACCGCTCGGTAAACCTCCCGCTGAGGCGATGCCGCCGCCGCCTCTTCCCCTGCGCACTCCGTCCCCCGCCGTAAAAAACCTGGGCGGCCAGGGCCTCGCCATTTCCGCCAAGATGACGGCGGTCAATAAGATCATCGATAAAGCGGAATCGGCTTATACGCGCGGGCTGCTCGACTACCAGGCCGGGAACCTGGAAAAGGCGAAGCAGGAGTTTGACAATTCGCTGAGCGCGCTTTTGGAGTCGCCCTACGACGTGCGCAGCGATGAGCGGCTGAGCCAGGAATTCGACCTTCTTACGGATAATATCAATGACGTGGAGATGATTGCGCTCTCGCGGGGCAGCCCGCTGAGCGAGCATCAGTATGTGCCCACGCCGATTGAGTCGTTCTCCGGGCTCACCTTTCCGGTTGATCCAAACGTGATGCGGCGGGCGCAGCAGGAAGTGCGCTCGGTTCATTCGGATATCCCGCTGGTCATCAACCCGGTAGTCTCCGGCGCGATTGCCTATTTCCAAAACCATGCGCGCGGATACGTTGAAAACGTGCTGAAGCGCCTTGGGCAGTACCGGCCAATGATTTCGAAGGCCTTGCGCAAGGAGGGCCTGCCGCAAGACCTGATGTACCTGCCGGGCCCGGAGAGCGCCTTTGATCCGCACGCCACCTCGCGCAAGGGTGCGAAGGGCCTTTGGCAACTGATGCGGGGCACGGCTGAGCTTCACGGCCTTAAGGATAATCGCTGGGTCGATGAGCGCGAAGACCCGTACCAGTCAACCCTCGCGGCGTCGGAGGAGTTGAAAAAGCTCTATCACATGTTCGGAGATTGGTATCTGGCGCTTGCCGCCTATGACAGCGGCCCTCTAACAGTCCAGCGGGCGATTCAGCGAACGGGTTTCGCGGATTACTGGAAATTGCGGGAGTTGCACGCCTTTCCTTCCCCGGAAACCGAAAGTTACGTGCCTGTTTACCTGGCAACGGCCTTGATTGCCAAGGACCCGAAGGCCTACGGATTTAGCGTTTCGCCGGATGCGCCGATTCGAGTGGACCGGGTGACGCTGAGCGCGCCGGTGGATTTACGCCTGGTGGCCGAACTGATTGATACGCCGGTGGACAATCTTGTGCAACTGAACCCCGGACTTCGCGGTTATGAGACGCCCCCGAAAGATCCAGGTTTTGCGCTGAATTTGCCCGCCGGGACGAAAGACTTGTTTGAGCAGCGAATTGCGGCCGTGCCCCCCGCGGAGCGGCGATGGTGGCGGGCCGTCCGCGTGGATTCGAATGATACGCTCGCGAGCGTCGCCAGAAAATACCGCATCAAGCGGACTGCACTTGCCAGCGCCAATCATCTCGATTCCGGCTCGGCGTTGACAGCCGGCGCGTACCTGGTGATTCCGCTCGCCCCCAGCCGCTCAAGAGTTTCGACCGCGGCGGTGCGCTGGGTCCGCCGCGCCTATCATTATCGCGTCCGCAAGGGAGATAATCTGGACCTGATCGCCGACCGCTTTGATGTGACCACTTACCAGCTCCGCCGCTGGAATCATCTCAGCAGCTCCCGGATCGTGGCCGGACGGACGCTGTTGGTTTATCGCCTCGTGCCGGTTCACACCCGGACCCGGCGCCATCGGCATTACGCCCGCCACCATACCTCCCGCCATCACACCACGGAGGCGCGCAACACACACCATCATTCTGAAGTTTCTTCGGGCGCCTCGCCCGCACGGTGACCCATGCTCTTCCTACGCCGGTGTAGCGCCAGCGCCCCGCTGACCGGCGAGACGCTGAGGGCAAGATGCGACCCCAGCGGGTAGCTCGGATTCGCAATTTGGTCCCCGTTAAGCCAGTTGCAGAAATTATGACGGTTTATTAAACTTGGGCCTCGATGGATGTTTTTTCATCTACCCAGCGAAGTGAGATAATGCGCAGGGTGAAGTCGAAAGACACCCAGCCTGAAATTCTGGTGCGCAAACTTATTCGTAGCATGGGGTATCGGTACAGTGTAAACCGAAAAGATCTTCCTGGATGCCCTGACCTCGTTTTTACAAAACGTAAAAGAGTGATTTTTGTTCATGGCTGTTTTTGGCATCAGCACAGTTGCGGCGGGGCCGCTCTTCCCAAATCGCACCGTGACTATTGGATGGGGAAGCAAGCTCGCAACGCCAAACGAGACAGACGAAATATCCGGAAGCTTCGCCGCAGTGGCTGGAAAATTGTCGTCGTCTGGGAGTGTCAAACCAGGAGCCTGGACAAACTGAGCGGTAGGCTGCAACGCTTCATGGATCAATAAAACCTATGGCGCTACGCAAACTGACCTGGTATGAATTTTTCGCCGGCGGAGGTATGGCCCGCATCGGTCTGAGTGAGCGCTGGAAATGTACGTTCGCCAACGAATGGTGCGAAAAAAAAGCCGCAGCCTACAAAGCTTATTTCAACCCATGCCAAGAGCTTAAGATTCGGGACGTCAGAAGTTTATCTCCCCACGATTTACCGGGAACTCCTGACCTTGTGTGGGCCTCTTTTCCGTGCCAGGACCTTTCTCTCGCGGGCAGTGGGGCAGGTTTGGCGGGGGAGCGTAGCGGTACATTTGCGCCCTTTTGGACATTGATAGAGGGTCTGGTCGCGGAACAGCGCAAGCCGCGTATTGTCGTGCTCGAAAATGTGGTGGGCACGATTACGTCACATGGTGGCAGGGATTTCGCCGAAATTTTCCGCAAGGTCTCTGAGGCGGGATATCGTGTTGGTCCTATGGTGATCGACGCCGCCCGATTTGTCCCTCAATCTCGTCCGCGGCTATTCATCATCGGAGCGACCGATTCTGCGAATATCCCCAAAAGGTTGGGATCGCCAGAACCAATGAAAGCCTGGCATCTGTCCCCGCTAGTTGAAACCTACTTTGCCCTCCCGACACCGCTCCGGAAAGCGTGGGTTTCATGGAGGCTTCCGGAGCCGAACAAGGCCGTTCCCAGTTTGTCATCCTTAATTGAAAACGAACCGGTGGGGGTTGGATGGCACTCTCAGGAGGAGACGACACGGTTAATTTCACTGATGTCCGATTTGAACCTTAAAAAGCTAAATGAGGCACAAAGGACCGGCGCACAAAAGATCGGAACGATCTATCGTCGCATGCGACCCGCAGGAGACGGGGCGACTTCCAGAACGATTCAGCGTGCGGAGGCGCGTTTCGATGAGGTGTCCGGTTGCCTCCGAACCCCTGTCGGAGGTTCTAGCCGCCAAATCATATTAGTCGTTGAAGGTAAACGTGTTCGTTCGCGTCTGCTTTCTCCCCGCGAGGCTGCTCGGTTGATGGGCGTTCCTGAAGACTATCCGATACCGCACAATTACAATGACGCTTACCATCTTTTCGGAGATGGTCTCGTTGTCCCAGTAGTTTCTTGGTTGGAAAGACATCTGCTGGCCCCCCTTTCAAGGTGCGGCGTATTAGAACAAGTCGCCTAATTTAACGGTCGTTCGCAACGCCCAAGTGTGTCAGCGCTAACCCCGATGAAAGTATCTTTCCGGGTTTTGCTCCGCTGATTAAGAGGTGTTCAGCCGCCTATAAGAGCAGGGCATTAAAGGTGAGCGTCAGTGAAAAAAGACGAGCAAGCATGTAAAGTTGGTGGATCGCCTACAAAGCTAGATTTTGAGAAGGCGTTAATGTTTTTCCACGCGTATATGTATGGCCCGCTTCAGGGGAAATTACGGCTCTACTCAGCTCGGAGCGTGCACTCCCCGGGTGTAGCAATGTCATCCGATTGGGAAGTGTTTGCTTCGATTCTGGTAAACGATATCGGCAAAAAACTTTCCGGCGGCATCGATCTTTCAAACCATGAAGTCAAGTCGTCGGCGGAGGGAGGGAGCTACGAGTACCAGTACCACAAGAACACCGGTAAAAAGAAACTAAAAGACGATATGAAAGCGAGACATCTATTCTTCGATCATCGCAATAACTTGCGAAACGTGGATCTCCGTTATGTTCACGGCAGTTTGATGAAGAAAGAATTTTTTGACAAATGGTTCGCAGACTATCCCGATCCATACCCCCAGCGGTATCGAAAGAACATCCCGTTCAAGTGGGTGAAGAAAAATGGGATATTGCTGATGACCTTAACAGATGGCGAGGTTACTTTTCCAGCATCGGCCTAGGTGATGCTGGCCACGTGTCGCCGGGTGCTACATCCGCGACCTTTGGCGCGCCTTTTCAGTATGCGCGAAGCGAGGTAGCGGAGACCTGCTGTTTAAGTCTGCGGTTTTTCGACATGGATTGAGACAAAAGACCGCGGAGTTACAGAACAACCCCGCGCTACCCCCAAGGCCCACGGCACAAAAACCGTGCCGTGGCTACCACCGCGTCATCGTTCCGAAGTTTCCTCCGGCGCCTCGCCCGCGCGGTAGATCGAGCACGGGCTGGCAAGGCCAAGCCGGTTCACGGCGATTCCTCCGTTTAAGCTTTCATTTACGTCCAGCGCGCGGTACACTTGCACGCATCTATTGTCCAGCCCATCAGCAAGGGAATCTTCCGGCCGGTATCAGCGCGGTTGAGCCGCAGCCATGCTGCGGCTCAACGATTGGCCGGGTGAGAATGCCCTCCGATCCCCGAAAGCGATTTTGAGCCGGACGGTGATCCGAGGATTTCCCGAAAAACAGCCGCGGACCTCACGAGCGGAGGTCCGCGCTACCCGCTGGATTTGGGCGGTTGCGGGTTGGGAGCGGGCATTCACATCACCTCACGGCCTCGAATGGCGGAAGCGGTGGATGGGAGGCAGCCTTGGATTTCGATCCCCAGAAATTCTTTATCGGTTTGACTGACTTCTTCGCCGTTTTGCTGCCGGGCGCGCTCGTCACGTATTTTCTGAATCAGGCCGGGATTGGGAAAGCGCTCCTGGGAAATGGATTTGCGGATCTGCAGGGTCCCGCGGGTTGGGTTGCTTTTTTCTTTGCCAGTTACCTGTTAGGACATTTCGTTTTTCTATTGGGCTCGTGGCTGATCGACGATCACGTCTATGACAAGATCCGGGCCGCAACGCCCTTCCAGCAGGTGAAGCGGCTTGCCGGCGGAAAGAAGAAGGCAAGGGGTGGGGATGAGGTATCCTCACCGCTGTTCACGTGGCTGGCCAAGCGCCTGATCAGGGAGACTTCTGACCGCGCGGTCAGTCAAGCAATCAGAATCAAAGAGCGATACCTCAAC
>DASUKV010000414.1:0-2126 GCA_036278555.1 Terriglobia bacterium
TTTTCTTCCCGCAAGGCCTCAAGAAGCCTGCCGGCTCTTACCGGCGCCTTAAATACAAATTCGTTAAAGAAGGGAGCGGCAAACGGAAGCTCGGCGCCCGCAACCGACGAAATTTCCCGCGCGGCATAATGCGCCTTGGCCAGATTGTGTTCCGCGAGCTTCCTCAATCCGATTTTCCCCAGCAGGCAAAGATAGATGGTGGCGGCTAGCGCGCAAAGCGACTGGCTGGTGCAGATGTTCGAAGTGGCCTTTTCACGGCGGATGAATTGCTCGCGAGTCACAAGCGTCAACACAAAACCGCGGCGGCCCTCGGTATCCGTAGTCTGGCCTACCAACCGGCCCGGCATCTGCCGGACGAACTTTTCGCGTGTGGCCATGAATCCGGCGTAAGGCCCGCCAAAAGCCACCGGGACGCCGAAGGACTGCGCTTCACCGCAAACGATATCCGCCTCCGAGGGCGCGCGAATGAGCGCGAGCGAAAGCGGTTCAGGAATCGTCACGATCAGCAAAGCGCCGTGCTTGTGAGCCATTGCGGCAATATCTTTCACCGGCTCGATCTCGCCAAAAAAGCTTGGCGACTGGATGACCACGGCGGCGGTTTCCTCGTTTACAGACCGCTCCAGTTGCGCGAGGTCCAGTTGACCTGAAGCCTGATACGGCGCTTCGGCGAAATCCGAGCCTAAGTGCTGCAAGTAAGTCCGCGTCACTTCGCGGTATTCCGGATGGACTGTGCGCGCCGCCACCACGCGGTTCCGCCGAGTGAGGCGCAGGGCCATCAGCACGGCTTCGTTCATCGCGGTTGAGCCGTCATAAAGCGAGGCGTTCGCCACCTCCATGCCGGTTAATTGCGCGATGAGCGTTTGAAATTCGAAAAGGGCCTGCAAAGTCCCTTGCGAGATTTCAGCCTGGTAAGGGGTGTAGGCGGTCAAGAATTCGCCGCGGGAGAGCAGCGTATCAATCAACACGGGCCGGTAGTGCTGATAAGCTCCGGCGCCCAGCAGCGAAACGTAATCCCGGCTGCTCGCGCTGGCGGCGTCACGGAAGAATTCAAGCAACTCCTGTTCCGAAAGAGGTCCCGGCAGCTTGAGCGGACCTTTCAGCCGAAGTTCTTCCGGGATTTGAGCGAACAACTCTTCCGCCGATTTAAGGCCGGCCTCGCGAAGCATTTTCGACCGGTCTTCGGGCGAGTTGGGAAGATAGCGCATCAGCTTGATTTGCCTCCCGCAAGGTAGGCCTCGTACTCCTCCGCTGTCATCAACTTTTCCGTCTCTTTGCGGTCCTTTAGTTGCACCTGCACCAGCCAGCCTTCGCCATGCGGGTCCGAATTCACAAGCTCGGGGGCGTTTTGGATTTTGGGGTTCACAGAGAGCACTTCGCCCGTCACCGGCGCGTAGATATCGGCGACCGCTTTCACGGATTCCACCGTGCCAAGAGACTCTTTGGCGGTCACGTGGGCGCCTGCCGGGGGAAGCTCCACGAAAACAATATCGCCCAACTCCTTCTGGGCGTGGTCCGTGATACCAATCGATGCGATGTTCCCGTCAACACGGACCCATTCGTGATCCTGCGTGTACAGAAATTCTTCGGGATACATAAAGCCTTTGTCCTCCGATTCGGGGGATGTCTCTGGTTCTCAAACCCAGGTTCTGCAGACGCGCGGCGGAGCGCGCCGGATACGCTTTCAGCCTTTCGCGCGGTGGTAGAAGGGCAGCGCGACCTGGCGGGCGGCCACCCGCTTTCCACGAATCTCGATTTCTATGGCGCGCCCAGGCTCCGCAGCTTCGGGCGGTACGTAGGCCAGACCGATGTTCTTCTTCAAGTATGGCGCATAAGAGCCGCTGGTGACTTTCCCCCGCGTTTCTCCGCCGATCCACACCGGATACCCCTCGCGCCCGATGCCGCGTTCCACCATCTCAAAACCCACAAGCCTTTTGCCGGCGCCGTGCTCCTTTTGCCGCACGAGGGCATCGCGCCCAATAAACGGACCTTTGCCGAGTTTTGAAATCCACCCTAGATTTGCTTCGAGCAGGGTTGTTCCGGCGTCCAGCTCGTGCCCGTAAAGCGGGTAAGCAGCTTCGAGCCGCAGTGTGTTGCGCGCCCCCAGCCCGGCGGGAATCAGCCCTTCA
>DASUKV010000415.1:0-5820 GCA_036278555.1 Terriglobia bacterium
TAGCGGATGGGCAGCCGAGCGCTTTCGAGCGAGCTAAAGAAATCCGTGTCCATCTCGTAATGCCCTTCCCGGCTTATAGATGCGGTCACCGGCAGCAACGGCGGGACGTAGAAGAGCATCGGCAGCGTCCGCCACTCCGGATGGAGCGGCAGCGCCAGCCGCCAGACTTTCACGTACTGGTAGGTCGGCGATTTCTGGGCGGCCTCAATTACTTTTTCATTGACGCCATCGGCCAGAGCTTTGCGAACGACCTCGGCATCAAACGGATCGAGAATAATATCCCGGTGCGCTTCGACGAGTTCCGAATCCGGTTTGGAGGCGGTCTCTTCGATCCGGTCCGCGTCATAAAGCAGGACCCCAAGATAGCGGATTTTCCCCACGCAGGAGTGCATGCAGGCGGGAGCCTGGCCCGTCTCAAGCCGCGGATAGCAGAGGATGCACTTCTCCGCCTTCCCCGAGTTCCAATTGAAGTAAACCTTCTTGTAAGGGCAGCCGGAGACGCACATCCGCCAGCCCTGGCACTTCTCCTGGCTGACCAGCACGATGCCATCTTCTCCCCGCTTGTAGATCGCGCCGGTCGGGCAGGCCGCCACGCAACTGGGGTTCAGGCAATGGTTGCAGATTCGCGGCAGATAGAAGTAGACCAACTGCTGCAATTCAAAGAATTGCCGCCGCTCCTCCTCATTCATCACTTTGCGGAGATTGGGATCGTTGGCGGCGTAAACCGGCGACCCGCTCATATCGTCATCCCAGTTCGGACCGGCTTCGATCTCCATCTCTTCTCCGGTGATCATGGAGATGGGCCGCGCCACGGGCTGGTCGTCTCCCGGCGGCGCGTCGATCAAATCCTTGTAGCGGTAGGTGAACGGCTCATAATAATCGTCGAGCGTCGGCAGCCGGGGATTGAACGAGATATTCACGAGTTCCGTGGGTTTGCTACCCAACTTCAGCCGCAGCTTGCCGTCTTCAACGACCCAACCCCCGTGGTATTGCTCCTGGTCTTCGTAGAGCGTCGGGTAACCGGTTCCCGGCTTGGTCTCGACATTATTCCACCACATGTACTCTGTACCGGGCCGGTCCGTCCATAGATTTTTGCACGCGAGGCTGCAGGTGTGGCAGCCGATACACTTATCGAGGTGGAAGACCATCGAAACTTGCGCGCGAACATTCATAAGGTCTCCTCTGCGGGACAGAGACAAGCGACGAGAGGCAAGAGACAAGCAACCGCGGCCAAAGCGCGGAGGTTGAGACCCTGCTCGTCACTCATCTCTTGTCTCTCGTCTTTGTCTTCCTTACTCCCACTGCGGCTTGCCCTCCAGCTTATGGACAATCACATAGGTATCGCGATCGGAAGCCGGGGGGCCGTAATCGTTAAAGCGGTACGAGTGTTGGGCGTAGCCGCCCGCCATGAGCACGGGTTTCAGCCTCATGCGCGTCACGCTGTTGGTACCGCCTCCGCGGCGCCAGTTCCGCATGGGGGACTTTGGGAACGAAATCGTCCGTTCGGGAGCGTGATAGAAAATGCACAACCCGCGAGGAACGCGCGCGCTCACCACCGCCCGCGTCACAATCACGCCGTTATCGTTGTAAGCCTCCACCCATTCGTTATCCTGAACGCCAATTTCTGAAGCGTCCTTGTCATTAAGCCAGAAAGGCTCAACGCCCCGGGAAAGTGTCAACATGCGAAGATCGTCCGAGTAGGTTGAATGGATGTGCCACTTGCCGTGGGGCGTGATGCAGGCAAGAACCAGAGAGCGGGGCGTTGCGGGACTTTTCACCACGCTCAGCGTGCCTTCCAGGCTGATCCGGGGCTTAAACGCGGGCAGTGATTCACCAAACGCCCGGTAGGCTTCGTGGTCAAGGTAGAAGTGCTGCCGGCCCGTCAGGGTGCGCCAGGGGACCAACCGTTCGACGTTCATGACGTAGCCGCTGTAGGCGCGGCCGCCGTTCACAATCCCGCTCCAGCAGGGGCTCGTCAGAATGCGGCGCGGCTGCTGAACCAGGTTTGCGAAATCGTACCGCACCCCTCGCTGGCCCTCGGCAAGATCAGCCAGCGGAAGTCCCACCTCACGTTCTCTTTCCTTAAATCCCCGGTAGGAAACTTCGCCATTGGTTTCGGGCGCGAAGAAGAGTACGGCGTTCGCCGCATTCCTCGCATCCACCAGGGAGGGATACCGGCTGCCGTCCCACTCGTAGGCAGGGACCGTTTTCGCAAACTCATCGTACATCTCGCCAATAGGAATTTCGATGCCGTGATCTTCAACTCCATGTTCTTTGAGACCCGGACCCAGCGAACTGAACCGGTGAATCAGATTCGTGTAGTCGCGCCCCACCACCCGGAAACGAGGCATGGTCTTACCGGGAATGGCCTCGCACTCTCCTTTTGACCAATCCTTCACAGCCGGCTGAGCGATCTCATCCGGAGTGTCGTGAAGCAGAGGGGTCATCACGATTTCACGAAACGGGGTCGGGAAATGGCGCCCCGCGATCTCGCTGGTTTTTTGCGCGAGATCGTGAAAGATGGTCCAATCTGTCCGTGATTCCCAGCACGGAGGCACAGCGGCGCCGAGCGGGTGAATGTAGGAATGGAGGTCGGTCGTATTCAGATCATCCTTTTCATACCAGCTCGCCGCGGCCAGGATCACGTCTGAATAAAGCGCCGAGGTGTCCATACGAAAGTTCAGATCCACGACAAGATCCAGCTTCCCCTGAGCCGGGCTTTCTCGCCACTCGACTTCGCGCACGGAACCGGCCGCCACTTCCTCCGCAATGGCAGTACTATGGGTCCCCAGGTAGTGCCGCAGAAAATACTCCTGGCCCTTGGCGCTCGAATGCAGAGCATTGGCGCGCCAGATGAGCCATACCCGGGGCCAGTTCTCCGGGGCGTCCGGGTCTTCGACCGCGAAGCGAAGTTTTCCGCCTCGCAACTGCTCCACAATCCAATCCGCAATCTCCGCCTCGCTTCGCGCCCCGGCGGCTTCCGCGTCCTTTACGATCTCAATGGGATTCCGGTTGAACTGCGGGTAGAAAGGGAGCCAGCCCATACGGACAGCCGCCGCTTGCAAATCCATGAAATGCTCGCGGGCGAAGGGTCCCGCCGGCGGATGGAAATCCGGAAACGCTTTTTCGTACTTCCACTGATTGCTGTGGACGTAGTGGAAGGAAGGTCCGTTCTGAAGGCGCGGAGGGCGCGTCCAGTCAAGCGCCATGGCCAGCGTGCTCCAGGATGCCATGGGGGTGAGCTTTTCCTGGCCTGTGTAATGGTTCAGGCCGCCGCCATTAACCCCAACGCAGCCACAAAGAATCAGCGCGGTGATGCCCGCGCGGTAGTGCAGATTGCTGTGATACCAGTGGTTGACGCCGGACCCCACGATGATCGTGCATTTACCGCGGGTCTTCTCGGCGGTCACGGCGAATTCGCGCGCCAGTTGCACCACGGTGTTGCGGGCCACCCCGGTGAACTTTTCCTGCCAGGCCGGTGTTGAGGCGTTCTCCTCGTCGTTGTAGCTCGACGGGTAGTCCCCACGAAGCCCCCGCGGAACGCCGAACTGCGCCATCAGCAGATCCAAAACCGTCGCCACTGGAACCCTGCCATGGTCCGTCTCAACGTAACGGACAGGGACGCCGCGCTTAAAAGCCCGGTCCCCGCCGAAATCCATAAAATGAACCTGCAGTTCATCCTCGCGCCCTTCGAGGAGGCTGGGCTGAGGATCAAGCTCGGACCCATCGAGGCCATCTTTCATTTCGAGGTTCCAGCGGCCCTTTTCCGTCTGCCAGCGGAAACCAATCGCGCCCTGCGGCATCCGCGCCTCGCCGCTCGTTTTGTCGAAAACCAGAAACTTCCAGTCTCCGTTCTCAACGCTTTTGTAGCGAGCAAGAGTGTTCGCTCGAAGAAAGCGGCCCGGCAAAAAGCTATCACCCGCGCGTTCAAGCTCCACCAGAAACGGCGCGTCAGAATACCGCTTGAGGTAGTCCACAAAGTACGGAACCTGGCGGTCCACGTAAAATTCCTTCAGGATCACGTGATTCACCGCCATCCAAAGCGCCGCATCCATTCCAGCATTGACGGGAATCCACCAGTCCGCGTGCTTTGAAACCTGGCTGAAATCCGGCGAGAGGACAACAAGCTTCGCGCCGTGGTGCCGCGCTTCCACCACAAAGTGCGCGTCCGGCGTGCGGGTCATGTTCAGATTGCTTCCCTCGGCCACGATGTACTTGCTGTTGAACCAGTCGGCGCTTTCCGCCACATCGGTTTTTTCACCCCACGTCTCGGGCGAGGCCGGAGGAAAGTCCGCATAAAGATCGTAGAAGCTCAGAAGCACGCCCCCAAAGAGCTGCAGGAAACGCGACCCGGCCGCGTAACTGAGCATCGACATCGCTGGAATCGGCGAGAAGCCAATCACCCGGTCAGGTCCATATTTCTTCGCCGTATAGATCATCGATGCGGCGGTCAGCTCCAGGCACTCCTCCCAGCTCGCGCGGCGGAAGCCGCCTTTGCCCCTCGCCGTCTGGTACGTTCCGCGCTTCGCCTCGTCCTCCACAATCGAGGCCCAGGCCTCCACGGGATCGGTGAATTTGGCCCGCGCTTCGCGCCAGTAATCCATCAACACGCCCCGCATGTACGGGTACTTAATCCGTACGGGACTGTAAATGTACCAGGAAAAAACAATCCCCCGCTGGCATCCGCGCGGCTCGTAAAGCGGAAGACCCGGCTCAAGCTTCGGGTAATCGGTGGCCTGCATCTCCCAGGTTACAATCCCGTTCTTCACGTAGATGTTCCAGGAACAGCCGCCCGTACAGTTCACGCCGTGCGTGCTGCGGACAACTTTATCGTGCTGCCAGCGGTTGCGGTAAAATTCTTCCCACAGCCGCTCCTTCGGATTTTCAATGTCTTTAATCCAACTCACGAATAAGACCTTCCTTCGCCGAGAGCTCGCTCGACCATCCTCCGGCGCACCGACTTCAACCGGTCTCGCCATACGAAGTGGGTGATCGCGAGGAGTATCAAGAAGCCTATCACTGCAATCAGAGCAACAATTTGCGTATTGCCATGTGCCGCCTTGTTCGCTGAGGCTTCCTTGAAGAAGGCGACGAGATCAGCCCGCTCCCCTAAAGTCAAAGGATGAGGAGCATAAACGGCCGTCATGACGTGAAAGTAGAGCGTCTTCATTGCGGTCTGCATGCCATGCGGGCCAAGCTTGTGGTAGACGCCGGTCAGGTTCGGCCCGAGTGTGCCTCCGTTTGGGAAAGGAAGGCCCGCGATGCTATGGCACGCGGCGCATGGCGGTCCGCCATTGTGAAACCGAACCGTGCCGCTGAAAAGCGCTTTCCCGATGTCCGCCGAGCCGGGCGGAAGGTTTGGAGTTAAGAGCCAGGCCGATTGGGAAGATGATTGCGAGGCGGATTGCGTCTGAGCAAGCAATCGAGGGGAAAGACCGGCGAGCAGCAGGGTAGAGCCTAAAGTTACGAGGAGAAACTGTCCGGGTAACCTGGCGCTGGCTCGTTCACCGCTTTTTCGCCGCAGCGACATGGTGATTCCCTTCAAGAGTCTGATTCGCCGGGCCGCCGCGCCGGACCTTCGACTTCGCGGCCCCTCTCAGATCATTCGGGTCATCTCAAATCGCGCGAGGAGTCATCCATCTCGCTCACGTGAGATTCACTGTGATAAATACATCGTAGAAAAAACCGCAGAGTGACTGATGTTGATCTGGTGATTCGGAGCAATTAAGACCCAGCATAAGGAACTCGGTCGCTGGTGTCAATGCATTATTGATTTGCGGGTCATCTGTGTGCGATCGCACGCGTGCGCGCCGTGCTACT
>DASUKV010000416.1:0-23196 GCA_036278555.1 Terriglobia bacterium
CCGGCGTGTGGACGCTTATCACGGGATTGAGCGGCGATTCCTGGATGAGAGCGAGTAGCTCTGGCGGGGCTTCCATGTCAGCAAATAGCCCCTCACCCGGCCCGCGATGCGGTCCACCCTCTCCCGAAGGGAGAGGGCTGAACTCTCGTAGATAACCAGCCCTTCGGCTCCGCCCAGATTAAACTGTACGAGCCGGACGACGAGGGATGCACCTCACGCGCGTGAAAGGTCGGGCCGGCAGGAGAAGCGATGCCAATACGAGTTCTGGTAACGGGCGGGGCGGGCTATATCGGTAGCCACACCGTCAAGCGGCTGGCCCGCGAGGAGTTTGAGCCTGTAGTGCTCGATGATTTCCGCTCCGGCCATCGCTGGGCCGCCAAGTGGGGCACGCTCGCGGAAGGAAAACTCGAGGATTCCGGGTTCCTACAACGGGTTTTTGCGGAAAATCAGCCGGAAGCGGTCATCCATTTTGCCGCGGATATTCAGGTGGGAGAATCGGTTGCGAACCCCGCAAAATATTTCTGGAACAATTGCGTGAACACGCTCCGGTTGCTGGACGCCATGCGGGAAGCGGGCGTGAAGCACATTGTCTTTTCTTCCTCTGCGGCGATCTACGGCTACCCGGACGTCGTGCCCATCCCGGAGGATCACCCCGCGCGCCCGGTGAGTCCTTATGGCGAGTCGAAGCTTTTCATGGAAAAAGCTCTGCGCTGGTACGGCGCCGCCTATGGCATCAACTGGGTGGCGCTAAGATACTTCAATGCGTGTGGGGCCGACCCGGAGGGTGATTTGGGCGAACGGCACGACCCGGAATCACACTTGATTCCGCTGGCCATCGCCGCCGCCCAGGGAAAGCGTGAGCACGTAGAAATCTACGGGACGGATTATGACACCCCGGATGGCACGGCTGTCCGGGATTATATTCACGTTACCGATCTTGCCAGCGCGCACATCATGGCGGTCGAGTATCTGCTTGATGGCGGCGAGAGCCGCGCCTTAAACCTGGGAACCGGGCAAGGCCGCTCGGTGCGCGAAGTGATCGATGCCATCGCGCAGACCAGCGGCCTGCGTCCGCCATGCCGCAATGCTCCGCGACGCGAGGGCGATCCGCCTTCTCTCGTGGCCGACCCTACGCTTGCGCGCAAGGTGCTGCGCTGGGAAGCAAAACACTCGATCCTCGATGAGATTATCCAGACGGCCTGGAACTGGCATTCCTCGCACGCGGCGGACTCTGACCGCCCGGTATTTTGATTCCAGCGCACCACGAGCGTCGCAACGATTACAGCCACCTCTTTCTTTCCGTTGCACCCGAATCTCACCCCCATTTCTGCCCCGCTGTGAAAGCCGCTATACTGAGAAGGCCTGCAGCGCCGCCGTCCCGACGGCATTATAGGCAAGGCCCGCGCGACGCTGGCGCTACGAGAAAGCAACATCAACTTCTTCTTGTCCATGTAAGCGCCCCAAGCGCCTGGCGAAGCGGGAACAACCATCATGCAAGGAGATCGAATCTGCCCTCACTGCGGGCAGATGATTCCGCGTGGCACAGCGGATTGTCCCATCTGCGCGAACCGGCTGGGGTTCAATCTGCGGCGGGAAACCTTGCTTTTAGTCTGCCTTATTCTCCTGGGCATTTTATCTACCATCACAGCCTTCGGGGTCAAGCTCTACCACGCCCGTGAAAAATCGCTGGCTGAAGAATGGTATGCAAAGGGTGAAGCCAACATGAGAAATGGCGAGCCCCAGGATGCTTTAACTGACTTCCGCACCGCCCTTTATCACGCTCAGGGCGATGCGCATTACCAGCTTCGACTGGCGCAGGCGCTGGTGCGGTCAGGGCGGCTCGAGGAGGCTCGGACGTACCTTCTGAGGCTTTGGGAAAGTAATCCAGCAGACGGCCCGGTGAACCTTGAACTGGCGCGCCTCGCGGAGCGCGAAGGAAAAATCCCGCAAGTGATCAGTTACTATCACAACGCCATTGACGGAGTCTGGGAACAGGCATCGGGCAATCGCCCGCGCGCCTTGCGGCAGGCGCTCTCGGAATACTTAATCGCCCACAACCAGCGCTCCGAAGCATTAGCGGAGCTGACGGCTCTTTCGGCAGATACACCGGATGATCCGAAACTGCGCACCCAGATGGGGGAGCTTTTTTTGAAGGCGCAGGATTACGACTCAGCCCTCAAGCAATTCCAGCACGCGCTGCGGCTGAAACGGAAGCAGCCCGACGCCTGGGCCGGGGCCGGGAAAGCGGCGTTCAAAATGGGGGATTACCGCACGGCGCGGGCCGATCTTGAGCGCTCTCTCGCGGAAGATCCTCGCAACAAAGAAGCCGCCCATCTGCTCGAAGTCGCGAAGCTCGTGCTTGAGATTAATCCTTTTGACCGCTTTGTCCCGGTCAAAGACCGCCGCCACCGCGTGATTCTTGCCTTCCAAGATGCTCTGGCGCGGCTCCAATCGTGCGCCAAGGCTGGTGGCGAAAATCTGCAGGCCTCCAATCCCCAGACCGATCTGCAGCAACTTTTCGCCGGTGCGATGAAGTTGAAGCCCCAGGTGAATGAAGCCTCCCTGCGGCGTAATCCCGACCTGCAGGATTCCGCAATGGGGCTTGTTTCCCAGATCGAGCAAATCACGGCGCGCGAGTGCGGGCCGCCGCAAGGCGTGGACTTGGCGCTGCTCCTGATCGCCAAAGGCGGAGGTGCGGAATAGTGGATAAGGGCCAGATGGCTTCAGGGCCTTTCCCTGAACAGCCTCCGCCGGATGCGGCGCCTTCCACAAACAGCGCAGGCTTCGCAGCCTATCCATTTTCCACCTCGATTCGCAGAGCTGCCACCCGGATCGTACAGGGACTGGCGCTGCGTGAAGGAAACCTTTTCCTGCTTTTGGCCGTCATCATCGGCCTTGCTTCCGGCCTTCTGGTGGTTTGTTTTCGCATTGCGATCGAGTGGACCCATCTGTGGCTTTTAGGCTCGGCCCTCACCGCTTCCCCCTTTCGTCTTTTGGTCGTGCCAACCGCGGTAGGTCTGGTTATTGCCGCCGGAGTGATGATCTTTTTTCGCTCCGTGCGCGGCAGCGGTGTGAATCAGACCAAAGCGGCGGTTTACGTTTACGACGGCTACATCCCTTTTCGAACCGTGATCGGGAAATTTGTGCTATCCGCGCTGGCCATTGGCAGCGGTCAATCGCTCGGGCCGGAAGATCCCTCGTTGCAAATTGGAGCGGGCCTGGCGTCGGTACTGGGGCGGAAGCTGCACCTCTCCCGCGAGAAAATCAGACTGATCGCTCCAGTGGGCGCTGCGGCGGGTTTAGCGGCGGCGTTCAACGCTCCAATTTCCGCCACCATTTTTGTTATCGAAGAAGTGATTGGGCAGTGGAGCGCTGGCGTCCTGGGTGCAATCATTCTTGCCGCAGTCGCAAGCGTTGTGGTGATGCGTGGATTCCTTGGCTCAGAGCCGCTCTTCAGGATCCCTCCGTATCGCCTGGCCAATGCGACCGAGTTCCTGGCCTACGCCGTTCTCGGCGTGATTGCCGGATTTTCGTCGCTCATTTTTGTGAAGCTGATTGCCGCTCTCCGTCCGCGGCTGAAAGCTCTGCCTCCCTGGACCCAATATCTTCAGCCCGGAGCGGCAGGACTGCTGGTGGGAATCATCGGGATCTGGTTCCCGCAAGTGATGGGCGCGGGTTACTACGACATTGACCAAGCCATGCACGGCCAATACATCTGGCAGATTCTCGCCTTGCTGGCGGTGTTCAAAATCCTGGCTACAACAACCTCTTTTGTGAGTGGGACTCCGGGCGGCATGTTCGCGCCCACTCTGTTTATAGGCGCCATGATTGGGGGCGCCGTGGGCGGCGTGGAACATCATTTCTTCCCCGCCCTCACCGGGCCGGTGGGAGCCTATGCCTTAGTCGGCATGGGCGCGTTGTTTGCCGGATTTCTGCGCGTGCCCATGACGTCTCTCTTCATGGTGCTCGAAGTCAGCGGCAATTATTCGATCATCTTGCCCGTCATGGTTTCAAATACCATTGCGTACCTCATTTCCCGGAAATATCAATCCGTGGCGCTATTTGATTTGCTTTCGCGGCAGGATGGCGTTGAGCTTCCTTCGATGGAAGAGCAGCGCGAGGAATCGGTCCTGCACGTGGAGGACGCCATGCGGCCGGCGATGGAGCCGGTGCTGCTGGGGGCAGAAACGTTTGCCGAGGCGCTCGAGAAGGTCAAAGGGTCTTCTGAACCGCATTTTCTGGTTAACCAGGGAAACGGCGCCTGGAGCGGTGTCACAAGAGAGGCGCTTGAACACCGGGTTGCGCAAGGGCAGGGAGACCAACCCCTGAGCGGCCTGGCTTCGGGCGCACGGCTGCCGTGGCTCCATCTGGATCAGACGTTGGATGTCGCAATGCGCGTCATCGGTGATCGGCCCCTGCTGCCCGTGCTGAACCGCGCGGATTTTGGGAAAATCGAGGGTGTCGTTTCGCTGGACGACATTTTGAAAGCCTACCGCAGATCGCACTAGCCAAACGGCGGCCTACGGCGGTAATCGATTCAAGCAGGGGTTAATTGGCTCAGAAAGTTGTACAATTCAAGGTATGCGGATTCGCCTCCTTTTGATCGTTTCGCTCATTGTGGGCATCACCGTTGTGTCCTATCTCTTTGCCCTCTATCAGGTTAGCGCCGATCGAAAGGCTCTGAAGCGCGAGGTGGTAAGGCGCTCCGAGCTGCTGGCGGAAAGCCTTGACGTCAGCCTCGAGCCGCTGATTCAGAGCCGGTCTCATCGCGCGCTCAAACGGCTGGTGGAAGGTTTCGGAAACCGTGATCGTCTTGCGGGAGTGGCGGTTTATGATGACCGCGGCAAAGTGATCGCGGTGAACTCGAATATGGCCCAGCGGCTGAAAGTGGTGCCCCCGGTCGTGGATCGGGCAATTGCCAGCGATCGCGGCGCGGGAGCCTTCCGCACGATCGATCGTAGCCTGATGCACGTTTACGCCTTGCCCCTGCACCGCGACCAGAAAATCGAGGGAGTCCTGGCAGTGTTTACGGACGCGACCGACGTCAGCGCGCAGAGCACCGCCACGTGGCGAGCGACGTTCATCCGTATTCTGGTCGAAATGCTGATCATCGCGCTGATTACACTCCTGGTGGTGCGCTGGGCGATGGTGGGACGCATCGCCCAGATGGCGCAGTGGCTGAAGGAATTGCGCGCCGGGAACGCGGCTTCGCAGCCTCCTCCTTTTCTTCCCGAGGAGGACATGTTCAAATCGCTCACCCGCGAGGTAACGCATCTGGGGCGAAGCTTGATGGCGGCGCGCGCCGCGGCGGAAGAGGAAGCCCGGCTGCGGGAGGCGGGCGAATCACTCTGGACCTCGGAGCGCCTGCGGGTGTTCGTGCAGAGCAAACTGGAAGAGTGCCGGTTGTTCGCGGTTTCGAACCGCGAGCCTTACGAGCATCTGCACCGCGGCAAGGAAATTGTTCACATTGTGCCGGCCAGCGGCCTGGTCACGGCTCTTGAGCCGATTCTGCTGGCTTGCGACGGAACCTGGATTGCTCACGGCGCGGGTGACGCCGACCACGAGACAGTGGATTCGCAGGATCGCTTGCGGGTCCCCCCCGAAGAACCGCATTACACGCTGCGCCGTGTCTGGCTGAGCAAGGAAGAAGTGGAGGGATACTACTACGGCTTTGCCAATGAGGGACTATGGCCGCTCTGCCATATTGCCCATACCCGGCCCACATTTCGCGCGGAGGATTGGACCTACTATCAGGAGGTGAACGAAAAGTTCGCCAAAACCGTGGTCGAAGAGATCGAGGGCGAAGAGCACCCTGTCGTGCTGGTTCAGGACTATCATTTCGCCCTGCTGCCGAAGCTGATTAAGGAGCAGGCTCCGCACTGCCGGGTGGCGATCTTCTGGCATATCCCGTGGCCGAATGCGGAGGCCTTCGGCATTTGCCCTTGGCAGCGGGAGCTTCTGGAAGGATTGCTGGGCGCGGACCTGATTGGCTTCCACATTCAATCGCATTGCAATAATTTTCTGGAGAGCGTCGACCGGGCGCTTGAATCGCGCACGGACTGGGAGCGGTTTGCGGTGAACCGTCGTAAGCATCTCACGCTGGTGAGGCCCTTTCCCATCAGCGTGGATTTTCGGGAAAAGCAGGAAAACGGGAACAGCGCCGCGCTGAGCGGGTCCACTTATATCGAGCGCAGCGCTTTATTCCGGGAACTCGGGATCGAAGCGGCGTTCATGGGCGTAGGCGTCGACCGGGTGGATTATACGAAGGGCATTCTCGAGCGGTTTCACGGCATTGAGCGCTTTATTGAGAAGTATCCTTCCTACAAAGGAAAATTCACTTTTGTGCAAATCGGCGCTCCCAGCCGGACGCACATCAAGCGCTATCACGATTTGCTGGCGGATGTGGAATCCGAAGCGGACCGCATTAACTGGCGTTTTCAAACCTCCGCGTGGAAACCGATCATTTTCCTCAGCCGGCATCACAGCCACCAGGAAATTGACCGCTACTATCGTGCTGCTGATCTCTGCATGGTGACTTCGCTTCACGACGGTATGAACCTGGTGGCCAAGGAATTTGTGGCTTCACGCGATGACGAGCAGGGCGCGCTGATTCTCAGCCGGTTCACGGGCGCTTCCCGGGAGCTGCGGGATGCCGTGGTGGTGAATCCTTACGACACGGAGCAGTTGGCCAGCGCCATTTATTTCGCCCTCGAAATGAATCCTGATGAGCGCAGCGCCAGAATGCGCCGCATGCGCCGTGTGCTGAAGGAACATAACATTTACCGCTGGGCGGCCAACCTCATCAACGAGCTCTCCGAAATCCGGGTGGAAGGATCGACCGCCGTAAAAATTGCACAGGCCGAGTATATGGGGCGCTGATGCCCGAGCGCGCGAGAGAGAATCGTCCTGCCGGGGGCGCCCGTGGCAACCGCCCTCAGCCGCAGGGCAAACGGAAAAGGCCCGCCAGGGGGCGCCACGCCCTTCCGCTTTTCGACAACTGGAAAACTATTTCCCGGCGAATCCACCAAGCAAACCATCTTCTGGTGCTTCTCGATTTTGACGGCACTCTGGTGGGGTTCAAGCGCCGCCCGGAAGAAGTGCGCCTGGATCTCTCGATGCGGCGGGTCCTTGCGTTGCTGGCAAAGCATCCTCGGGTCAATCTGGGGTTCATCAGTGGGCGGAGGCGCGCCGACCTCAAAGGCCGCGTGAGGGTGCCAGGCGCGCGGTATTGGGGGCTTCATGGATGGGAGGGCGATGGGGGAATTCCCTGGAATCCGGGCAGCCGGCAGAAACTGGTTCGAGCCCGGGGCCTGCTCAGCCAAGCGATTCATGGGCTGCCGGGAATCTGGATCGAAGATAAGCAGGCGAGCCTGGTTCTGCATTATCGTGAAGCTCCAATCTCCGCTGCCCGCCGTGCGATTGCGGCAGCGCGCAAGATTGCAGCCGATATCCAGCCGCCGCTCAAGATTCTGGCCGGCAAGAAAATCCTGGAATTGATGACCCCTGAGCTCGAAGGAAAAGGAGCCGCTGTCCGCAGGCTTGCGAGCAGCCGCGGGAGTGGTACGCTGGCGATCTACGCCGGGGACGATACCACGGATGAGTCAGCGTTTGCTGCGCTGAGGAAGGGGCTTACGATTCACGTGGGAGAAAACCGGGACACGCAGGCTCGTTACCGGCTGCGCGATCCTGAAGAGGTTCATGCGTTCCTCGACCGCGTGAGCAAGGATTTCCAGGCTCCGCAAAATTGAAACCACTATGACCAGAGCGGATGAGGGCCGCCGGATTCGTGAGATCACAAGCCGCGCGAATCCGCTGCTAAAGGTTTTTCGTGGAGCGCTGGCTACAGGGGTCACGCGCGAGGGATGGCTCGCGGCGGAAGGGCCGCTGCTGCTCGAAGAGGCATTGAAGTCGGGGAGCACGGGGCGCGGCCGAATCTCTGCATCGGGCGCAGTCCGCAGCGTGATCGTCGCGCGCGGCGCGGCGGACAAATTTGCGGGCCTACTGGAAAGCCTCCCGGCGGACACCGAGCTGACCCAGGTTCCGGATTCTCTATTTCAAACGTTGGCCCAGACGGCCAGCCCGCAAGGCATCGCGGCGCTGGTGGAAGTGCAGCCGCCGGAATTTGACGCCGTCATCAGACAGGCAAACGTTCTGATGGCGGTAATTTGCGGTTTGCAGGATCCCGGAAACCTTGGAACCATCCTGCGCGCCGCGGAGGCGTTCGGCGCGGACGCTGTGATCACCCTGAAATCAACCGTAAGTCCCTTCAATCCCAAAGTGGTAAGGGCCTGCGGCGGCGCAATTTTTCGGCTGCCCCTGTTCATAGGAATTGAGGCCGGACGGCTCCTGGCCCGCCTTCACGAGAAGAAGATTCAGATTATTGCTATGGACCGGCGCAGCCCACCCCCTCTTAGTGCTGCTGATCTTCGCGGATCGCTGGCATTCCTGATCGGGAACGAGGCGGCTGGGCTCCCAGGCAAAATGATCCAGAGCGCTGATTTGACTCTGAGTATTCCGATTCGCCCGGGAGTGGATTCCATCAACGCGGCGATGGCGGCGGGCATATTTCTTTACGAAGCCGCGCGCCAGCGAAGATCCCGCTACCCTGTCATTCCGAGCGAAGCGAGGAGTCTCGCTTTGCAATGAAGGCCTTGCGAGATTTTTCGTCATCTTCGGCTGCTCTGAAAAGTTCGACTGGCATGCCCTCACCCGGCTCGCGAAGTTTATCCTGAGCCCCTTCGCTGCGCTCAGGGCCGTTCGCAGCGGAAGGGCGAACGGGCTCGCCACCCTCTCCCGGAGGGAGAGGGCAGAAAAAACCGTGACTTAGCCCTCTCTCCCGGAGGGAGAGGGCAGAAAAACCATGACTTAGCCCTCTCCCTTTGGGAGGGGGTGCCCGAGGAACGAGGGCGGGTGAGGGCCTCTTTTCATGCGTCGCGGGTGTCGCGAAGCAACATGACAACTCCTCGGAATGACAGGCTGTAGAAATTTTTCAGTTGATATCAGGAGCTGGCCAAGCGACTGAGGCAAGTTTATGGGCTTATTTGAAACTCAGCCATCCGTCGAGGAAACACCGGCGGGGCAGCCTTTGGCAGACCGGATGCGGCCCGAAACCCTTGAAGAGTACGTGGGTCAGGCACATTTGCTCGGGCCGGGCAAGCCCTTGCGGCGGCGAATCGATCAGGATCAAATTGCTTCGATCGTCCTCTGGGGACCGCCGGGATCAGGGAAAACGACTCTTGCCGCGATCATCGCCCGGCGCACACGGAGCGACTTCGTTAAGTTCAGCGCCGTTCTCTCCGGCATCCGCGAAATTCGGGATGTGATGGCCGCGGCAGAAAAGACGCGGCGATACGGGCGCCGCACGATTCTCTTCATTGATGAGATCCATCGCTTCAACAAAGCGCAGCAGGACGCTTTTTTGCCTTACGTCGAGCGCGGGGACATTACGCTGATCGGCGCGACCACTGAAAATCCCTCCTTTGAAGTGAACTCCGCGCTGCTTTCGCGGGTGAAAGTCTACATGCTTTCCCCGCTTTCGACGGATGAGATTCAGACGCTTCTGAGGCGCGCGGTGGATGATGAAAAGCGGGGCCTGGGGCGCGATCACGTTGCGATCTCGGATGACCAGCTTCGCCAGATCGCTATTTTTGCCAATGGCGACGCGCGCTCCGCCTACAACACTCTGGAAAGCGCCGTGGCGGCGGCAACGCGTGACGAGGAGGGAAGGCCGGTTGTGACGGATGCCGTGCTTGAAGACGCCATCCAGCGCAAGATGCTGCTCTATGATAAGGCGGGCGAAGAGCACTATAACCTGATCTCCGCGCTGCACAAATCGGTGCGCAATTCCGACCCGGACGCCGCGCTCTATTGGCTGGGGCGGATGCTCGAAGCCGGAGAGGATCCGCTCTATATCGCGCGTCGGCTTATCCGCATGGCCTCGGAAGATATCGGTCTGGCAGATCCCGGCGCGCTGAATGTCGCTGTTGCGGCGATGCAGGCCGCCCATTTCGTGGGGCTGCCGGAAGGCAATCTCGCTCTTGCCGAAGCTGCCGTTTATCTCGCGCTGGCGCCCAAATCAAACGCGCTTTATGCGGGCTTCAGCGCTGTGAAAGACGACGCGCAGAGAGGTGTGGCTGAACCCGTGCCGCTCCACCTGCGCAACGCTGTCACCGGGATGATGTCGGATTTTGGCTATGGAAAGGGCTATGAGTACGCGCACGATGCGCCAGAGCGGCTGACGGCGATGTCATGCCTTCCTGAAAATTTGAAGGACCGCCGCTACTATCGCCCCACCGGCGAAGGATTTGAAGAGAAACTGAAAATGAAGCTAGAGGCAATTCAGGAGTGGAAGCGGAAGCACGCGCGATAAGCCTTGGTGTCGGGCGAATTGCTAGACCCCTCACCCGGCCTTCGGCCACCCTCGCCCGAAGGGAGAGGGCTGATCTCCTATAACTTTCCGTCTTCGCACGTCCAAGGAAGAGCGCGTGATTGCTAATTGTCGGCCCTCTCCCGGAAGGAGAGGGTGTGATCGCTATCTGTCGGCCCTCTCCCTCCGGGAGAGGGTGGCCGAAGGCCGGGTGAGGGCTTCTATTCATCACCTTCGCACTGAACGACGGCTCTAAGTTTCCGCCCTGCCTTACTTCTGTTTATCAACCGCAGGATTTTTCGCGAGGCTCAGCAAGTTGGCGAAAATGCGGTAAGCTCCGGGCACGCCTTCCGGCAACTGCCGGTAAAAGGCGAGCGCGTCGTAGATGTAAACGCCCTTGCCGTAGCGCGCATAAAGCAGCCCGCCTTTCTGGGGCGGCTGGCCGGGATCGTGCATTTCAAACAACGCCTGGTAGCGCGGGTCCCATGAGTTCATGAAGCTGTGGCCGCGCTCCTCCACCCAGCCGTCAAAATCGCGCAGCGTAATCTTGTTGGGCCAAGTCAATGCCGGATTCGCGGGCTTCAGGATTGCCACCTTCGAGTTTTCGTCTACCACCACCTGCGGGTTTCGGGTGAGCGAGTAGGGATAAGGCCCGTAATTGTGGTCGAATTCCGGCGTGTTGTATTGCACGATCAGCACACCGCCGTTTTTGACGTAATCAAGCAGCCGGGCGTTGTAAGTCTTCACATCCTGCCGCGCCGCGTACGCCCGCACGCCGAGTACAATCGCGTCATAGCCGCCCAGATTTCGTGAAGCAAGGTCATCCGCGGAAAGAAACCGTACCCGGAATCCGAGGCTTTCAAGCGCCTGTGGCACCCCGTCACCCGTCCCTTCGATATAGCCGACGCGCAGATCCTTGGCCACCTTCACATCGACGCCGCGCGTGCGGTAAACGGCAGGACGATAGAAATTGTAGGGGCGCAGGCCAGTGTAGCCCACCACCTGGTATCCCTCTTGATACTGGCGGCCGCCGTATTCGGCCACCGCCGTCACGGTATAAGGCTTCTGCTGCAAGTTAGTGCAATGCACGGTGAAATCCAGCGCCTGGTTCTGCCCGTCCTGGGCGGTAGAAAACTTCGCAACCGCCGGTGTGGAAGTCCAACCCTCCGGGAGATTCAGGCGCACGGTCCCTTGCGCCGGCCCCTTCACGTTGCTGTGAATCGTAACCGTCAGTGAGGCGGACAGCGTATTGAACGGAACGATTCCCGCCTCCGGCGTGACCCATACAGAAATGGCCGGTCCTACCACCAACGGATCGAGCACCGCTCCTTCGCCCCTCACCCGGTGAACGCTGTCAACCACTTGATTCAGCCGCACAGAAGCGCCCCGATAACTCATCGCAGCTTCGGCCGATAGCGGATAGGGGACGAACGGCAGGTTCTGGAAGCGTTTGTTCGAAAGGGTGTAATACGGCTGTTCGATATTGGGCCGGGAAAAATAGGGCTGCGTGAAGGCGGCATTCTCAGGCACGGTGACTTTGAAGTATGCCGTAGCGGGATGATCGGTCACAGCCTGAGCTTCCTGTCCGCTGAGCGCTTGGACCGTCCAGTCCTCGCCGGTAGGGCTAGTGAGTGAAATTCGATTCAGGCGTACCGGTGAGCCGCCGGAATTCACGGCGCGAACTTTCACCCAGAAGCTTTGCCCGGGGATGGCGACCTGAAAAGTGGAAGGAGCGCCGAACCCGAAGGCGTTTCTTTTCGGCGGCGGATAAGACGTTACCGTCGCATGCATGGAAATTCCCAGCGACTCGAAAAGAGCCTTATTGAACTGGGCCTGCTTCACCCGCAACTCAAAAGCGACGTTGTATTTGGAATCCTCTGGTATCTGGCTGCTCTCCACTTGCTGAAGAAGCGCGTCCGTCCGCTTGAGGCCGTCGGCCAGCAGGGGAGCGATCTCTTCGGGCTGCGTCGCGGAAAACTCATGGATTGCTTTTCCGACGTCACCGCTGATTTCGGCGAGCGCCGGCTTCAGGAAGTCCGCGCCACCGCCGCCGGCCAGGCTCGCGATTCCAGCGAGTGAAGTATCAATGCCATCGAAGAATGAGGATTCGTTTGCCGGCGCAGCCACGCGCGAAGCGTAGCGATGATACGGGCTGGACCGGAAGCCGGGCGGGGGAAGACCCACGCCTCCGTTCTGAGATTTCTGCTCATTTAATCCTTCGGCGGCGATTTGAAAATAGCAAAGGCCGAGCACTGGATTGTACTGGCCTTCGGGAATTGCGACGTTCGTTGCGGGGACGCCCGGCAGCCAGCGGCCGTGAATGTAATCCTGAACGCCCACGGGATACCAGCGGCGAGTGGCGTAATCGTACATTCCCTTGGCAGAAGCAGAAAAGGAGGGCACGCGCGCATACATCTTGAGCGGCTGCCAGGGGCGCAGCCCGGCCTTGATCTGCTCCGGGAAAACGTTCGGATCGCCGGCGGCCTTGAAGACTTCCTGGGCCATTTCACCTGCCACTTCGTGCTGCCCGTGACCATCGGAAGGTCCGCCCACCCAGACGGAAGTCACCACCAGAGGGCGCGTCATGCGCACGACGCGGACGGCGTTCGCAAGGACGCGCTCGTGTCCCCACTTCGACATCGCCTCTTTCAGCGTCTTTGAAAAGCCGAAGTCCACAACCGGGGTGAAATATTGCTGGACGTCGTCATAGCGGTCCGTCGCCAGCAGCTCATTCGTGCGCAGCACGCCGAGCGCGTCCCAGTAATCCGGGGACATGACGTTTTGTCCGCCCTCCCCCCGATTGAGCGTCAGCATCACCACGCGCGCGCCCTGCCCGCGCGATTCAAACACCAGCATGCCCCCATCTTCGTCGTCGGGGTGAGCGGTAAGCATCAAAAGGCTGGCCCGCGTGCGGAGCTTCATGAGGGTTTGCCAGAGTCCCGCAGAGCCTCGGTCAAGGGCAAGAGGCGCGGAATAGGAAGACGGGCGAATCGGATTTGGCGGTGTCTGTGCGGTGACCGTTCCCAGGATCGTGGCGAACAAGGCTGCGGCGGCCACGGAGGAGAGCAGCCCTGAACGATGGCGAATGAAATTGTTCATAGAAGTTGGCGGCGGTTGCTCAGCGAGAGAATCAACCGTCACGCAGGAGGCGGGGCCGTGGATTTTCCGACCACTAAGTCGGCCTGAATCAGGTAATCCTTGCCCGCGCGTCCGCGAATGGAAGAAGCTTCATGAAGCGCGTCAATGGCCATGCGGCCCAGCGCGTCCGCGTGCATATTTACGGTGGTCAGCCGGGGCGCGAGATAGTTCGCCAGATAGGTGTTGTCAAAGCCCGTCACCGAAACATCCTCGGGAACGCGAAGCCCGTTTTCGTGGAGAGCGCTGATGATGCCTGCCGCGGTCAGGTCATTCACCGCGACCACGGCGGTGGGCCGCGGGCTCATCTTCACAAGGTTCTGGCCGGCGGCGTAGCCGCCATCAAACCGCTGGTTCCCGATCAGGACGGGCCCGGCGTCGAGGCCTACCGCCTGCATCGAAGCGAGATAGGCTTCCTGCCGGGACGCGATATTTTTAAGGGCCCGCTGGCCGCCAACGTAAGCGATCCGGCGATGGCCAAGCTGGCGCAGATGCTCGACCACCTGGCGCATCCCGCCCAGGTAATCTACTTTCAGGTTGCTGGCGCCTTTGCAGTGAAAACTAAGATCGAAGTAGGTGACCGCGATCCCCCGGTAGATGATCTCCTCAACCAGCGCCGAACTCATCTCGGACGTCATAATGGCGACGCCGGAAACCTTCTCCTCCAGCATGCGCTCAGCGGTGCGCTTCATCAGCCGGACGTCGTAGCCGGTGCTGCTGAGAATCACCTCGTAACCCAGCTCGCGCGCCCGCGCTTCAAAATGCTTAAAGACCTGGGCAAAGAACGGATTCTCGATATCCGAGACGACCAGCCCCAGCGTCATGTTAGTCTGCGCCGCGAGCGCCCGCGCGTGGCCGTTGGGATAGTATTTAAGGCGGCGAGCGACCGCCATCACCCGCTTCCGCGTTCGGTTACCGATGCGCCCCGTGGAATTCATCGTGTGCGAAACAGTGGCCGTGGATACGCCCGCCGCGTGGGCGACGTCTCTGATCGTAGGACCCATGATTTTCCTTCAAGGGCGGTTATGCAAAACGAGAATCGCACGAAATTACGGTGATGTGTTAAGCGCTCGCTCGCCCGATTCCCCTCACCCGGCCTTCGGCCACCCTCTCCCCAAGGAGAGGGGCTGTCATCGTTATTTTCTGGCGGCGGTTCCGAAAAGAGCTGCAATCCATTTTCAGTTTTTTGCCCTCTCCCTGGGGAGAGGGTGGCCGAAAGCCGGGTGAGGGGTCAAACCGGAACTCCGGTCTCACATCGTTGCGCCGCGTATTTGCGTCAGTCCAAGTCGATGTCATGCAGCGGCGGCGCCACCGGCTGGCTTTTTGACCTTTTCAGGGCCTCCTGGAATTTCCGCTCCAGCAATTCAGATTTCTCTTTTTCCTCTTCGAGGCTTCTTTCAAAAAGCAAGTCCCTGCGAGCGGCGTCCTTCTGCAATGTTTGTGAAGCGTGATCCAATTGCCGTTCGTGGCCTCCAGTCTCGGGCGGTCTCGTCAGCAGGATTTTGGAAAATTGTGGATCAACCGTCAGCCGCGTGCCGCAACACGGACAGGAAACCTCAAAACTGCTGCGCGGATCATTCTTTTTGCTTTCCGCCATTCTGAGCACCCTGTAACATCGAGAATGCAGCGGCGAACTGTAGCGGCGTTCAAAGCCCGCCCTCAGACAGGAAGTGAGCGCCAAACGGATGTGAAAATCGGTGTTGCAGCCGCTGCTACAGCCGTAATTGCCCCGGAAGCTCTGAAGACGTCATATGCTGCTTAATAAGCTCGCGTTCAACACTTCGCTGAGCTTTTATGCTAATCGTCAGCTTATTGCCTGTCAACGGATTTCCACATTTGAATCTTGTTTTAAGTCTTTGATTATGCTACGGTTCTGGCTTGAAAAGAATCCGCGAGAGGCGGTTTTTCTGCTCACCCGGACGGCTTTCGCGGGATTTGGCAACATATTCGAAGAAACTGCCGAAGATATTGTATGGGGCGCCTTTTGCGGCATTCGAAGCCGAATTGCTGGTAAGTCAATGATTTGTCATAGCTTACTGGAATACGGCCTTGCTCAGGATTAGCTTAACAAGTGTAATTTAGCGCTGTAGCGTATCGGCTGGCGCTCACTTCAGCATTTGGCGCAAGACGAGCATGGAAGTTCAATTCCCGGAAGAGCCACGCTTCCCGGCCTGGAAGATTCCGTTCCTGCAATACCTCCTTGCTGTCATTATGGTGGTGTTGCTGGGGGGCTATTGGCGGCTGCAGGTTACCCAGCACAAGAAATACGTCGAGCGTTCCGAGCGCAATCGCACTCGCGATCTCCCTGTCATTGCGCCGCGCGGGCGGATCCTGGACCGGGACGGCCACGTCTTGGTCGACAATCGTCCTGCGTTCAGCGTTCTTCTTTCGCGCGACGGGCCGGAGAAGTTATCGTCCGAAAGAATTGAAGAGATTGCCCGCGGACTCGAGATTGATCCTGCCGATCTCACGGAACAATTACAGCAGGCAAAAAACCTGCCGCGCTTCCAGCCCTTGGTGATCAAAGAATCCGCCACCCTGCAGGATGTTGCATTTGTCGAATCGCACCGCAGCGAATATCCCGAGCTCGATCTGATCCAGACTCCGCAGCGTTTTTATCCCAAGCATCACGTCGCCTCAGCGATGCTCGGCTACGTCGGCGACGTTTCCGCGGAAACAATCGCCCGGACCGGCAAAACGTACCAGCCGGGAGATGTTGTTGGTAAGACCGGAATTGAGAAGGAGTACAACGCCACGCTTGCCGGGCGGGACGGCGTGCGGCGCGTCATCGTGAACAGCCGCGGACAGGAAATGGGCGCTCTGGCGACGGTTGATCCCAAACCGGGCCGCGATTTGCGGCTGACGATTGATCTGAATCTGCAGCTCACTGCCGAGCAGGAATTGGGAAGCCAGGACGGAGCCGTTGTTGCGGTTGATCCTCGCACCGGCCAGGTTCTGGCGATGGTGAGCCAGCCGGCGTTCGACCCTAATCAATTTGCCCATCACATCAGCACTCAAGAATGGAAGCAGCTTGTCTCCGATCCTGCCAAGCCCCTGATGAACAAAGCGATTCAGGCGCAGTTGGCTCCTGGCTCGATCTTCAAGATTGTTACCTCCGTCGCCGCGCTTGAAACCGGAACGGTCCGCCCGAACTTCACGGTGTATTGCCCCGGTTACGCCACATTTTACGGGCACACTTATCACGACTGGTCCTGGGTTCATCACCGCGGCCACGGCACGGTGGACCTGCACGAGGCCATCGTCCACTCCTGCGACGTTTATTTCTACACGGTCGGGAAGATGGTCGGCATTGATAAATTAGCTTATTTTGCCAAGCACCTGGGCTTGGGAGCGAAGACGGGAATTGATTTACCTGGCGAAGAGCCCGGCGTGGTTCCTACACCTGCATGGGTGGAGAAGTATTTCCGGCACAAATGGTACGCTGGAGAAACCATTTCGGTAGCGATCGGCCAGGGTGCGGTTGCAGTGACGCCGTTGCAGATCGCATACATGATCGGCGGAGTCGCTTCGGGCGGCGTGTTTTATCGCCCACATCTGGTGTTTTACGATGAGCTTCAGAGATTAGGGCTTGACCCTCAAGGAAGCAATCCCAAGGCTTTTCCCTTAAGTCCAACGACGGTCGCGGCGGTTGACCGGGGCATGTGGGGGGTGGTTAATGAAGGCGGGACCGGCGCGAGAGCCCGGGTAGCGGGTCTGGATATTGCCGGCAAAACCGGTACCGCTCAGGTGGTGAGCGTCCGGCTTCAGCGCTCTGAGCACCGCGGTAATTACAAGGACAATGCCTGGTTTGTGGGCTTTGCGCCGTCAACCCATCCTGAGGTTGTGGTCGCCGTATTGGTGATGCACGGAGGACATTCGTCGGTGGCTGTTCCCATCGCTTCCGCAGTCATTAAAGCGTACTACGCGGAAAAACAGCAAATTCCGCTTCGCCAGCCAGGCAAAGAGCCGGAGATTGCCAGAGGCGCAACGGCCCAGTCCCAGCCATCACCGGTGAAGGCCAGCGTGATTCCGTAAGTCGCTCGACAGCGGCGCTCGAAGCCCATAGCTGTCCAATTTAGCTGCGCAGAGGACGGCTTTGCCGCCTGTCTTGCGGAAAGCCGCAGATCGCATTGGTAATATCGGAACCTAATTTCGACAAGTATGCTCGAAGCTTGCCCTGCAAGGGAGCGCCGAAATGATAGGAAAATTAAAGCCGGCGGCCAGATGTCCACGCTACAGAAACCTCAATGATGCATAAAAGATTTAGCTTTCGTGACCTTGACTGGCTGCTCTTCTTCGCGGCCCTGGCCCTGGCAGGGGTCGGCGTGGTGGAGATTTACAGCACCACGATGCATACCGCTCTCGCCGGGCAATACAAAAAGCAGATTGACTGGGTGTTACTTGGTGCGTTTCTTGCGCTCATCGTCAGCCAGATTGATTACCATCTGATTTTCGACCATATCGCGGGGCTTTACCTGCTCACCCTGCTAGGTCTGATCGGATTACTCCTATTCGCGCATCCAGTGGCGGGAGCGCGCCGCTGGCTTGAAATCGGGGGCCTCACTTTCCAGGTGTCCGAAATGGCTAAGTTGGTTATAATAATATGCGTAGCTGCATATTTTGCAGGGCGAAAATCGAAATCTGTAGGCTGGAAGGACCTTATTGCCCTATGTCTGCTAGCCGGAATTCCGGCAGCGCTGATCGCCCTCGAGCCGGACTTGGGGACGGCGCTCACACTTTTCCCGGCGATCGGAGCAGCCGTATTTCTGGCTGGCATTCGCTTCCGGAAGGTCATCCTGATCGGGCTGGCTGTGCTCTTGATGCTGCCCGTAGGCTGGCAATTGCTTCGCCCGTATCAGCGCGAACGGCTTCTGACTTTTGTTCACCCGTCGCAAGATACCCGCGGTTCCAGTTATCAGGTCACCCAGTCTAAGATTGCGATCGGCTCCGGGGGGCTTTGGGGGAAAGGAATTGGGAACGGGACACAAAGCCGTTTGGGCTTTATTCCTGTTTCCCATGCGGATTTCATTTTTGCCGCTTTCGCCGAGGAGCAAGGCTTTATCGGTACGCTGGTCGTTCTGCTTCTTTACTTTATTTTGTTGATCCGGCTCCTCGATGGAGCGCAGTTCGCAGGTGATCGTGCCGGTGCGTTCTTTATTGTTGGTTTAACGGCGGTTCTTTTTTTTCAGGTTGCCGTCAACGTCGGGATGATGATTGGCTTTCTGCCAATTGCGGGGATTCCGCTTCCCCTGATGAGCCAGGGCGGTTCATCGGTCCTGTTTACTTTTGCCGGATTAGGCCTTGCGCTGAGCATCCGGAAAAGGCGATTTGTAAATTAAGCGGGAACAGCGATTCTGTAAGATTCAGGAGGAGCGCCGGCTGGCGTTTGGTCGATGTGAAGCGCGAAGAGTTTCTTCTATGCTTCCACGCAATGCCCTTTCGGCGTTCGAATTTTGATTTCGATTGGCTTTGACGCGAAGATGCGGGCCTGATGAGCCCTCGTCGCACAAAATCCGGCAACGAGCCGGGGCTTGCGAGTCACCAAGCGAAGCGCCACGCGACCGGGCCTCAATAAACCGGGTGCGCCAAAGCCACGTTGGGAGAATCAGCAGTTGATCCCCGCAAAAGGGTTGATCCTGCCGAAATCCCAGAAAGGAATTTCCATGACAAAGGAATTATTGGTCTCCTCGTCCGCGCACGAGACGAAGGTGGCCGTGTTGGAAGATGACCAGCTCGTTGAGCTTTATTTTCAGAGAGATACAGATGTCGGTTTGGTCGGTGGCATCTACAAAGGGCGCGTCAATCGCGTTCTGCCGGGCATGCAATCCGCTTTTGTGGATATCGGGCTTGAGCGCGACGCCTTTCTCTACGTGTCGGATTTCTTCGAGGATTCCGAAGAATACGACCGTGTATTTACTGAGGCGGAAAACCGCGTTGCGCGTCTTGGCCGCGGTGAGGGAGCCAGAGAGGGGATCACGGCCGCGGATTCGCATCCTGTAGAATCCAAACCGGACGAATCCTCAGCCGCAACCGAAACATTAGAACCGCTGATTGCCGAATCTGAGAGCGAGGCGGTTACTGAGCCCTACGTTGAACAGCAAACCCATGCTTCGGAGGAGACGGAGGCAACAGGCCAAGCGGCGCCAACAAGTCCTCCGGAGTCCAAAGACTACCGGCGGCGGGACTTCGGGCGGCAGAGGAAGCGCGGCCGGCGATTCCGCGAGGACCGGTTTACCCGACGGCCCGAATCTCCCCGGTTTCGCGAGGAGGAACCGTCGTCATCACCGTCCCAGGGCCTGGAACTCCTGCCGGGAGAGTCGCTAGCGAAATATGGTCATGCAGAGGCTCCCGGAACGCTGTCGCAAGATGAGAAGGAGCATCCCGGATCCGAAGAATCGCGCTTGGATCCACCGGCCCAGGACGCTTCTTCCGAAGCGCTGCCCCAGGCTGAAACCGAGCTCAAGGCGAACCCTGAATTTCAGGATTCAGAGGAAAAGGCGACTTTCCTTACTCCTCAGGAAAACCCGAAAGGCGCGGTAGAGACCCTTTACCCGGTGAACGCTCAGGCCCAGCCATTTCCTGCGGAGGTGACGGAAACTTCCCGGCTGGCTGCGCTGTCGCCCGAAGAGGAGGCAGAGCCCGAAAAGCCTCTTTCCAGCTTTGATGAGATCCCGCTTCAAGTGGCCAAAGAGGCCTCGGAAGAAGCAGCGGCGGCCGATGATGCCTCTGAGCCGCTTGGGACCGACGAAGAAGCTGCCACGGCGGACGAAGAGGTTGCACAGCCGCTTCTTGAGCGAACGCAGGAGGAAGTGGAGGCGACAGAACCGGCGGAGCAATCCTACACCCTGCGCGAATCGCATCACCGCCCGCGGATGGCGCCACGGCGGACCCGCCGGGGGCGCGGAAAGTTTCGCGGCCATGAAGGGCGCCGTCAGGAAAGCGGCGGCGGACACCGTCCGGAAGCCTCCCGGGCGAGCAATCACCAACCCTTGCCCATCAATGAGCTGCTGAAGGAGGGTCAGGAAATCCTGGTGCAAATCGCCAAGGAGCCGCTTGGAACGAAAGGCGCGCGTATCACTTCCCACATCGCGCTGCCGGGCCGGTATCTGGTCTATATGCCCACGATCACTCACACCGGAGTCTCGCGGAAGATCGCTTCCGAAGACGAGCGGCTCCGCCTGCGCAACATCATTCTTGAAAATAAAGGGTCGCTCCCGGGCGGTTTTATTGTGAGGACTGCCGGGGCGGGGCGCTCTGAGGAAGAGTTCAAAGCGGACCTCGGTTTTTTGGGGAATCTCTGGAATGAAATCCGCGCCAAGGCAGAGCGGACCAAAGCGCCCGCTTTGCTGCACCGCGATCTGACGCTGGTCGAGCGCATCCTGCGCGATCTGCTCTCGCCCGATTTCCGGTCCGTCCGCATGGACCAGGAAATCGAGTACGAACACACCCTGGAATTTGTCAGCCGCTTTCAACCTTCGCTCATCGGCCACGTGAAGCTTTATATGCGCGAGGCACCGCTTTTTGAGGAGTTCGGAATTCAAGAAGAAATTGACCGGGCGCTGAAGCCCAAAGTGTGGTTGAAGTCGGGCGGCTATATCGTGATTAACCAGACGGAAGCCCTGGTGGCGATTGACGTGAATACCGGCAAGTACGTGGGCAGGACGAACCGCCTGGAAGACACGATCGTAAAAACCAACATCGACGCGGTAAAGGAGATCGTCCGGCAAATCCGCCTCCGGGACCTGGGCGGCATTATCGTGATCGATTTTATTGACATGGACGAACGGCGCAACCGCACCAAGGTGGTGCAGGCGCTGGATGAAGCCCTGCGCCAGGACCGCGCGCCCACGAAGATTCTATCATTCAACGAATTTGGCCTGGTGGCGTTGACGCGCAAACGGGTGAAGCAATCGCTCGAACGTACTCTGTGCGAGCCTTGCCCCTACTGCTCGGGCGCGGGATGGATCAAATCGGTGGCGACGATGAGCAGCGAGATCGCGTCTGAAGCGCGCAAGATGGCTTCGCAGATTGACGGGGACGTCATGCGCCTGCGGGTTCATCCGGAGGTCGCGTCAACCCTGAAATCTCATTTCGCGACGCTGCTGTCGGAGATTGAGTCCCAGACTCGTAAGGAACTGGTGATCAAAAGCGATCCCAACGTGCATCAGGAGCGGTTTGAAATTTACTAAGAAGCAATCAGCCGTCAGCAGTCAGCGACCAGCTTGCCACAGAGCGAAGCTCATTTCGGGCGTCCGCCATCCGGACGTTTTGCTGAATGCTGATTGCTGACGGCTGATCGCTTCCATTAATCCGTATCAAACCGCTGCTCCTTCCACGGATCGCCGTACATGTGGTAGCCGTTCTGCTCCCAGAAGCCCGGTTTGTCATAAGGCATAAATTCGAGGCCCCGCACCCATTTGGCGCTTTTCCAGGCATAAAGCTTAGGAACCACCAGCCGCAGCGGTCCGCCGTGCTCGGCCGGGAGCGGCTCGCCATCGTGGCGGTAGGCGAAAAGGACGTTATCTTCCAGCAAATCAGCGAGAGGCACGTTGGTGGTGTAACCTTCTTCGCAGTGGACCATCGCGTGAGTCGCGTCCGGCTTGGGAGCCGTCATTTCATAAATTGTGCGGAACGCGACTCCCTCCCAGCGGTTGTCGAAACGGCTCCAGCGCGTCACGCAATGAAAATCCGCGGTCACCTGAACTTTTGGTAAGCGTAGGAACGCGTCCCAGCTCAGCCGGACCGGCTTTTCCACCCATCCTGCCGTGCGGAAATCCCACGTCTTCGGATCAAAATCCGGAACGCCGCTGTAGTGCAGCACCGGCCACTTCAGCGTGAGAGACTGGCCCTGCGGCAAGCGGCCCTCGCGCCGCATCTTCTCCTGAAGCGTCTTCCGCTCATCATCGCCCCACAGGCTCATAAGCTCTCCCGTTCCTCATCGCCCAAAATGTTTTGCGGCGCGAGTGCGTTCGTAGTTCAGAATACACCATCCTTTCTGGCTGACGCAGGCGGCGGGAAGGTTGAGCTGTCCCATGCCTGAACCGTGATCCACCGTTTAATCCTCCTGAACTACCAACTTCCCTTTCATGCGCCGGTGACCCAAACCGCAGAACTGCGAGCAGCGGAATTCAAAAGTTCCCGGTTTGTCCGCTGTGAATTCGACCGTTGTGGGGATTCCCTTTTTGAGCTTTTGCTTGATTCCATAACCGGCGATTTCAATGCCGTGGTCATGGTCGAGAGCTGTGATAACGAGTTTTACGTGGTCGCCCTTCCGGACGGTGATGACGCTGGGATCGAATTGGTATTTCCGGGCCGTCATACGAATGAGATTTACTTTAGCGGCTGGCGGATTTTGTGCCGTGCTTGCGGCGCCTGCCAGCGCCAGAAACGCCAGTAATATCAGGAACAGAAACCTGCTTTCTTTCAACCGGATCATATTTCTCTCCTCGCGAAAACAATGCTGTGACGTTTCACTCTTAACCGCAAGAGCGCGGCTTGAACCCTCCGGTCAAATCATGCTGCTGCCTTGCCAGCGGGTGGCTTCAAGCAATCGCAAACGCAGCCGGGAGGGAAGCGTCATGGCAACCCAGTCCTGCAGTTCGGCGGGAGCGCGCACCAGCGCGCGGAGCAGCGCGGCGACGGCGTAACTCCGGCGAACAGACCGGGACAACCGCTGCTGATACCGCCGCGAGACT
>DASUKV010000417.1:0-4780 GCA_036278555.1 Terriglobia bacterium
GCCAACGGCCGGGTGAGGGGCTTTGAAAAGCCGCGGAGTTACAAAACAACTCCGCGCTACCTCATCCATTCCGGCAAAGGCGCAGCAAGCAGCGCCCCTACGATTTTCGGCTTTGCCTTCTGCCGAAGGCCGGGTGAGGGGGAACGCAGCGCTGTCCCTTCACTTCGTTCAGGGCAGGCTCTCAGCGCCGAAATCGCCGGTGGGGACACCGGCGCTACAACGCTGCTTTCGAAATAGTGAAGGCATACCGGCGCTACGAGATTCATGATCAGTGATGACACGATCGCGGCCATTGCAACACCCGCCGGGCGCGGCGGCGTGGGGATGGTTCGCCTCTCCGGGCCTCGCGCGATCGAGATCACTCATCATCTTATCCGCATGCCCGAAACTGAAATCCGCCAGGCGACGCTCAGCGAATTCCTCGATCCCGAATCCGGCAAAATTCTCGACCAGGTGGTGGTGACTTGTTTCCGCAAGCCGCATTCTTATACCGGGGAAGATGTGGCTGAAATTTGCTGCCACGGGGCGCCGGTGATTCTCAGGTTTCTGCTGCAATGCTGTCTCGCTCAGTGCGCGCGGCCTGCCGAGCCGGGTGAATTTACCCAGCGCGCGTTCCTGAATGGGCGGATTGATCTGACCCAGGCGGAAGCGATCCGCGACTTGATCGATTCGCGCACCCTTTTCCAGGCTCGCGTGGCGGCGCGGCAGATGGGCGGCGCCGTTGCCGCGCGCCTGAAGCCGCATAAAACAAGGATCGTGGAGCTGATCGCGCACCTCGAAGCCGGAATCGACTTTGCCGAGGATGACGTTCCCGTCTCGGGCTGGGAGGATATTCTTTCGCGGCTTGGCTCTATTCAGACGGGACTCGAAGAAATGGCGAAGGGCTATGACTACGGCAGAATCGTTCGTGAAGGGTTGAGCCTGGCCATTGTGGGCCGGCCCAATGTGGGCAAATCAAGCCTGTTTAACCGGCTGCTGAATGAGGAGCGCGCCATCGTCACCGAAATTCCCGGCACGACGCGCGATCTCGTTACGGAGACGGCAAACCTCAATGGCATCCCGCTGCGGCTGGCGGATACGGCAGGCATTCGCAAAACGGAAGATCCGGTAGAAAAAATCGGCGTCGAGCGCTCGTTCCAGGCTGTCGCGGATTCTGATTTGCGTTTGCTCGTCATCGACAGCTCCCAGGATTGGACGGCGGAAGATTGCGAGTTGCTCCAGCGCATGGAGCCGCTTGGCCCCATACTGATCGCGTTTAACAAATGCGACCTGCCACCACGCAACAACGAGGAAATCGCCGCGGCCCGAGAGACGATCCGGACGTCGGCTCTGAACGGGAAAGGAATCGCGCAATTAAAAGAAAGACTGCTTTCGCTGGCGGCCCCGGCGCGTGAGCCGGATTCGGAATTTCTCACCAATGTCCGGCACCAGCACTGCGTCCAGCAAGCTCTTGCCTCGCTCGGCAAGGCGCGCAATGCCGCCGCCCAGCATGTACCGCACGAAATGCTTTTGCTGGACCTCTACGACGCCCTTCATGCCGTCGATGAAATCACAGGTATCACGACGACCGATGACGTGCTGGGCGTGATTTTCTCGACATTTTGCGTGGGCAAGTAACGCAGCGTGGTTTATTCCCCTCCTTGGTTAAGGAGGGGCAGGGGTGGTTCGCGTGGCAGCTCCTCGAAAACCCACCACCCCCTAACCCCCTCCTCAACTGAGGAGGGGAGCTATTTTCATGGCAGCCGCAGAGCGGTTCCCCCCTCTCCCAAAGGGAGAGGGCTGTGATTCACTCCTTCTTTTCAGCCCTCTCCCCGTGGGAGAGGGTAGCCGAAGGCCGGGTGAGGGCTACCCCAGGCGCAGGCGGCGCAGATAGGGGTCAAGTTCGCGGATGCGCAGGAGCTTGGCAACCCCGACGGTCACAAGCAGCCCCGCCGCGGTTGCCGCCACCAGCACCACAAAAGCGCCGTGGGTTGACTGCCACTGGATGCGAGATTCAAGCTGCCGCATCACCTCGAAGCAGACAAAGCCTCCAAGTCCCGCTGACACGCAAACTTTGAAGAAAAATTCCAGAACGCTCGCGGCGCCAGCGTTCTGCGTGCGGCGGTTCAACAGAATAAACAGGATCACCGCGTAGGCGATCACGCCGATCGAACTCGCCAGAGCCAAGCCGAGGTGCTGCAAGTCTCGGGACAGTATCCAATAAACCGGCAGATTTAGAAAAGTCATCGCGGTTCCCGCGATCGCCGGAGTCAGCGTGTCGCGGGCGGCGTAAAAGCCGCGGGCGAGAATATTCTGGGCGCCCCAGGCGAACATGCCGATGGCGAACATGCCGAGCGTCAGCGCGGTGGCTCGGAGGTCTGAGGCGTGCAGGCGCGTGTGCGAGAAAATGAAGTAGACCAGGGGCGTCTTCAGCGCGATGGTGAGCGCAGAAACCGGAATCAGCAGCAGAAGCACGCTCTTCAGCGTCGCGTTCAAGGTGCGGTTCAATTCGTCGAATTTGCCTTCGGAGTAAAGCTGGGCGAGAAACGGAAATGACGCCACGCCAATCGCCTGTCCCATAATTCCAATCGGGACTCGCATTAACGTTTTCGCATAACTCAGCCATGTGATCGAAGCCGGCGCAAGATAAGAGCCGAACCAGCGGATGATCCAGTCGTCGGTGAAGACGATGGAAAGCGCCAGCATGATGGGGATCGAAAGCTTGATGAAGAGCTTGAAATCGCGGTTGCGAAGGTTGAGATTGGGATGGAAGTGTGCTCCTGCCCGCGAAGCGCCGTAAATTTGAAGGAGGAAGTTTCCCGCGAAAGCGCCCGCCAATACCCCTACGGCAAACCCGGTGATGCCGATACGCGAGGCGAGCAGCACACCGCCCAGGATGATACCCAGGTTATAAACCACGGGCGCAAGCGAAGGAACCAGAAATTGGCCCTTCGCGTACTGGACCGCGCTCAGGATGCCGCCCTGGTAAAAAAAAAGTTGCGCGGGCAGCATGAGACGCGTGAGAAAAATAACGCGCTCCCGTTCGGCTCCGTGAAACCCCGGCGCGATAACCTGGACGAGGTGCGGAGCGAAAATCTCACCGAGGCATACTCCCAGGACGAGAAAAATATCCATCACCGTGATGACTGTGGAAAAAACGTGCCAGCCATCCTCTTCCCGTTTTTCGGCGATGCAGCGGGTGAGGATGGGGATAAAAGTCAGGCTCAATGAGCCGCCCGCGACGAGATAATTTAGAAAATCGGGTAGCGTAAAGGCCGCATAGTAGGCGTCGGTGATGGCGTTTGACCCGATCTGTTGCGCCACAGTCCAATCTCTGAAAAAACCCAGGAGGCGGCTGGCGAGCACGCTCGCCATCACAATCCCGGCGGATTGGACAATGAGACGGTTGACGGAAGGTGAGGATTTCCCCGGCATAGCGCAGAAGTCGATTCAGAGGCTAACCCGGCCTCAAGAAAAACTCAAACAGATTTAATCGGAACAGAGAACGAGGTAGGAGGGCGCAACGTGGCGACGCTGCACCCAAACTGCCATTCTGAGGAGCGAAGCGGTCCTGAGCGAAGCGAAGGAAGAATCCCTGCATTTTAAAAAAGGCAAAATACGGGGATTCTTCCGCTTCACTTCGCTCAGCGTCAGAATGACGCGATCCAAAGTGTCTGCTAAAGGAACAATTTACGACCTTGCAATACAGACCCCGCTTTAGAGGCCTGCGGCGCTGCATACCGGAAAAGCCGCGGACCTGAAATCACAGGTCCGCACCACCGGATCAGGATCAAGGTTGTGGATAGGCGAACCTTTTTCCGCAGGCGCGGCAGCGGGCCATGTGCGCGAGACCGAGGCCGCGCTCCACCCAGTTGCGGGGCGCCCGGTCAAAACTCGCGTTTCCGCAGCGCGGGCAGCCGTCAAATCCATCGGGATCAAAATTAGCGGCATCCCATTGAGCGGCGCCCAGTGGCGCATCCGCGCGAAGCTGGGAGGAAGATTGCAACGCAGCAGAGTATGCCTCCGGGCGCCTGAACGCGTGCTCCGGCAGGATTCGCCGGCGGCGGCAGCGGGAGCATGTGCGGATCCTGTAACCGAACGCCTGAGCAAAATGGTATGAAAGTCCATGATGCACCGGCTCCGTCTTTGTGGCGCCGCATTTTCGGCAAGGCGCTGGCATCGAATGATCCTCAACAAATTGGACGACTACGATTCAATGGCGGTTTCGCTCCCGACGAGCGGCTGGGACGGCTCGGAGGGGGGCGCGGCGCCGGTACGGACGCTCGCTACAACCACTAAAAGATTGGTAAAGAGAATGATAGCAAATGCCAGCGCCGGCAGGAAAGCGAAGGCGGCTCCCCGAGCCTGAATCACCTGAATGGCGAGCACGGCGGTGATCAGGCCGCGAGGAAAGAGCCAGAGGGCGATCTCACGCTCCTTCGGGTCTTTCTCCGCCCAACTCCAGCTTGTGGCCTTCACGGCGATCCATCTTGCCACCACAAGCGCTCCAAAAACCCCCAACATCAGCGCCGCGTAGCCCCGCAAGCCTGAGATCTGGACGATCACTCCGAGCAGAATAAAGAAAAAACTGCGTACCAGGAAAGCCAACTCCGAATGAAATGAGAGAATCTCAAGATGGTGCTCGGGCTCCTGCGCGGAAAGGCCAAACATGCCCTCGAACAGAGGCACGTCGGTGCGGCGCGCATTCGCCAGGGTGATGCCGAAGGCCAGCACCGCGATCAGGCCGCCGGCGCTGGCTGCCTGAGCAGCGGCGTAGAGCAGCAGCACCACCGAAAACGTC
>DASUKV010000418.1:0-3234 GCA_036278555.1 Terriglobia bacterium
CGAGTATGTGCTTTCGGCGGAACGGCTCCGGCAGGCGATTGCCGAGGCTCATGCGAAGCGTTACCTGGGGAAGAACATTCTCGATTCGGGCTTCAGCATGGATATGCACGTCCATATGAGCGGCGGGCGCTATATGTGCGGTGAAGAAACAGGGTTGCTGAACGCGCTCGAGGGAAAGCGCGCGAATCCGCGAACCAAGCCGCCCTTTCCGCAGGTTTCAGGACTATTCGGAAAGCCGACCATTGTCCAGAACGTCGAAACGCTTTGTAACGTACACCACATCGTGAAGAACGGCGCGGACTGGTTCAAGGCCCTGAGTTATACGCAGGACGGCGGCACGAAGATTTATGGTGCGAGCGGCAAGGTGAAGCGGCCGGGGCTGTGGGAGCTGCCGATGGGCACAACGATCCGGGAGCTTCTGGAAGTCCACGCGGGCGGGATGCAGGACGGCGTGCGGTTCCGTGGTCTGCTGCCCGGCGGCGCTTCCACGGACTTTCTTGTGGAAGAGCACCTGGACGTGAAGATGGATTTCACCGAAGTCGCCAAGGTGGGAAGCCGGATGGGGACTGGGACCATGATCATTCTGGACGATCAAACTTGTCCCGTAGGCATGGTGAGAAACCTCGAACATTTCTTCGCCCAGGAATCCTGCGGCTGGTGCACCCCTTGCTGGGCGGGGCTTTCCTGGGCCGAAAAAGCCTTGACCGCTCTTGAAGACGGCGACGGGCAGCCGGCAGACTTGGATCACTTGGCTCATATTTGCAAGTTGTGCGCGCCGGGAAACACCTTTTGCGCGCTCGCGCCCGGCGCCGTCGAGCCGCTGCAGAGCGCCCTCAAGTACTTTCGGGACGACTTTGAGCGCCATATTGCTGAGAAGCGGTGCCCCTGGAGATCGTAATGGCGAAGTTTTATGTCGATAACCGTCCGGTCGAGGCCCACCCGGACCAAAGCCTGCTCCAGGCCTGCCTGACGATGGGTTATGACTTGCCCTACTTTTGCTGGCATCCGGCGCTGGGTTCCGTCGGAGCGTGCCGGCAGTGCGCCGTGAAACAGTATAAAGATGAGAATGACACGAAGGGCCGCATCGTGATGTCCTGCATGACGGCCGTGGCCGAAGGGGTTCGCATTTCGATTGCCGACCCGGAAGCGGAGGACTTTCGCAAATCGATCATCGAAGGCATGATGCAGAGCCATCCGCATGATTGCCCCGTGTGCGATGAAGGCGGGGAGTGCCACTTGCAGGATATGACAGTGATGACCGGGCATGATTACCGCCGGTATCGTTTTACAAAGCGTACCTTCCGCAACCAATATCTGGGTCCGCTGGTGAATCATGAGATGAACCGGTGCATTCAGTGTTACCGCTGCGTGCGCTACTACCGCGAATACGCGGGAGGGCGGGATTTCAACCAGTTCCTCATGCGCAATCTGGTCTATTTCGGGCGGCAAGAGGACGGCGTGCTGGAGAACGAATTTTCCGGCAACCTGGTTGAGATTTGTCCGACGGGTGTATTCACCGATAAAACCCTGAAGCAGCATTACACCCGGAAGTGGGATTTGCAGTTGGCGCCCTCCGTTTGCGCGCATTGCGGTCTGGGCTGCAATACGAGTCCCGCTGAGCGGTACGGCTCGCTGCGGCGGATCGTGAACCGCTACAACGGTGAGGTGAACGGATATTTCCTCTGTGACCGCGGGCGGTTCGGCTACGAGTTTGTGAATAGCGAAAAGCGCGTGCGTCAGCCGCTGGTGCGAAAGGACAGCACGTTACAACCCGCCGCGAAGGCGGAAGCCCTCGAAGCGGTTCGCGCCGCGTTGTCGTCCGGGAAAGTGATCGGCATCGGGTCGCCGCGGGCGTCGCTCGAAGCAAATTTAGCGCTTCGCGTCCTGGCCGGGCCTGAAAATTTTTATGCGGGCGTTGAGAGCGAGGAACACCGCCTGACAGCGCTAATGCTGAAGATTTTGCGAGCCGGGCCGGCGCGCACGCCCTCGCTGCGCGAGATCGAGCTTTCGGATGCGGCGCTGGTTCTGGGCGAAGATGTCACGCAAGTGGCGCCGCGGATGGCTCTCGCCTTGCGGCAGTCGGTGCGCCAGGAGCCTTTCCGCGCGGTCGAGAAGCTGAAGATTCCGCTCTGGCTTGACCACGCTGTGCGGGAGGCGGTGCAGGATGAAAAAGGCCCGCTGTTTGTCGCAACGCCCGCCGCGACGAAGTTGGACGATGTCGCCAGAGAAACGTACCGCGGGTCGCCTGCCGGCATCGCCCGCTTGGGATTCGCGGTGGCTCACGCGCTTGACGCGAACGCGCCGGATGTTTCGGGCCTGTCCAAGCAAGAACAGGCGCTCGCTGGGCGCATGGCCGAGGCGCTGAAGAACGCCGCACGGCCCGTGGTTGTTGCTGGTCCCAGCTTGAATAGCGAGGCAATTGTTCAGGCGGCGGCAAGCGTCGGCCGCGCTTTATGCCGCACCGGAAAGGCCGCGAGCCTGAGTTTTACGGTGCACGAATCGAACAGCATGGGGCTTAGCATGATGGGTGGCCGCCCGCTGGATGAGGCGTTCGAAGCCGTCCGGAAGGGCGAGGCGGACACGGTGGTGGTCCTCGAAAACGACCTCTATCGCCGCGCCTCCAAAGAGAAAGTGGACGAATTCCTGGGTTCTGTGAAAAGCGTGATCGCGCTCGACAGTTTAATGAATCCGACGGTAGAGAAAGCGGATGTCGTGCTGCCAGCGGGCACGTTTGCCGAGGCGGATGGAACGCTCGTGAGCAATGAGGGCCGGGCGCAAAGGTTCTTCCAAGTCTACGTGCCGCAAGGCGATATCCAGGAAAGCTGGCGCTGGGTGCGGGACACGATGCTGGCCGCCGGGCGGCGCGAAGCGGCAGCCTGGCAGAACCTTGATGAGGTTGACGCTACGATGGCGGAATCGCTGCCTGAGCTTGCGGGGGCGGCAAAGGCCGCGCCCTCTGCATCGTTTCGGGCCGCAGGCTCGAAAATCGCTCGCGAGCCGCACCGTTATAGCGGACGGACCGCGATCGACGCCGGCGTGAACGTCAGCGAACCGAAGCCGCCCGGCGATCCTGACACTCCGTTGTCATTTTCGATGGAGGGCTATGCGGATCAGCCTCCTCCACCTCTGACTCCGTTTTTCTGGACGCCAGGCTGGAACTCGATCCAGGCGGTCAACAAATTTCAAGATGAGATTGCCGGGCCATTGCGGGGCGGCGATCCGGGTGTGCGGCTG
>DASUKV010000419.1:0-5430 GCA_036278555.1 Terriglobia bacterium
GCCTCAACTTCTTCAGCGTGGGATACGTCGACGGGCAGGGCAAGAGCTTTTGACCCGAGCGTCTCTACGTCAGCCCGGGCCCCTTCTAACCCGTCGCGTCCGCGAGCCAGCAGGCCCACGCGAAAGCCGCGCAGCGCAAACGCCCTTGCGGTGGCGCGGCCCACGCCCGCCGAGGCGCCGGTAATTACCACTACTTCGGCAGCATTACTTTCAGGCATTGAATTCTCTTCCCTGGCGCCTGCTGAGGACTACGAAATTATAGTGGCGGCTTTTCTTTTAGCGGCGCTCTCTGAGGGTCGCCTTTCCCGAATAATGGCCGACGGCCAGAGGCCGCCGCTACAGCGCCTGGCGTCACTACAGACGGATCAGAGCCAAACCCGAAGCCTCATCAAATTCACGATGCAGGTGCTTTGGCGATTCGGTGACGACCAATTCCAGGGTGGGGCGCACGTAGCCTTGAATCAAGTGGCCTCCGCGCGCCGAGCCATCAGAAGTACCAACCACCACGTGCGCATGCACCTTGGGCTCTCCCTTCGCCAATGCAATGCCGCCCACCAGCGACAAGACCTCGACCTGCTCTTTGACCGGTATTTTCTGGTAGTCCTTCTTTTCCAGATCGAAGTAGCCGAGCACGGCTTCGCGGAACCCGCCGATCGCGGTGAAGTGGCCGGCCCCCAACTTATTCTGCTTCGCAAATTCTAAAATCCCGGAGACCGCCTCGTCCCCTTCGTCAAATACCAGGGCAAACGTCTTCCCGCCCTGGGCCTCGATCAGTTTCGATTTCACGCTTTCCTCCTCGCGGCCCATGCCAGCCCCGCCATTGCGAGAACACCACTCGCAATAAGCGCCGCCGTGGTGGCGCGGGCTGGCGCAACTCGAGCTTGGCGCGAACTGTCTTCAGCTTCCGCGCCCGATTTCCCGCCATCGAGCGCCATCCGAATCACCTCCGCCAGGTGCAGGGCCTTGCGATTTGTTGTTTGCGAGATTTGCTCGCGGCAGCTAAAGCCATTGGCGATGATCAGAGTATCCTGTTCCGCCCGGCGCACAGCGGGCAACAACACGCGCTCGCCAACCTTGACCGAGACGTCGTAGTGTTCTTTTTCGAAACCAAAGCCGCCGGCCATGCCGCAGCAGCCCGAATCGAGAAATTCGTAATCCAGAGCGAGTTTATCCAGTACTTTCTTTTCGTCCTTTATCGTCATCACCGCGCGGTGGTGGCAATGAGCATGGACAATCGCCTTACGGCTTAACGCGGGGGGCTGATAATTCTGTTTTTCGAGAAACTCGCTCAGCAGAAAAGTCTGCTGCGACAAACGCTTGGCGTCCTCATTTTTGCCTAGAAGGCCCACCAATTCGTCGCGAAAAACCGCGGCGCAGCTCGGCTCAAGAACCACCACCGGCGTTCCGTTACGGATGGGGGTGCGAATGGCGTCGAGGGTTTTCAGCAGCAGCCGCTCGGCGGAATCGAGCATTCCGTAGTCGTAAAGGGGGCGGCCGCAGCAAAGATTTTGACGAGGCACACGCACGCGATAGCCCGCCGCTTCGAGCACCTCTACCGCCGCCCGCGCGGTACGCGGATGAAAATAGTTATTGAACGTATCCGGCCATAGGATCACGACGGGTTTAGAGCCACTACCGCTTCCATCGGCGCGGTTTTCCTGGTGAACTCCCCGGTTTCTTCTGAACCAACGTTTGAATGATTCGTGCGCGTAGGGCGGGATTTTCCTCTCGGGAGCGATGCCCGCCAGGGCTTTTGCTGCCGCGCTGAGCCCCGGCGTCTGGGTGAACGCGTTCGTCAGACGCGGGAACCGCCCTGCGAGCCACGAGGCGCGATGAATATATCCGATAGCGTAGGCGTGGCGCGGCCGCAGGTGGCGCTTGTAATAGTGGGAGAGGAACTCCGCCTTGTAAGTCGCCATGTCAACATTCACCGGACAATCGCCCTTGCAGCCCTTGCACGCGAGGCACAGATCCAGCGCCTGCCGCACCGCCTCATCCTGCCAACCGTCCTGAAGCACGTCCCCGCGGACCATCTCGAACAGCAGGCGCGCCCGGCCGCGCGTCGAGTCCCGTTCTTCGAACGTCACCATATAACTCGGGCACATGGTGCCGCCTTCTTCGCGGCGGCAGTTGCCGACGCCCACGCAGCGAAGCGCCGCGCGCGCGAAGTTCCCGGAATCATCGGGATATTGAAAATGCGTGCCGGGAGTCCAGGGCTTGTAGTTCGCGCCCAAGCGAAGGTTTTCATCCACGCGGTACGGATCCACCACCTTGCCGGGATTCATCTTCCAGTCCGGGTCCCAAATGCGCTTGAATTCACGAAAGGCTTCGATCAGCTCGTTGCCGAACATGATAGGAAGCAGCTCGGCGCGGGATTGCCCGTCCCCGTGCTCGCCGGAAAGCGAGCCGCCGTAGCGCACCACCAGGTGCGCCCCCTCGTGCACAAACGCCCGGTATTTATCAATTCCGGGCTGCGTTTCAAGATCAAAATCAATCCGCGTGTGGACGCAGCCCTGGCCGAAATGACCGTAAAGATCACAGGCGTAATTGAACTTGTCGAGCAACTTACGAAAATCGCGCAAGTAATCGCCCAGCTTTTCGGGCGGCACCGCGCAGTCTTCCCAGCCTTCCCACGTGGGCGGCTCATTGGGTATCCAGGCGGTGGCGCCAAGGCCGGATTCGCGCACTTCCTTGATTCTTTTTTCCATCTCGTGGTCGTCATAGCGCTTCATCGAGGGCGCATCAGGGCGCTTTTTAAGCTCGTCCATGAGCCCGCGCGCCTTGCCATCCGCCTCTTCTTTCGTTTCGCCGCCAAACTCGACCACCAGCCAGCCGGCGCCCTCGGGTAACAGTTTAAGGTCGTCAGTGTGTTTGTGCTTCTTCTTCATGTCCCGGAGCAGCCGGTCATCAAGGCCCTCCAAACCCGTGGGCTTATGGGCCAGGACTTCCATGATGTGGTCCCCGGCGCTGTAAACGTCCGGGTATCCCAGGACAAGAAGCGAACGCACCGGCGGGCTCGGTATCAGGCGCAGAGTAGCGTCAAGCACCGTCACGCACGTCCCTTCGGTACCCACGAGAGCGCGCGCCACATGAAACCCGCTTTCGGGCAGGAGCTGGTCAAGATTGTATCCGGAGACGCGCCGTGGGATTTGAGGAAAGCGCTGCCGGATGAGGCCCGCGTACTTGTCCCGCAGAGCCTTCATTCTGGAATAAATTTCTCCACGCCGGCCGCCTTCTTGAATAATGCGGTGGAGGTCTTCTTCGCTGGTTCTCCCAGTTTCGAACTCGAGCCCGTCGTAGGTCAGCACCCGTAGCGCCTCAACGTTATCGACCGTTTTTCCGCCCATCACGGAATGGACGCCGCAGGAGTTGTTGCCAATCATCCCGCCCAGTGTGCAATGGGTATGAGTGGAAGGGTCAGGCGCAAAGGTCAGATGGTACTCTTCCGCCGCGTTCCGCAGATCGTCCAGGACTACGCCTGGTTCGACGCGCGCCCGCTTCTGGCCGGGATCGAGCTCCAGAATTTTGCGCAGGTATTTCGAGATGTCGATCACGACGGCGGTATTACAGCATTGTCCCGCGAGGCTTGTGCCTCCTCCACGAGTAAGAACCGGAGCGCCGTACTGGCGGCAAATAGCCACCGACCTTCTAACATCCCCAAGCGTACAGGGGATAACCACACCGATAGGAACTTGGCGGTAGTTGCCGCCCGCGGTCGAGTAGAGCGCGCGGGCGCCGTCGTCGAAACGGACCTCCCCCTCGAGCGACGCGCGCAATTCGGTGCCCAGGCCGGCCGCATCCACGCTGATTGTTTTCATGCCGCCGCTTCTAATCTTGCTGGCGATTTCCATGCGCGCGCTCCCGCTTTCCGTTTGGATAAATGCCGGGCAGGATACCCAAGAGGCTAGCTTCAGCAGCCAGGTGGCGCGCCAGATCCCGCAAGGCCGGTGCGGAGAATTCCGCTGATCTCCCGACGCCCTGGTACATGAAAACACTTACTCCGCCTGCCCGATCTTCTTACGCCACAATCTATTGTGCGATTTACGGATCAGGATTGTGAATCAGGGGTTTACCCGAGGATGGGAGAAGTTTGACCTCACCGCATTGCCCACATGACGGTTGAGTGAGTTTGTGGCATAATCGAGCGCTGTCCGACTGGGTATTACTGGAATCCAAACCAGCGAGGCTTCATTAACGTTCTCTAATGTAGATTCCGGCGGGAGAGGGAGGGAAATCCTTGGGAAAATATCTGCTCAGATTTGTTCTAACGGGAGTTGCCGCCGCGTGTTTTTTAGCCCCGGCGCTTGCCGCTAAGGACCAAGCAGCACCTGTCACGGCAGCAGCGTTGTTCGCGCGAGCGCGTGCGGTCTCGAATATTGAGGGGGCGGGCAGTCAGCCATTTTCCCTGCAGGTTTCCGTCACCGTTTATCGGCGCGGCCAAGCCCCGGCGGAAGGTGATTATGACTTGTCGTGGGCGTCCGCCGGAAAATGGCGAAGGGAAAGCTCCTTCTCGAATTACCATGAGATCAGCGTTGGGGAAGGGGAAAAGGTCTGGCACATGTCGAACGCATCATACCGTCCGTTCTTCGTGTTTCAAACCTCGCACGCTCTTGATTTCTTCAGGAGGCTCGAAATCCCCCCAGGAGCTACGGTCGGAAACGTCAGCGCCCTCAATCGGAAAGCGGGCGCTTTGAGTTGCGTCGAATACCAGACGAAGAGCCTGAAGCGCCATACGTTTTGTTTCAGCCCGGCCACAGGTTATCTGGCAAGCGAATCGGATTCCGAGTGGCTGACCACTTACCATTATCAGGATTATTTCCTGACCAACGGCAGGGCCTTTCCACGCACGATTCGCGTGTTTCAGAAGGGCCACCTCATCCTGCAGGCCCGCGTGGCGAATCTTGCGTTTGAGCCTTCATTCCGTGCCAGCCTCTTTGATCCGCCTGCCGGACCTCACCTGCGGGATGCCCCGGCCTGTGATGCGGAACAACTGACCGACCCCAGGAAAATCAGCGGTAGCGAAGCCCAATATCCCCAAGATGCGCTCCATTCCAAGAAAAAGGGCGCAGTGCAGCTTTATGCGGATATCGGGGCAAACGGGCGGGTGCGAGGGCTTACGGTTTTGCAATCACCGGGAAGCGATTTCAGCCGGGCGGCGACTGAGGCGGTAAGGCAGTGGTCCTTTGCGCCTGCACGGTGTGGCGGCGTTCCGGTTGAAACAACTATTGCAATTATCATTCACTTTAGTGTGCAGTAGCAGTTTAGTTGAGGCTTACCCGCACGGATCGCACTAAGTTGGACGCGCGGTAGCGCTGCGGCCAAACCGCAACCAAAACAGACTGTCATTCTGAGGAGCGAAGCGGTCCTGAGCGTAGCGAAGGAAGAATCTCTGTACTTTAAAGCGAAATACTGGGATTCTTCGCTCCGCTC
>DASUKV010000420.1:0-8710 GCA_036278555.1 Terriglobia bacterium
GTCTGGATGCCGTTGCGCAGGCCGATCATAGCGTCTGTGACCTCCGCCTTCTCGTAAAAACGCGAGATTTCCGCGTCTAACTCACGAAGAATTTCGGAAGCGCGGTTCAGCCGCTTTTCACTACGGATCAATCCCACGTAATTCCACATGGTCTGCTGGATGGTGAGCCAGTCCTGCGCGATAAGCGCCGGGTCTACTGCTTCGCGCTCATAGCGCCAGGAGACGATGCGCGGAAAATGATAATTCCCCTCGCGGGCCGCGTTCTCCGCCGCGCGAATCCCAGCTCGCGTGCCCCATACCAGGCATTCGAGAAGCGACGTGCTCGCCAGGCGGTTCGCGCCGTGCAAGCCCGTGCACGAGACTTCGCCCGCGGCGTAAAGCCGCGCCAGATTCGTCTCGCCCCACTCATTCACCGCGATCCCCCCGCAACTGTAGTGCGCCGCCGGCACCACCGGAATGGGCTGCCGCGTAATGTCAATGCCCAACTCCAGACAGTGCGAATAAATGCCGGGAAAACGGTCGCGGACCTGCCCGGCCGGCTGGTGCGAGATATCGAGATAAGCGCACGGCTCGCCGGATTCGAGCATCACTTGATAGATGGCGCGGGCGGCCACGTCGCGCGGCGCGAGCGACCCGTCAGGATGAAAGCGGGACATGAACTCATCGCCGTGGCTGTCGACAAGCCGCGCGCCCTCGCCCCGCAAGGATTCAGAAATCAGAAAACGGCCGCTGGGATGGTAAAGCGTGGTCGGATGGAACTGGACGTACTGCATGTTGATGCAGCGCGCTCCCGCCCGGTTGGCCATGGCGATGCCGCTGCCGGTCGCGCCCGGAGGATTCGTCGTGTGCAGATAGACGCGCCCGAGGCCGCCCGTTGCCAGAACCGTTTCTTTCGCCAAGATCGGAAAGATTTCACCGCTCTGCCGGTCGAGCGCGTAAACGCCGACGCACGTGAGCAGCTGATAAACGTCGAGCGGCTCTTCGGAATGGTGCGAGATGGTCAGCAGGTCCACGGCGGTCGATCCCGCCATCACCTTGATCTTGGGATGGGAAATTACGCGTTCCAGAAAAACACGCTCGATGGCGGAACCCGTCTGGTCTTTGTGATGAAGGATCCGAGGCAGTGAATGCGCCGCTTCGGCGGTTAAGTGCCACTCTTCGGAATCATCCGTGATGCGGTCAAAATCCACCCCAAGCTCATCAATCAGAATCTCCTTCACCAGGCGCGGCCCCTCACGGCTCAACAGCCGCGCCGCCTGAGGCGAGCTCAGGCCTGCGCCGGCGGTGAGAATATCCTGCACCAGTTTTTCCGGTGAATCGTTTTTGCCCTCGTAGATGATGCCGCCCTGCGCCCAGAAGGTGTTACTTTCTTCCGGGTGCTCCGCGCGCGTGATCAGCGTCACCTCCGCGCCGTTCTTGGCCGCAGCCCACGCGGTGGCACAGCCCGCAAGACCGCTGCCGATGACGAGGACATCCGTTTTTGTGCTGGAATCTGTCATAGAGGGACGGGTTCAATTTCGAAACTTAGATCAGACGCGGGCACCGAATGCGTGAGCGCTCCGATGGAAATCCAATCAACCCCGGCTTCGGCATATTGCCGGACATTTTCGAGGGTAATTCCGCCCGAAGCCTCCAACAGGATCGAATTCGTTTGCGCGCGCGCCATTTCGACAGCCTTCCGTGTTTCGAAAGGCGTCATATTATCTAACAGAATGATATCCGGCGCGAGCGCCACCGCCTCTTTCAATTCTTCAAGCGTCGTCACTTCAACCTCAAGAAAACGCGCCCCACCTTGGTTCGATCGCGCCGCGGCGATCGCCTGCCGGACGCCTCCGGCCATGTGAATGTGATTCTCCTTAATCAAAATCGCGTCGTAGAGCCCCTGGCGATGATTCGTTCCGCCCCCTACGGTGACGGCGTATTTTTCAAGCGCGCGCAGCCCGGGAGTCGTCTTGCGCGTGTCCAGGATTTTCGCCGGCGTTCCTGCCACAGCATCCACATATTTTTTTGTCAGGGTCGCAACGCCACTCAGCCTTTGCAGCAAGTTCAGCGCGACTCGCTCGCCGGAAAGAAGCGCGCGTGCGTCCGCCCACACGCTCGCCGGCTCATCCCCCGGCTGCAAACGGCTGCCGTCGGGTTGACGCACCTCCGTGCGAAGGTTTTCATCCAGCAGGCGAAAAACCTCGAAGGCGATTTCAAGACCGGCAAGCGTCATCGAGGCTTTGGCTACGAAGCGCCCGCAGGCTTGGCGGTCGGCGGGAACCGTCGCCATGGTGGTGATATCGCCCGCGCCCAAGTCTTCATCCAGAAATTGCTTTAGAAGGGGAGGGTGAACGGCGAAGCCTGAAGATTTCTGTTCCATGAATTAACGCGATGTCCTCACCCACCGCTTCGCGGTCCACCCTCTCCCGGCGGGAGAGGGCTGGAAAATGAGCCGAGTCGCTACTTCCTTTCGAGATGGCCACCGAGAAAATTAATGATACCCACCCTCTCCCTGCGGGAGAGGGTGGCCGAAGGCCGGGTGAGGGGTCAATCCGAGCTTCCTCATTATTGGGGCACGAGCTTGCATCATGAAGCCCTAACTCATTTCCAGCATGCGCTGGATGGGGCGCAGCGCGCGGAGTCGCAATTCTTCATCCATCGTAATTTCGGGGGCGCGGTTCTTCATGCAAAGGTAAAGCTTTTCGAGCGTATTCAGCCGCATGTGCGGGCATTCATTGCAGGCGCAGGTCCCCTCCGGCGGCGCCGGAATAAAAACCTTCTCCGGGCAGGCCTTTTCCATCTGATGGATAATGCCGGGCTCCGTCGCAATGATGAATTCGCGGTCCGGGCTCTCGCGGGCGTAATTCAGAAGTCCTGTTGTTGAGCCGATATAATCCGCGTTGCGCAGGACGCGCTCCTCGCATTCAGGATGCGCTAAGACCTTCGCGCGGGGATGGCGAATCTTCAGCCGCAGCAGCTTCTGCTCGGAAAACGTTTCGTGCACAATGCAGGCGCCCTGCCACAGCCGCAGGTTGCGGCCGGTTTTCTTGATGAGGTAATGGCCCAGGTTGCGGTCAGGGCCAAAGAGGATGGGCTGCTCCGGCGGAATCTGATTGATGATCTTTTGCGCGTTGCTGGAGGTGCAGATGATGTCGCTCATCGCCTTAATTTCCGCGCTGCAGTTGATGTAGTTGATCACGAGATGATCGGGATAGCGCTCGCGGAACGGCTTGAAGAGATGCGGCGGGCAGCTATCCGCCAGCGAGCATCCAGCGTTCACGTCAGGAAGGAGCACTTGGCGCTCCGGGTTCAGAATCTTGGCCGTCTCGGCCATGAAGTGCACACCGGCAAACACAATCACATCGGCGTGGGTGCGCGCCGCTTCTTGCGAAAGTTGAAGGCTGTCGCCAATGAAGTCGGCGAGGTCCTGAATCTCCGAGTCCTGGTAAAAGTGGGCCAGGATCACGGCATTCAGCTCGCGCTTGAGACGCCGAATCTCTTCTTCCAAGTTGCGCCGTGCGGGGATAGGCTCCCGCTCTGAGAGCGCTGTTTGACCTGCCATTTAGTTTTTCTCCATTCCAGCCGGAACAGTTTCCAGATAAGAATAGAATACGTCAAGGACCGGGTCATTGCCATCCGGCGGCAGGCCTCTGCACGCCGAGCAGCGATCACCTAAAGGCGGACGGCAAAAGCAAAACGCAAAAAGCGCGCGAATCCCCGGAGGGGATTCATGTAATAGCCGGGGGCATCGCCCCCGGAAACTGGGAATCCCTCATCACCCCGGACCCTGAAAGGGTCGCAGAGGAAAAAGGTCAATGACGCGGGCCTCAGTCAGCTTATTGGATGTTCGTTGTCGTCTCAACGAAGAGCCGGATGCGACCCTTTCAGGGTCGGAGGAGTATAGGCTCGCTTTCCGGGGGCGATGCCCCCGGCTATTGCATGTCGCCCTTCCAGGGCGCGCCAAGGTGCCATCCAGCACAAATGTTTGACGAATCAGCATTTCGCCTCGTAACATAAAAGGTTGCATTTTTAGCGTTTAACTTGACTGGGAGGACGATCCATGGCGGTTAAAGTAGGAATCAACGGATTCGGGCGTATCGGGCGTAACGTGCTGCGGGCCTCGCTCGCCGATCCGTCCATCGAATTTGTCGCGGTGAATGACCTGACGGATGCCCGCACCCTCGCGCACTTGCTGAAGTACGATTCGGTGCTGGGCACCCTCGACGCCGAAGTGGGCCACACCGAAGATAGCCTTACCGTAAATGGAAAGCGGATTCACGTCTTCCGGGAGAAAGATCCTGCGAAAATTGACTGGTCCTCGCTCGGCGCCCAGATCGTGCTCGAATCGACAGGGCTATTTACCAAGGCCGAGGATGCAAAAAAGCACCTGAACGGAAGCGTCAAAAAGGTGATCATCACGGCGCCGGCGAAGGGCGAGGACATTACCATCGTGCTAGGCGTGAATGAGAAAAAGTACGATCCCGCCAAACACAATGTGATCTCCAACGCTTCCTGCACCACCAACTGCCTGGCCCCGGTGGCCAAAGTAATAAACGACAATTTCCACATCGTCAAAGGCTCGATGACCACCATCCATTCTTATACGAACGACCAGCGCACGCTTGACCTGCCTCACAAGGACCTGCGCCGGGCGCGCGCCGCGGGGCTTTCCATTATTCCAACGACGACGGGGGCCGCCAAAGCCCTGGGATTGGTTTTGCCCGAGCTTCAGGGGAAGCTTGACGGCTATTCCATGCGCGTCCCCACGCCCAATGTTTCACTCGTCGATCTTGTCGCTTGTGTTGAGAAAACCACCACCACCGAAGAAGTGCAAGGCGCGCTGAAGCAAGCCGCAGCGGGGCCGCTGAAAGGCATTCTGGGCTACACGACGGAAGAATTGGTGTCCACAGATTTCCGGGGTGATCCGCACTCCGCCGTTGTTGACGCGGGCTTCACGAAGGTGATTGACGGCAGCCTGGTGAAAGTCACCGCGTGGTACGACAACGAGTGGGGCTATTCCTGCCGCGTGCGTGACCTGGTGAAATTTGTCGCCGGGAAAATGCAGTAAGCACAGGTCCTAATCGCGTTTGTCAGCCCTCTCCCTCCGGGAGAGGGTGGCCGAAGGCCCGGTGAGGGCTTGTTCGCTGCCGCAGAAACCTCAACGAAGGAGCTGATTGTGCCGAAACTGTCCATCCGTGATGTTGATTTGAAGGGACGGCGTGTTTTCATGCGCGTCGATTTCAACGTGCCGCTGGATGACAGTGGCAGCATCACGGACGACACGCGCATCCGGGCCTCACTGCCCGCCATTCAATACGCTGTCGAGCACGGCGCGCGTCTGATTCTGGCCTCGCACCTGGGGCGGCCCAAGGGCAAACCCAATCCTAAGATGAGCCTGCGGCCCGTGGCGGCACGGCTCTCGGAGTTGCTGGGGAAGCCCGTGAAGTTTGCTGCCGATTGCATTGGGCCGGAAGCGGAACGGCAAGCAAAATCGCTGGCCGATGGCGAAATCTTGCTGCTCGAAAACCTGCGCTTTCACCCGGAAGAGGAAAAGAATGACGAGGAATTTGCGGCGAAGCTCGCCGCGCTGGCGGAGCTTTATGTGAACGACGCTTTCGGCTCCGCGCACCGCGCCCACGCCTCGACGGAAGCCATCACGCATCATCTTGATCCTGCGGTTGCTGGTTTCCTGATGGAAAAAGAGTTGGAATATCTCGGCAAAGCCGTGGAAAATCCGGCTCATCCCTATGTGGCCATCGTCGGTGGGGCCAAGGTCTCAGACAAGATTGGCCTGCTCAAGAATTTCATAAAGCAGGCGGATACAATTCTGGTGGGCGGCGCGATGGCTTACACATTCTTGAAAGCCCAGGGCCACGAAGTGGGCAAGTCCAGAGTGGAGGGTGATAAGCTGGGCCTCGCCAAAGATCTGCTTCAGGAAGCGGAGCAGCGTCACGTGGCGCTGAAGCTTCCAAAGGATCATTTGGTAACGGATAAGATCGACTCGAACGCCAAGGCGGAAATTGTGGCGCACGTGGAAATTCCGGCGGATCGCCTGGGCGCCGACATCGGACCGGCTACGATTATCGAATACGCCGAGATCATCAAGAACGCCCGGACCATTGTTTGGAACGGTCCCATGGGAGTTTTTGAGATTCCGCAGTTCGCGCACGGCACGCTCGGCGTCGCGCACGCGGTGGCGGAATCGCAGGCGCTTTCGATTGTCGGCGGCGGCGATTCGGTGGCGGCGGTGGCGAAAGCCGGCGTGGCCGGCGACATTTCTCATATCTCGACGGGCGGCGGCGCGTCCCTGGAATTTCTGTCTGGTATGAAGCTGCCGGGCGTGGAAGCCATAGGCAATAGGCAACAGGTAGCAGGTAACAGGTCACAGGTGACAGGCAACAGGGAATAGGGAATAGCAAAAGCGAACCTATGCGGCCCTGGGCTACTGAGTTTGACTCGGGATACACACTTAGGCGTGCCGTCATTCTAAATGGCAGCCCTGCCGTCCGAACGCCTACGGCACACTGTTACCTGTGACCTGTTGCCTTGCTTTCCGGAGATTCAATGCGTCGTCCTGTGATTGCTGGCAATTGGAAGATGTACAAAACCATCGCCGAAGCCGTCGAATTCGTCGATGCGTTGAAGCCCAAGGTGGCGAGCGCGAACCATTGCGAGATAGTCGTTGCGCCGCCGTTTACGGCGCTAAAAGCAGTCGCCGAGGCGGTTCGGGGAAGCAACATCCAGGTGGGGGCGCAGGATGTTTCCTGGGAAAAAGAAGGGGCGTTCACGGGCGATATTTCCGCCCCGATGCTGCGCGAGGCCGGCTCAACGCATGTGATTATTGGGCATTCTGAGCGGCGGCATTATCACGGTGAGACCGACGAGCGGGTGAACCGCAAGCTGAAAGCGGCGTTGGCGGCTGGCCTCATTCCTATCGCCTGCGTGGGTGAGACGCTGGCCGAGCGCGAGGCGGACAGGACGCAACAGGTTCTTCAGCAGCAAGTTACGGGCGGCTTTGCCGGGTTGACCGCACAGGAGTTTTCCCGTATCATCGTAGCGTATGAGCCGGTCTGGGCTATCGGGACCGGCCGTACCGCGACCCCCGAAATCGCAGCCGAAAGCCATCGCTGTTTGCGAAGTCTCATCAGAAAACAATTCGGGGAAGAAATAGCGGGTCAGGTGAGGATTCTTTACGGGGGTAGCGTCAAGCCTGATAACGTGAAGGGCCTGATGGCGCACGAAGAAATTGACGGCGCTCTGGTGGGTGGCGCGAGCCTGCAAATTGACTCATTTACCGCCATTGTGAAGTACAGGTAATTCGGAAAGCGCGGTTTTAAGGATACGCATGGAAGCTCTGGTTTTAGCAGTTCATATTATTGTTTGCCTGCTCATCATTTTGGTGGTGCTCATTCAGGGCGGCGAAAACGTTGATATTACGGCCGCCTTCGGCGGAGTGAGCCAGGCAGCGTTTGGGCCGCGCGGTACGGTCTCGACCCTCGCAAAGATCACATGGGTGTTGGGCGCTGTTTTCATCGTCACGGCGGTTGCCCTCTCCGTCTGGGCCACCAAAGGCGGCACGTCAAACTCGGTGCTGCAACATAACGGAACTAAGCAGTCGGCGCCCGCCACCCCCAAGAAGGCGCCTGCGCCGCCCGCGAATCCATTTCAAAGATAGCTGCCAGGCATCCGCCGGAAGCCGCGGATCACAGGCATTGGAGAGATCAAAACGATAGCAACCTCTGCGTGTGCCGTTCTTTCTTAACTTGCGGAAGTGGCGAAATTGGCAGACGCACCAGCTTGAGGGGCTGACGGTCGCAAGACCATGGGGGTTCGAGTCCCCCCTTCCGCACCATAACCTCCGTTGTCATTCACACGACAAAAGCTAAGAAGATGCGCCACCTGGCGTTGTTCCAAGACAGTGTTCCTCGGCCGTCCTGAAGGCAGCACCACACCGCAGCAGACGAACCGCAATCGTAATTCCTGTATAACGAGCCGGCGTGCATATCCGGCTCGCTATTGCTCGCCGTAGACCGGTATCGATGCGCCGTGAATTACCTTGGCCTCGCCGCTCGAGAGAAACAGAATGACGCGAGCAATGTCCTCGGGTTTGGGCCATTTTGCGAAATCAGCCCCCGGCATGGCTGTGCGGTTTGCCTCCGTATCGATAATGCTCGGCAGAACCGAATTTACCCGCACGCCCGTTCCTTTGAGGTCCGCCGCCAGCGAATCCATCATCGCGACCGCGGCGGCCTTCGAAGCGGCATACGCGGCCGCTCCCGCAGTATGATCGAATGCGGCGCGCGCGGCAACGTTCACGATTGCGCCGCTCCGTTGCTTGAGCATGATGGGGACGACGGCCCGCGTCAAGAAATACCCCGTACTCAAATTGAGAGCGAGCATTTCGGCAAAGATCTTAGGTTCCATCTCCCAGAGAGGCGGGCCCGCGGCGTACGCGCCGATCGTGTTGATGAGCACGTCGATGCGCCCGTTGTTCGAAGCGAGTTTTTCAACGAACCGGCGCACGGCTGTTTCGTTCGTCACATCCACCTGATGTCCTTCGAGTGAGGTGGAGGAAGCGCCCGCGGCGTGCTTCAAGGCGGCGAATTCTGAATCAGCGCGATAGGTGACAAACACTCTGGCGAGTTGGCTGAGGAATGTAAGGCTCACCGCACGGCCCAGTCCACCGGTTCCGCCTGCGATCAGGACCTTCCGATCTTTGAAGCTTTGA
>DASUKV010000421.1:0-3573 GCA_036278555.1 Terriglobia bacterium
TGCGCGTCAGCAGGATGCCCAACGGGATGCCAATTGCCACCGCCAGCAACATGGAAATTCCCACCATCCAGAGATGCTCCAGGGTGAGCGTCGAGACTTCGGCGCGGTCGCTCCAGAAAAAATTCAGCAGACCCACAGTCATCCTCCGTGCAGCGGAATTTTGGCCGGCCGGAATCCATCACGTCGTATGGCTCTCAAGCAACGCCACCGACAGCGGAAAGGAACTTTTCGGCGAGCGCATCCTTCGTATGCCGGAACTCGTCAGGAGCATAAATTCCAGCCAGCCGGCCCGAATCAAACAGGCCAATCCGCGTTGCCAGCCGGAGAGCTTCGTGGACGTCGTGCGTCACAAAAACCACGGATTTGCCCAGCCGCCGCTGCAGATCCAGGAACTCCTGCTGCAGTTCCGCGCGCGTGATGGGGTCCAGCGCGCCGAACGGCTCGTCCATCAAAAGCAACGGCGGGTCCGCCGCGAGCGCCCGGGCCACGCCTACCCGCTGCCGTTGACCTCCCGAAAGCTGGTGTGGAAACCGGGAAGCAAAATCCGGATCGAGCCCAGCCAGCCGCAATAGCTCGCCTACCCGATCACGGATCCGCTCCGGCGGCCAGCCCTCCAGGGCTGGAACCAAGCCTACGTTTCGCTCTACCGTGAAATGCGGAAAAAGCCCCACCTCCTGAATCACGTACCCAATGCGGCGCCGCAACGCGATGGCGTTCCATTCGGTCGCTCGCCGCCCCTCCACCCACACTTCCCCCGCGCTCGGAAGAACCAACTGGTTGATAAGTTTCAAGGTTGTGGTTTTGCCGGAACCGCTCCGCCCCAGTAGAACCAAGGTTTCACCGCGATGCACTTCCAGAGTCACTTGGTGCAGAATTTCGCGCCCCGCATCCGCCCGCACTGAAACGTTGCGGAGTTCAACGGCATTGGCCGGAGGCGGAGAAGGCATATCGGTTTCCTGGGCTTTGAGCCTAGCAAGCGGTGGCGCGAGGTGTCAAACCAAGTCTGCCTGAACTTAGATCGTCCGCGGATTCAGAAGGGTAGCCACGGCACGGTCTGTGTGCCGTGGGCCGTTAGGTGGGAAATACCCACGGCATAAGAATCATGCCGTGGCTACCAGTCTCCGCCGATTCACGGCAGCCCAGCCGGTGGTATCCTTGAATAGAATGCTTGCGGCAAGGCGCTGAAAGCGTTTTAGCCAATCCAGGCGCGAAGGCTGACGGCTTTCCGGACTTTTTCGCATCTTGTCATGCAGCGGCACTATTTTTTGAGAAAGGAGCGCTTTCATGAAATTATTCAACGTCGACATTCAGCGCATCGCGCACGATACTTTCCGGATCACCGGAAGCAAAGTGGTCTATACCGACCCCTTTCAGGTAAAAAGCAGCGATCCAGCGGACATCGTGCTTTTAAGCCACGACCATTCCGATCACATGAGCCAGGATGACCTCGAAAAGGTTTGCACCCCGAAGACCCAGATCGTGGCGAGTCCGGCTTGCAAAGAGGGTCTCAAGAACGTGAAAGTGAAGCGAATCACTTATCTTGAACCGGGCCAAAGAGCCCAGGTGGACGGCATCGAAGTGGAGGCCGTTCCTGCTTACAACACCAACAAATTCCGCGAGCCGGGCCAGCCCTTTCACCCCCGGGAGAAACAAGGCGTGGGCTTCGTCATCCATATGGATGACACGCGCATCTATCACGCCGGTGATTCGGACCTGATTCCTGAGATGAAGTCCGTTGAATGCGACGTGGCCCTGCTTCCTGTTTCGGGGACTTACGTCATGACCGCGGAGGAGGCCGCCCAGGCGGTCGATGCCATCAAGCCACGTGTCGCGGTTCCCATGCACTACGGAGCCATTGTGGGCAGCGAGGCCGATGCTGAGAAATTCAAATCGCTGGTGAAGAATTGTAAGGTGGAAATCGTGTGACAGATTTCTCCGAAAGGATGGCCGAAAAGGCGCGCTGCGCGCCAGTTGCTTTTCTTGACACCTATTGAAATGCCGTGCTACATTTTTAATTCTAAAGACACCTATTCGTGATCCATCGAGGGCTGTTAACTCTGAATGGGCGATATCGCTAGGCTGCTGCGCGACGGCTTTGTCAGCAGCATTCCCACCATCATTTTTGTCGTCATCCTGCTGGTCATTCTGGAGCGCCTCTTCTTCCGCCCGATCGGGGAAGTCCTGAAGAGACGTGCAGAGAAAACGGTGGGGGCGCTGAAGCGTGCGCAGGAGCAGGTGAGCGCGGCGGAGACCAAATCGCGCCAATACGAAACGCAACTGCAGGCGGCAAGGCAGGAAATCTACGCGAGACGCCAGGAAGCCAGGACGAAGGTGTTGAGCGAGCGTGAGGACGCTCTCAAGACAGCTCGCACGCGCGCGGGAGGTTTCGTAAAAAACGCTCAGCAGGAGCTAGCAGCGGAGGCGGGCACAGCCAAGCAGCAGCTTTCCGTTTCGAGCCACAGCTTAGCGTCCGAGATTGCTGAGAAAATTCTAACCGGAGACGGGGCGCCGCCCGTGGGCAGGAGCTTGACATCTTGAGGCAAGCCCTCCGTTCCAACGCGTTTCTAATTCTGCTGGGAGTCTGTCTCGTGGCAGGGTCACGCCCGGCTTCGGCGGCGATTCCACCCGCCGGGATTTATAGCGCGGCGGTCGTGGCGCAACCCGCGCCCGCCCAGTCCGAAAGCCACACCGAGATCTTCGACTGGATCAACCTCATCATTCTAATCGTCGTCCTGGTTTATTTGCTGCGCAAGCCCATTGCTCATTTCTTTATCCGGCGGTCCGGCGAAATCGAGAGTGATTTAGAAAAGGGCCGGAAGGCGCTCGAAGCGGCGCAGGCGCAATTGGCCGCGGCGGAAGAAAAGATGAACCGCCTCGAACAGGATATCGCTGCGCTCAGGGAAACTGCGGGGCGGGAAATCGAGGCGGAAAGAGGTCGCCTTCGCGCCGAGAGCGAACGCGAGGCGGAGAGAATTCAGGAATCCGCCCGGCACACAATTGAAGCGGCCACTCAGGCGGCAAAGCTGGAATTGAAAGAGTACGCCGCCCGCGAGGCGATCCAACTGGCGGAGCAGATGATCCGGCAGCGCCTGGATGGAGAAGGCCGGGCGCGGCTGGTGAGCCGCTTTGTTCAGGGAATTCACGGCAACGGGCACTCGAAGTCCGATGCGTAAAGGCGTTGCGATGTGCGACGAGTGACAAGAAAAGGCGGCTCCCTTCCCTCGTCCACCCAGGTCAACCGCTGCCGTCATTTTCGAATCTTCGATAGGTGATCATTAATTTATGCCGATGGCCGTTGCTCAGCGATACGCCAGCGCGCTTGCGGAGATCGCCGGGCCGCAGGGAGATTACGAACGGGTCGCTCAGGATTTGGCAAACTTCGCCGCTGCGTACCGCGAAAGCGCGGAGCTGCGCGAGGTGTTCGACAGCCCTGCCGTCCTGCCAAAGCAAAAGGAAAATATTCTGGCGGCGATCCTCGACCGGTTGGAAGCCTCCGACCTCGCAAAACGGTTTCTGCGCGTGCTGCTGGCACACTATCGCGTCAATGTGCTGGATAAGGTCCGCAGCGCTTTC
>DASUKV010000422.1:0-7148 GCA_036278555.1 Terriglobia bacterium
CCTCTGGCACGGCCGGCTGCCCAAGCGCCCAGAACTTGAGGACCTGCAAAAGAACCTGGCGGAAAACCGCCAGGTCGCGCCCCAGATTCTGGACCTGCTCAAGGAACTCCCTCCCGCGCAGCATCCCATGGAAGCCCTCCGAACGCTGGTTTCAGCCTTGTCCTTTTATGATTCCGAAGCGGAGGATATGTCGCCCGAGGCGAACCGGCGTAAAGCGATGCGGCTGACGGCTCAGATTGGCACGCTGGTGGCTGCTTTTGGGCGGGTAAAGAGCGGCAAAGACGCTGTCTCTCCCGATCCGAAGCTCGGCCACGCCGCGAATTTCCTCTACATGCTGAAGGGCAGCGCGCCCACGTCGGAAGAGGCCCGCTGCTTCGATGTGGCTCTGATCCTCCACGCCGACCACAGCTTTAACGCTTCCACCTTTGCTGCGCGGGTGACCGCCTCTACACTTTCCGACATGCACTCCGCGATCACCTCCGCGATTGGCGCTCTGAAAGGACCTTTGCACGGCGGCGCGAACGAGCGGGTGATGAGGATGCTTCTTGAAATCGGAACCGTGGACCGCGCGGAGCCTTACATTCGTGATCTTCTGGCGAAAAAGCAGAAGGTGATGGGGTTTGGCCACCGCGTCTACCACACGGAAGACCCGCGGGCCACCGTGCTGCGAAAAATGTCCGAAGACTTAGGGCGGCGGTCGGGCGATCCCCAGTGGTTTGAGATGTCCCGCAAGATCGAAGAACTGATGATGCGGGAGAAGAATCTTAACGCCAACGTGGATTTCTATTCCGCTTCTGCGTATCGCGTGCTGGGCATTCCGCTGGAGCTTTACACACCCGTGTTCGCGGCCAGCCGGATTGCGGGCTGGACGGCGCACGTGCTGGAGCAGTACGCCAACAACAAGCTGATCCGGCCGCTGGCGGAATACGTGGGCCCAGTGAATCAGAAATACGCCGCTCTCGACCAGCGCTAAGTAATGCTTTGCGGAGTTACAAGGGAAGCGCATCATCCGCTCGCTCGCTGGACTCCCCTGGTCCGCCATCGTACTTCGGGCGTCCCCTCCCAAGGGCGCAGAGGCGGTTAACCCCTGATTCTCTGCGCTCTCCTCTGGAGATTATCCCGTCGTTATGCTGACGCATCACTGGAAGGCCGAGGCGCTCCTCGAAGGCGATTGGCGGGGCGCTTCGTGCGTGCTTCTAACAAACGGCTGCGAGCCGCTTCTGGTGGACACGGGGATGCCGCATGACGCCCACCGGCTGCTGGCCGCTTTGGCGCAGCGGGGATTTGAGCCTTCTGATATCCGCATCATCATTAACACTCATTTTCACCTCGATCACGTTTCGAACAACTGCCTTTTTCCGCGAAGCGCAATCTATGCGACGCAGGAATCGTACGACTGGTGCCATGCTCTTTACGCGGACCTCGTGGACGCCGTGAACTGGAAAACTCGCGTCCTGAAGTACTATCCAGAAATGGGCGAGTACCCGGAGATCGAGCATCTGATGGACGGCGTGCGCAGGGTCGCGCTTCGCTGGTGGGATTCGAGCCGGAGTGGATTGGCTTCCCAGTTCCGCTGGATCGAAAGACACGCACTGCCGGACGGGATCGCAGCGGTCGTCACGCACGGCCACGTTCCGGGCCACGTGTCATTGCTAACCCAGGACAGCGATGGAACAACCGTCGTGGCCGGTGACGCGCTTCTCACTCGCACCCATGACGACCAGGTGCTCACCATGATTCCGCGCTGGCGCGCTGAATATCTCGCCGGGCGGCAGAAGATTCTCTCAATTGCGGGCCGGATCATTCCTGGGCATGATCGTGCATTCATCAATGTCCCGGCGGACGAGCCGAGCGCCGTTCCTCTCGGGAAGCCGGCCAAGCTATAAAGCCGCTTGACTTTAATGTAAACCAGAGAGTAGCCTGTTCTCATTAGAACAACTTAGGCGGGCTCCTCAAACGCCAGCGGAGTTTCCGGTGCGAAGGGTATGTGATGCGCCGTAAAGTGTTGGTGATCGAAGACGAATCCTCGATCCGCAATATTATTTACGTCCTGCTGGGCGCGCTCAAGTGCGACGGGGAAGTTGCCTACACGGGCCAGCAAGCGCTGGGGATGATCAGCCGCGAGAGCTACGACGCGGTTTTGCTTGACCTGCGGTCGGCGGAGTTTCCACCCGGCGAGGTGGTTTCGAAAATCCAGCAAATTTGCCCTAACCTGGTGGGCAGAATCCTCTTCATCACCGGCGAAGTCTCCAGTCCGGAAATCCTCGAGATGATCGAACGCAACTGCGTTCCCTGCGTGCGGCGCGGCCACCTGATGGCTGAGCTCTGGGACCGGCTGCGAGTGCTGTTCGGTCCGCAGCAATCAGCATCCTCCATCCATTAGCCTCATATCTAGCCGCGTAAATTCGTTAAACAGTTTGTCAGGGCAAAAGCTCTACCACAGACGACGCCCCCTCACCCGTCCCGCGATGGGAAGCACTGCTTCCCCGGGTGACACCCTCTCCCCTTTTTCAGGGGGAGAAGGCGGTAAATTCGACAGATTCCAGCCCTCTCCCTCCGGGAGAGGGGGACCGCCCTTCGGCTCCGCTCAGGATAAACTTCGCGGTGGGTGAGGGTATTAGCAGCACAGCAAAATCGAACCTCTGGCGAGAATTGTCTAACGAATTCATGAGACGACACTAGGTCCAACCCTCAGAATCCCAAACCTTTTCCAACGAAATATTAGATTAAAAGAGCCGATGCGTGGCCCTGCGGGAATCCGAGGCTGGCAATATATTCGTTCAAAGCTTCCATCCAGGGGCGGGGTATCGAGAACCCTGCTTGCTCTAAGGCTGGCATGTCCATGACTGAATATTTCAGGCGTTTGGCGCGCCGGCCCATTTGATCTGAAGGTTTGCCAATGATCTTTGCGGGATCAAGCCCGGCCATTTCCGCCGCGCGCTGCGCGAGTTCCAGGCGATTGCACGGGCCTGAATTCGAAAGGTGATAAAGCCCATAACGCTTCGCCTCGACCACTTCGCAGATTTTCCGCGCCGCATCGACGGTGTAAGTGGCAGAGCCGATCTGGTCAGACGCCACGGTGTAGGGTTCGCCCGCGGCGAGCTTGCGCAGACCCTTCTCAACAAAATTCGTCTTACCCGGACCGAAAAGCACGGAAACGCGGAACACCCAGGATTCCGGCTCGCTTCGCACGATATGCTCGCCACGCAGTTTCGTGCGGCCATAAACGGTGGGCGGGCGCACGGGGCTGGACTCGCTGTAAGGAGCATGCGCCAGGCCATCAAAGACAGCATCCGTTGAAATATAGGCCACCCGGGCGTTCACGCGGCGCGCAGCTTCCGCTACATGGCGTGTGCCGTGGACATTCACCAGGAAGGCCTGGGCGGGGTCTTCCTCGCACAGATCGATATTGGGGATTCCGGCGGGATGGATCACCACGTCCGGCTGAATTTTGGAGAGAGCGGCCTCAATCTCGGAGGCCCGCGTAATATCCGCGTCGGCGCGCGTAAGTGGATACGTTTTGTGGCGCTCCTGAAATACTTGTGTCAGGCCGTATCCGAACAGTCCTGCCGCGCCGGTGATCGCAATCTTCATGAATGCCTCTCGCCGAACGTAGATCCTTTGCGGTGCGTAACGCCGGCATCCCTTCACTATGTTCAGGGCAAGCTCTGCCAGCTTTCGCAATGCCAGCAAGATGCTGGCGCTACGCACGGGCGCAGCAAGCAGCGCCGCTACTGCCGCCGGTTATTTCTTCTCTTCGAGCTGCGCGACATACTCGCGCAGCAGCGTGGCGCAGCGCTGGGCGATTTGGTCCGGCGTCATATGGCGGGCGTCGATTTCTGTGTCGGGGCCGGGCGAGGGATTCTGGTTTCTCTTCCGATTCTTATCCATGATGTCCGCCTGCCACAATTTCGTTCCCGTGACCCAATCCACCAATGCGATGGAAAGCACCGGCGGAGTCTTGCCCGGCTTCGGTTGCACCGGCACGCCGTTGCGAATGACGACCCGCGGCGTCGTCTGCCGGGCCTTGGCGCGAAGAACCAGGTCCACGCCCTGGGAGTTTCCGGAAATCTGGTATTTTCCCCAGGCGCGCAAATCTTCGATCAGCCATTTGTCGATATTCTGCGGCATGGGTGCGACGTAGAGCAGCCGGGCGGTTACTAAGCGGTCCGGCTTGGGCGTGGTAGCCTGGGGATAGGCTGCCGAACTCGCGCAAAGAAGAAATGCCGCTAAAAGCTTTACCCGCATGGCCGGATACTCCTTACTGCCCTGAACAGTTCAGGCGATGTTTGAAAACGCATCGCGATGTGACGTGCCTGCAAACGGCGCGGCAAGCAGCGCCCCTACGACGTTCATCCCTCGTTTTTTACTTTGCGTACCGGGACGCCATGAGCTTCCAAATAAGCCTTAAGGCTTTCGATCGTGTGCTGTTGGAAATGAAATACCGACGCTGCCAGCGCGGCGTCCGCCGCTCCGCGGAGGAACACATCGACAAAATGCTCGGGACTTCCCGCGCCGCCCGACGCAATCACCGGAATATGAACCGCGTGCGAGATCATAGCGGTAAGCTCGCAATCAAAGCCTTGCCGCGTGCCGTCAGTGTCCATCGAAGTCAGCAGGATTTCCCCGGCGCCGAGCGCTTCAGCCTTTCGCGCCCACTCGAGCGCATCAATGCCGGTATCCCGCGTACCTCCGTAAGTTACCACGTTCCAGCGCGGAAGGGTTTCGGGGCTCGCAACAACAAATTCGAAGCTTGTGGCTGCGGGGTCGGCGAACTTCGAAAATTGCGTTTCTATATTTCCTCCGCGCCGTGCGTCAATCGCCACCACGACGGCCTGGCTGCCAAAGTGGGTGGCAAGCTCCTGAATTAAATCCGGATTTTCCACCGCTGCGGTATTGATGGCCACTTTATCCGCGCCCGCGCTCAGCAGCCTTTGGCCATCTTCCAGCGTGCGCACCCCCCCGCCGACGGTCAGCGGGATAAAAAGCTTGCTCGCCACGCGATGGACTGTCTCAATCAAAGTCGCGCGCCCTTCGCGCGAGGCGGAAATATCCAGCACCACCAACTCATCTGCGCCTTCGCGATTGTAGACTTCGGCCAATTCCGCAGGATCGCCCGCGTCGCGCAGGTTCAGGAACTGCACGCCCTTGACCACGCGGCCGTCTTTACAGTCGAGACACGGAATGATGCGCTTGGCAAACATAAGAGGCGCGGCCGGGAGCGGTCGTTAGCGTCCGCTTCCTGCTGGCAGATCAACAAAATTCTGTAAAACCCTCAATCCTATCTTGCCCGATTTTTCCGGGTGGAACTGCACGGCGAGCGTATTCCCGATCTCAGCCGCTGCCGCAAAGCGTTGGCCATATTCCGTGACCGCGGCGCTTTCTGAAGTTACCGGCCCATAATACGAATGGCAGAAGTAGACAAAGCTGCCGGAGGGAACGCCTTTGAGAATCCGGCTCGGGTTCTGGATTTCCAACTGGCTCCAGCCGACGTGCGGCACTTTGAAGACGCCCTTGAGCCGCTGCACCCGCCCGGGCAAAAGCCTCAGGCCCGCAGTTTCCGGGGCCTCCTCGCTGCCTTCATAGAGCGCTTGCAAGCCCAGGCAAATCCCGAGGAAGGGTTTGCCTGCTTCAAGCGCTTGCTGAAGTGGTTCGAGGAGGCCGCGCTCGCGCAAGGACTTCATCATGGAGCCGAAGTGCCCCTGGCCGGGGAGGATGATTTTGCCTGCTTGTGACAGTTCCTCCGGCTGAGTCACGCGCTGGGCGGAACCGCCCAGGTATTCGACGGCCTTCAGCACCGAGCCGACGTTACCTGCCCCGTAATCGATAAGTGCAATCATAAAAGCTTTTGTAAAGTGTAACGCTGTTATCCCTCACCCGGCCTTCGGCCACCCTCTCCCAGAAGAGGGAGAGGGCTGACATAAGGACTGAGTTGCAGCATCTTTGTCAGAGCCGGGAGCCACGGCACGGAGTGTGTGCCGTGGGTCTGTGCATGAATTAAAAGCCCACGGGACAAAAAACGTCCCGTGGCTACCACAAGCGGCGGCCTCTGGCCGCCGGTTTTTCCGAAGTAGAGACCGGCGGGCCCTTCCTGCATCAGGGCAGGCTCCGACCGCCGCTACAGCCCACATCTGCAATTCCTATAAAAGGCCTTTGGTGCTGGGTAGCAATTGCTTGAGTCGTCTGTCGCGCGAGCAGGCGTAGCGTAGCGCCCGCGCAAAGGATTTGAACAGCGCCTCGACAGCATGGTGGCTGGAGCGGCCATACGCAACTTTGAGATGGACGTTTGCCCGGGCGCTTGAAGCGAATCCTTGAAAAAAATCCTCCAGCAATTCGGTTTGCAAATCGCCGACAGTGCGCACGCGGAGGGGCGCCTGCATCACGAGATAGGGCCGGCCGCTCAGGTCAATCGCGGCCAGGCCCAGCGTTTCATCCATCGGCATCACGAAGTAGCCCGCGCGGTTAATTCCTTTCTTGTCGCCAAGCGCCTGGCGCACGAGTTCGCCCAATACCAGCCCCACGTCTTCAACCGTATGATGCTGGTCTACGTCAAGGTCGCCCTGTGCCTGCATTTCAAGATCGAAACCGCCGTGCCGCGCAAAAAGTTCCAGCATGTGGTCGAGGAAGCGGATTCCGGTCGAGATTTTATAACGCCCCTGGCCGTCGAGATTCAGCCTGGCGCGAATATCCGTTTCCGCGGTCTTGCGGTTGAAGCGGGCGATGCGCGCTTTCATGCGAACCATCCTGTGGGCGAATAAGACATCAGGTCGCGCCAGGCGGAGGAGCCGTCGCGGGTCTCCATCAGGTGGCGCAGGCGCTCAAGCTCTGCGGTCAGGCGGCGCATCTGCGCGGGCGTGCCAATCGTCATACGAAGATAACCCTTCAAGTGAGGATCGTAACTCCAGTCCCGCACCAAAATGCCTTGCTTGCGCAGCCGCATGGCGATTTCGTGCGCGCGCGGGCCCACGCGAGTGAGCACGAAGTTGGCCGCCGTAGGCGCGTAAGGAACGCCGAGGGATTCGAGCGTCTTCAAGAAACGCTCGCGGTTCCGAATCACCATTTTGGCGTAGCGCCGGACGTGGTCTTCGTGGCGGATGGCTTCGAGCGTACAAGCCAGCGCCGCCGCGTTCACCGCGAAGGCTGCGTGA
>DASUKV010000423.1:0-9333 GCA_036278555.1 Terriglobia bacterium
GAGCGGGCGGCATTCTTCTGCTTAAGACATCCCCGCACTTCGACTTTGGGTCAGACGGCGCAGCCTTGCTTTGCGCCATGTCAGGACCGCCAGCCCCAACAATCCCGTACCGAGAAACAGCCCTGTTCCCGGCTCCGGGACTGGATTGTATCCAATGGCTTCGAGCGCCGCGACCGCCCGTGAGTTGGGCGTCAGAGATGGACTTGCAAACGGCGTGGCAAAAGCGTCTTGGACCTGAGGCTGAACTCCGGGCGGCAAGGGGCTGCTTTGCCAGTCCCATAGTCTCCAATGGGATTCTGGTTAAACTGCGCGAGGTCCGTGCGGCCGTTAATGGAAAAGCAAGCTTGAGCATTAGGGTCCAGCATGTAGCTTCGAATCCCATTTGAGCCGCACTGATAGCGATAAAGGTCTTCGGCCAGCGGGTCCGGCAGGTTTCTACCCAACGCGGAGCCGATCCCGAGCACTTCGTCGATCTCATGCTCGGCCGTCGAAAGCAGGCTGAACGGCCCTCCGCTGATGTCTGTGAGGCCGGTGTTGAGAACAACGATTCCGCCAAGGTCTTGCGGCGGAACCAGGAATCCCAGGGCGGCCAGCTCGTTCGTATTCACGTCCAGGCCCGGAGTTCCGGTCACCGGGTTATTCGGAGTGTTTGGAAGGTTCGCGAGCGCTGCGGCGTCAGTGGACTCGAGTTGCATCGCCAATACGTAGTCCTGGTAGGGGATATCAGCCGCGAGCGAAATGCTTTCACCCAATCCAACATGCGGGTCATTTACGAAGGCAATCGGAATGTCAACGGGATTTGAGAACGTTTTCTCATAAAACTGGACGGCTGAGTTGACGGCGCCCTCAACGGCCGCGGCATTCGGAAGACGGGTGATGCTGCTGTCAAAGATTGGAGTAATGGTAAGGCTGGTAGCGCACGCCGGCCTCGCCGCCGCAAGTGCAATGATCAAAAAACCGGCGGCGAGCAGAAGCAGCCCAAACCGTCCCGATTTCGAAACCCTGGTCAACGATACTTGCCACTTGCCGCTCATGGTTCCTCCTCCTCGTGGGATCATTTTGCTGGTTGACTCGACCGCAGGCGGTCATGAAAACAGCTCCCCTCCTCGGTTGAGGAGAGGTTAGGGGTGGTGGGTTTTCGAGGAGTCGCCACACCAACCGCCCCTGCCCCTCCTTAACTAAGGAGGGGAATAACCCAAAACCATTTTCACGCATTGTGGCGAGCCCCAGGTTCATGATGTCTTCGCTCAGCGTCAGGATGACAGGGCGCTCACTAAAACCTTTGAGGTATTAGCCAACTTATTATAATGGCCAAAAGTATATCACAAGGCGGCTTCGCCTTCTCAACTCCGTTGTGGGAACCATGGACAAAGCTTCATTGCCCGCTATCCGAAGACGGCGGCTGAACCAAAACGATCGCGCCTTTCGTTGACGGATGGGGGTGCATGTGCTAGGTTCACTGAATAGCGTAAAGGGGGGAACACGCTGGAAAAGGAGGTTAGTTGGTTTTCGCTCTGCTCTTTTGGTCCCAAGGTGAAGTTGCGCAACTCTTCGCTCAGACCGGCATCGTTGCGCGAATCGTCCTGCTGATCCTGCTCTTCTTTTCGGTTTTTTCCTGGGCTATCATCTTCAAGAAATACCGCACATTCAAAGGCGCGCAGCAGCAATCCCGGGAATTCATCAGGATTTTCCACCAAAGCAAGAAGCTTTCGGAGATTCGCGCTTCGGCGGAGAACTTGCCGGAAAGTCCCTTGCCGGGAGTCTTCCTGGGGGGCTACCGCGAAATCGAGAGCCAGGCGGTCTACCCGGAAAACCCCGGCAAGCCGCGTATCCGCAGCCTGGAATCGGTTCGCCGCGCGCTGCAGATTTCATCTTCCGAAGAGCTTTCACGCATGGAACATTGGCTGAGCTGGCTGGCCACCACGGGCACCGTTTGCCCTTTCATCGGCCTGTTCGGAACCGTTTGGGGGATTATTGTTGCATTCAATGGACTTGGAACGGCCAGCACCGCCTCGCTGCAAAGCGTCGCGCCGGGCATCGCGGATGCCCTGATTGCAACTGCAGCGGGTTTGTTTGCCGCCATTCCCGCCGTGATCGGTTACAACCATTACCTTCAGCGCATCAAAGAATTTGGAGGGATGCTTGACGAATTTGCGCTGGAATTCCTGAACATGACCGAGCGTTATTTCTTATAGCGCCGCCTCTCCAGATGAAATCATGGCTTTCACAACGCCCAAAGGTACAACCCAGACCTCCCTTTCTGAAATCAACGTCACTCCTCTGGTGGACGTCGTCCTGGTCCTGCTGGTGATCTTCATGCTGACGGCGCCGATCCTGCAATCCGGCATTGAGGTCAATCTTCCCAAGACCCGCACGGTGCGAGTGGTGAAATCCGAGAAAGTCGTGATTACGATTGACAAGGCTCAGAACCTCTATCTTGGAAACGATCCGGTGAACATCAACGCGCTGGGTTCAGCGGTCCAGCACAAACTTAACGGCGACGTGAACACCCCGGTTTTTATTCGCGCCGACCAGGCGGTGCCTTTCGGCACGTTCGCGACGGTGATGGATGCGCTCAAGCAGTCCAACGTCACGAACGTGAGCGTTGTGACGCAGCCGCTGCGCACGAAAAAGGCGTCTCCGTGACGGAACGGACTTGGAAGATGTGAGAAATTTGGTTGACCAGCAAACAGCGTCTCGCAGAGGCGCGAAGCTGCAAAGGTCCGCAAAGAAACAGGAGTTCCTCTTCGCGCTTCTTAGCGCCTCGGTGTCTTTGCGAGACGCTGTTTATTTTTTCACGGCTTCCTTGAAGGTCCGCTCCAGGGCGCCCGCCTTGCCGCTATGACCACCGCAACTCTTTCACTGTCGTTAAAGCGGCACGAAAGCCTTCGCGGCTCGCTGGTAGCCTCGGTACTCTTTCACGTGGGGCTGGTCGTGCTGGCGTTGATTTATGGTCTTGTCAATTTCGGCCACCACGTGGGCTGGGGGAACCGCTGGGCCAAGGGCAGCACGATGCACGTGAAGGCGGTCCCGTCATTGCCCGGTGTTCCGCTGCCGCGGCCAATGCTTGAGACCCCCAATCCGATCCACGTCGAAAATCCAGGACTCTACCAAGCCCAGCCGGAGCCCAGGCTACAACCGCCTCCGGACGCCGTCAAAATCCAGAAGTTCAAGAACACCGAAAAACCCGCACCGCTGGTGCATCTGAAAGAGCCAAAAAAAACGGTACTACCCAGCCCTGAGCGGATGCTCGTGAACAAGCGGATTCAGAAACAGAAGATGGCGCCGCCGCCCAACGCCATTCCCACCGGCGCGGGCGGAGCTCCCGCCATGAATTACGGGCAGGTCATCAAGACCGCCAACGGCCAGGGCGCGCTGGCCATTGAAAATGGCAATTTCGGCGAGATGTATGGCTGGTATGTTGAAGCTGTGAAGAATCGAATCAGCAGTAATTGGCTGCTTTCCATTATCAGCCCCAATATTTCGAAGGCTCGCCGGGTTTATGTGGAATTTGATATTCTGCGCGACGGAACCGTCACAAATGTTAAACTGACGCAGTCCAGCGGAGTCGAGGAGGTCGACCGTTCCGCGGAGAGAGCGGTTCTGGCATCAAGCCCCTTGCCCGCGCTGCCGCCGGGATACAAAGGAAACGACGTTCACGTCAGTTTTTACTTTGACTTCCACCGCTGAGGCATTCCTTCCCAGGTGGTTCATGCCGGGCATTTGGCGGTGAAGATTGTAACGGCGGCTTCTGATGGCTGCTCTCTGCATCTCAGCAACCGGCGGCCGCAGGCCATCGCCGCAGCGGAATCCCATGAAGGAGCAATATGCGTCTGAGTCCCCGGCGCGGAAATTATGAAATCTATCAAACGCCGATTGATCCTGCCCTTCGTTTTGCTTGCCATCACGGCGGCGCTCATCTTACCCCGCGCGGCTCGCGCCCAGAATAGCTGGATCGAAACCGGCATCAACCGCGGCAATCCGCTCATCCGCATTGCCGTGGCAAACTTTCCGGCGGCTTCGAACGAAGCGAACTTGAGCAACCTCACGAATGCCTTCAACCAGGTTCTTTCGAATGATCTTGGGAATGCCGGCATTTTTCAGATGGTGAGCAAGAGCATGTACCCGGCGAAGACGCCTTCGAACCCCGGCGAGGTCGTGTTCGATCAATGGACGAACCCGCCGGCCGCGACGCAATTCCTGGTTTTTGGGAACACCGCCGATATTAACGGCAATCTTGTGGTCACAGCTTATCTCTACGATGTGAAGAATCCCGCCAATCCTTCGGTTCTTGCCAAGCGCTATATCGCCACCCTGAATGAAGTCTCAACGCGGGAAACCGCGCACCGTTTCGCCAACGAAATTATCAAAACGCTCGGAGGAGGCATTCCGGGGATTAACCTAAGCCAGATCGCGTTTGTAAGCAGCCGCACGGGGCATGAAGAAATCTGGGTGATGGATTACGACGGCTTTAACCAGCACCCGATTACGAGCTACGGACAGTTGTGCCTGACGCCGCGCTGGTCTCCAGATGACACGAAGCTCGCGTTCACGAATTACGCAAGCGGCAACCCGGAGATTTCAATCTATTCGTTTCTCACCCATCACCTGCTTCCCTTTCCGCATTACCGCGGCCTGAACACGACGCCGGCTTGGTCACCCGACGGCAAAAAATTGGCGTTCTGCTCCAGCATGAGCGGCACCCCGGAAGTGTATGTTTCAGGAGAGACCGGATCGGGCTTGCAACGGCTGACGTTTAGCCCGAGCGTGAATATTTCTCCGGTATGGAATCCGAAAACCGGGAATGAGATTGCATTCGTCTCCGACCGAAGCGGAACGCCGCAGATTTATATTATGAATGCGGACGGCACGAATCTTCGCAGGCTCATCACGGCCGGCGGTGATGCCGTGGCGCCCTCGTGGTCTCCGAACGGGCTATTCATTACCTTCGCATGGGCGGTTACGGAAACAGGAACTTACGATGTCTACGTGATTGAAATCGCCACCGGGAGAATTATTCAGCTAACCCATGATGCGGGGCGGAACGAACACCCCTGGTGGGCGCCCGATGGCCGGCATCTGATCTTTGAATCCACGCGGACCGGAAAGAAGGAAGTGTGGATGATGCTGGCGGACGGGAGTGATCAGAAACAGATCACAACCCAAGGCGAAAATTGGAATCCCAGTTGGTCGAATTAATGAGCTGGACTTTCTAATAATCCGTGAAAGGGCGGTCCAACTTGGCATCTTGAGGAATCACAGATTAATGGCGGCCCAAGGAATTTTCGGGCGAGCTTGTAAAAGCAGGCAAACTGCTTAGATAAGAGTTAACAACCAGTAGCTATATCCATCCTATATTTTTGACCTTTTTTGTATTATAGTTTGCATCTGAGCCTGCGCTCCGGCGCTTGAATGCAGGTTCGACGTAGCGGTCCGAAAATCTAAAAGGGGATTTGTTTTCTTTTGTTTTCATGGTAGGATGATTCCCCTAAAATGAAATAATCTCCCTTCGAGGTAAGGCGAAAGTTCCTGCGCTGCCTGCCCCGTGGAGGCGTTAGGCCTCGGTTAACTAAAGATCACCCGCGTATCAGGAATTTTATTACCGACTTTAGGAGGAGAAATAATGGCAAATCGGAAGAGAATGCTTGCTGTTTTAGTCGGTTTACTGGGAGTGGTTTTGCTGGCAGGCGCATGCCACAAAAAGAAGATTGCGGCGCCGCCCCCGCCACCCCCGCCGCCGAAACCCGCAGCGCCCACGGTTAATTTGAGCGCGGAACCTAGCACGATTGAAAAGGGCCAATCATCAACACTGAGTTGGAGTTCAACGAACGCTACCAGCTTAGATCTCCAGCCGAGCATTGGGTCTGTCCAGGCCCAGGGCTCGCAGACAGTAACCCCTGACGAATCGACCACTTACACCATTACTGCGACGGGCCCCGGCGGGACCCAGAGCGCCACGGCTCGTGTTACGGTCACCACACCGCCGCCACCACCACCACCACCACCTGCCCCGAAGGTGTCGGAGGAGGAACTCTTTAACCGCAACATTAAGGACGCGTTCTTTGACTTTAATAAATCAACGATACGTCCTGACGCGGCGCAGGCTTTGTCCGCCGACGCTGACTTCTTGAAGCAACATCCTGACGTCAAATTCACGATTGAAGGACACTGCGACGAGCGAGGCAGCGAGGAGTACAACCTTGGCCTGGGCGACCGTCGCGCCACCTCGGTCAAGAACTTCCTGGTGAATCTCGGTGTTTCCGCAGACAGCATCACGACCATCTCTTATGGGAAGGATCGTCCGTTCTGCACGGAACATACCGAGGCTTGCTGGCAGCAAAACCGCCGCGGCCACCTGGCATACGGCACAGAGTCCAAACAGTAACAAAACCCCTGCGGACCGGAGCCCTTTCGGGGCTCCGGTCCGCACCATTTTTCACTTCCTTAAATCATTCCCGGCCAAGTCTAACGTTTCGCGCCGCGGGACGGGTCCGTGTATGCGCTGGGCCGAACCGGGCGGGAAACAGAATTCCCTCACGACGGGCCATGCAGCCTGATCCGTTGCAAAGGTTGACCTGCCCTATTCCCAAGAGTAGACTGAATCAGGATTAAAGAATTGCACGTGAGGTCAGATTGATCGTGAAAAAGTATGCCCTCTGGGTTTCATGCATCGCCGTGCTTCTTACCTTGAGCGCCGGACAGGCTTTCAGCGTCAACAAAGAGACCATCCAGATGATGACGCAACTGGATTCTCTCCAGCAACAGGTCCAGACGCTGCAAAGAACGGTTGACACGCAAACGGCGGTGCTGAAGACGCTCATGCAGCAGACCAGCCAGAGCGTCGAGGCCATGAAGGACGTCATCACAAAGATGCAGCAGGCGCAGCAGCACAGCCTGGCAACGACCAGCAACCAGATGGATTCGATGACCAGCCAGATTCAGCAGCTCTCGGCGAGCCTGGATGAAACCAAAGGCCAGCTTTCGCGGCTGAGCGATCAACTGGCGCAGACGCAAAAGATTATTCAGACGCTTAACGCTCCGCAGCCGCAGCAACCCGCCCCTGGGGCGGGACAGCCGGGACAACCCGGGCAGCCGGGACAATCTGGACAAGCCGATGGCAGCGGGAACGGTCCTGCAGCCGCGCTGCGAACGGTCCCGGACCCCCAGGCGCTTTATAATTCCGCCTACCAGGACTACACCCAGGGCCAATACCAACTGGCGGTCCAGGGCTTCCAGCAGTACCTGCAGAATTACGGCAACACGGCCCTCGCCTCCAACGCGCAGTTTTATATTGGCGACGCCTATTACGCGCAGAAAGACTATAAGAGCGCCATCACGCAATACGACAAATGTATTACGCAGTATCCAGGTGGAAATAAGGTGGCCGCTGCGACGCTGAAGAAGGGTTACGCGCTGCTCGCGCTGGGGCAGAAAACCTCAGGCGAACGGGAGCTCCGCTCTTTGATTCGGCGCTACCCGAGCAGCCACGAAGCGGACTTAGCTCGCGAGCGGTTGCGAAGGTCGTCGCACACGACGGCGCGGGTGCGGCGCAACGGCTAGAATTCTCTAGTCTCAGCAATTCCTGAATTCATCGAAATTTTCATTTCACACTGCAGAGGAGCATTGCTCCTCAAGCGGGGGCGTCTATGTCAGGGTCCATCAACAAAGTGATTTTGATCGGACGGCTTGGGAAAGACCCGGAAGTCAAGTACACGCCGAACGGAGCTCCCGTGGCGAAGTTTTCGCTTGCGACGGATGAGGTTTTCAAGGATCGCGCCGGCGAGCAGCAGCGCCGCACGGAATGGCACAATATTGTGGCGTGGAATAAACTCGCTGAAATCTGCGGGGAATACCTGACTAAGGGCAAGCAGGTCTATATCGAAGGCAGCATCCGCAGCCGCCAATGGGAAGACCAGAGCGGTAACAAGAGAACTTCGTATGAAATTGTGGCGCGCGATATGAAGATGCTCGGGGCCAAGGGTGACACGGAGCGCGCCTCCGTCACGCCGCTTCCCGACCGCGCGCCGATGGATCAGCAGGACCGCCCGGCGGATTCACCTCCCCCCTCTGAGATGACCGACGAAGATATTCCTTTTTAACTTGCCGCGAGACACTTTTCCCTTTAATGGGGACTGCTGACTTCCCTGACCGTTTGGGGTGTCTTCTTAACCGGGGGGAATTCCTTGGACATTTCGGCAACAATTTGCGGAGTAACGACTAGATTCCAATGAGCAGTAAACGCCTTGTGTAGATCCTCCGATAACAGGGGTGTCTCGCTCACGAAACGATGTCCAAGTGGTGATTCATAGAAGGCGAGTATGCCCTTAAGGTCTTTATCTGAGAAGTGCCGGGCGTAGATTGGAATCAACATATCGTAAATGGCGTTATCCGATCGAAGGCGATTAACCATATCCTGTGCAGCACGGCTCGCAATATCCTCGCGATCGTTCGTTTGCGGCAAATTGGCTAGAACGATGGCTCGAAACTGCGGCAACATCTGAACCCAGAGCCGGTCCATTATGCCTTTGACGCCGGTAATTTCGATGAGCTTCCGGATGTCAGCCGCCGTTGCCGGATCGACTGCCGCGAGCGCATCTTTTTCTGCCTTGACCTCTGCTGCTTCTTCATCAGGAGTGGGAAGCTTGTATGCCGGTTTGACCGATGGGCTATTCGGTGCAAGGGTGTAATTTACATCGATCTCGGTCAAGACCTCGACCGACCGGCCCTTCAAAAGCGTCGGCCGGTAACGCCATTGGCGTACGGCATCGAGTGCGGATTTAACGAGAAGAGGATGGCCTGAAAGCACCTTCAACTCTTTCACAGAACCATCCTGGCCGATGACGGCTTGCAACTTCACGGTGCCCTGGACACCGGCCATTTTTGCGAGCGGAGGATAAACAGGCAGCACTTCATGGATTCGCCGGGCGCTTTCAGCTAAGCCGCCTATGCGAACCCGGGTGATTGCTAGTGTTGCTTCTCCCGCCTGTGGCGGCTTGGATTGCTGAGGCGGAGTCTGCGCGCATGCAAGCCCCGCCGTCATCAGTATTGCAAAAAGAAATTGCGTTCTCACGGCCCCCTCCTCTGGACGCGACGTGATCAATTGAACGGTGTGGCGTCAAAACACGAACGCAGCGCTAAACCGCTTACGGCGTTTCATAGCAGCCCCGGCTGCCCTTGCAGTGCTCCAGGTGAACGATTTCACCGTCCGGTCCAATGCAATTCTGCGTGTGGGCGCACCAATAGATGCCGCTGCCCGAATCCTTCAGGTCAAAAGGTTCGCCCGTATCTATAAACATCTCCTTGCAGCGCAGGCGCTGGCAGTATTCCTGTTTG
>DASUKV010000424.1:0-8805 GCA_036278555.1 Terriglobia bacterium
AGCGCGTATGCAAATCACATCCGATAATGTTCATTGGCTCGGCTCCTTTCTTGCGTCGCCTTGGTCGGACAACGCAAGTTTACTTCAAGGAGCCGACGCCGTTATTCAATCAGCCTCTGGCCGCCGGTCTCTACTTCTTAAGAACCGGCGGCCAGAGGCCGCCGCTACAGCCGATGCCAGCGAGACGCTGGCGCTACGCGAAGCCTTCTTCAGATTCCCAATGGGTTATCCAGCCAGTAAATTGTGAGGCCGGAAAGGAGCTTGGGATAGAAATCTGTGGATTTTTGCGGCATCACTTCGCCGGCAAAGGCCACATCGCGGACCGCTTCGATGGGGGTAGGGTTCATCAGAAAACAAATCTGCGCGCGGCCAGAATCCACTTCACTCGCCGCTTCGCTCAAGCCTCGCACATAATGGATGTTCTTTTCCTCCCTTACCGCTGCGGGGCTGATTCCAAGCGCACCCTCAATCAGCAGGCGGTGAAGGATCACCACGTCCAGCCGGCGCTGATTGGCGGAAAGATCGGGCATGGCGTGGCCAAGATCAAAATCCTTTTTCAAGCTCAGCAAAGCGAGCTTCCCGCCGCCGGCATAAGCAGCCAGTGTAGGACGCTCGCGCCCATTCGCCGCCAGCGTTTCCTGCAGGCTCTTTCCGCCGTCCACGAGCGCCCCAGACGCTGTTACTTCCTTGAAATCGAAAGCCTTTTTGGCGTCCTGCGCGAAGTTTGCCCAATTGAAGCCTGAGAGGCTGTGCAGCACGCGATGGGTCGGCAGAATCGTGAGGCCCTCGGTTTCCATGCGAATGAACGTAGCCATCACGTATTCGGAAGCTTCGTGATCGCCCGGCTCCGCGCGCCGCAGGTTGCGGTAAGCCAGCGCCGTTTCGTAGCGGTGATGGCCGTCGGCAATCACCAGCTTTTTCTCGCGCATTGATTGAATCACCTGATCGACGGCCGCGCGTTCGGAGACACGCCAGACGGAGTGCTGCGTATCGTATTCGTCATTCAATTGCTCCCAAGGAGCGCCTTCAGTGTGGGCCGCGAGCGCGGCTTCAACAACGCCTTGAGCATCGCTATAAAGAAAGAACACCTGCCCGTAATGCGCCTTCGTATTCTTGAGCAACTCCATGCGGTCGGCTTTGGGGCCGGACAATGTTTCCTCGTGCCGGTGGACGACGCGCGCGGAGTAGTCCTCCAGCTTCACGAGCGCGATAAAGCCCCGCCGCTCCTTCTTGGCACCGGGCTGGCCGGGAACCGTGTATTTCTGATAGTAGGGGTAGAGCGAGGAGTCAGGCTCAGAAATCAAAATACCGGTTTTGATCCAGGCCCCCAGATCGCGCGCCGCACGCACGTAAACGTTGTCTTGAGCGGAATCCTGCGGCGTCTCGCGGCCTTTGATGATTCGCGCCAGGTTATACGGACTCTGCGAATAATAGCGGGACTGCATTTCCGGCGAGATTTTATCGTAAGGTTGCGTGATGACGGCGGAAAGGTCGCGGACCTTCTCCGGATTGTAATGGAGCGCTCGAAAAGGACGAATTTCTGCCATGAACCTTCTGCTTCCTCTCTCTTTGGGATGAATTACCACCGTACCATATAGCGCGCCGGAGGGTCGACCCGGAACATCGCGCCCCATAGCTCCCCTCCTCAGCTGAGGAGGGGTTAGTGGGTTTTCGAGGCGTCGCCACGCTAACCACCCCTCCCCCTCCTTACCTAAGGAGGGGAACCCCGAAACTCCCCTCCTTGTTCAGGAGGTGAGTAATAACCCAGAGCCTGAATGTGCAGGCGGCGAGCGGTGTTAGGAAAGAATCTCCGGGGTCAACGTGATTTCTTTGCCGCGGCCAAGTTCAACAGCGCGGTGATAAATCGCACCAGCGGCGGCGACGTCCCAGAGGGCGATACCGGCGGATTTGAAGAGAGTTACATCTTTTGCGGAAGTTCGTCCCGGACGGCTGCCGGCGATGATCTCGTGCAATTCCCCGACATTGTCCCAACGTTTCGGCTCGCCCGCAAAGCCCTGGATGAGATCTCCAGATTCCATTTTGGCCTGCTCCAGGGAATCCACCGCGATCACCGCGGCGCGATGAAGCAGCCCGTCATCCACTTCCCGCCGATTGTGCATGTTGGCGCCGATGGCGTTCACGTGCGCCCCCGGCTGGAGCCACTCACCGAAAAGCACCGGCTCGCGCGCGCTGGTAGCGGTAATCACCACGTCGCCGAAACGCGCGGCGGCTTCAGCGCTTTCGGCAGGCTCGACGGTGAGGCGCAGGCGGCTGCTCATTTCGCAGCAGAAAGCCTTGCGCCGGTTTTCATCCCGGCTAAAAACGCGCGCCTCCCGAATGGGGCGGACGAAGCTGATCGCCTCAAGCTGAGTGCGAGCCTGGCGTCCGGCTCCGATGACGCCCGCGTGTGAAGCTTCAGGGAGGCTCAGGTATTTTGTTGCTATGCCGCTTGCCGCGCCGGTGCGGAGGCGGCCCAGATGGTCCGCCTCAATCATGGCCAGCAACTCTCCGCGCTCCGCTTCAAAAAGCAGCACCACAAAACGGAACATTTCGCGGGAAACGGTGTAAATCTTCAGGCCAGCGAGATTTTGCCCGGGCAGCGCCGCGGCCATATAGTGCAGTGAAATATGAGGCAAAAATATTCGCCGCCGGGGGTGATTGACGGCGTCCTGGTGCTGCGCCCTGAAGCTGGCCTCGACGCACTCGATGGCGGTGTCCATCGGGAGTAATTCGAGCACGTCGGCTTCGGACAAAAAGAGCATTCTTCAGGCCAGCGTCAATGAAGGAGTAATCTGAACGAGTGAGACGCGAGGATTCGGCCAAAACACCGCGTCAATCCGGTCTGCCGCACCCCGAAGGGGCGCCAGACAGTAGCCGGGGGCAACGCCCCCAGAAACGAAGCCCGTGCCCGCCGGGTCCGACCCTGAAAGGGTCGTATCCGGCCTTACGATCACAACGATCGCTTTTCATAGCGAATCTGAAACGAGTTGATGGCGAGGATTGCCCCATTGACTGCCATATCGTTCTGTGACCCTTTCAGGGTCAGGGAGGCTGCCCCCGGCTATTTTATGAATCCCTTCGGGGATTCATATCGAAACAGCAGGCTCTCCTCGGCACATATCATGTTAAAGTCGCCGTAGGCTCCTCAAAATGGCATGCAAGACGGGAATTCCTGCGATTCATTATGACCGTTTCCGCCAGCGGCGCAATCCCCAAAGCAGCGCGCCTGCTCCGAGGGCGCTCACTCCGAGAACTCCCGCCGTCAGGATGGCGGCTCCTGCCGCGTAAGGCAAAGCCCTTTTGAAGCGGAGGGCGTAGTAGAGCGCCGAGCGCCGCTGCCAGTCCCCATTCTGAGCATCGAGGACCGGTTCGACCAATTCCCAGGCAGCGTCCAGCAGTAACTGCCGCGCGGTCTCGCCCCAGGCGGCGCTCGCCGGGCCCGGGCTGCCAATGTAGCCCTGGCGATTGCCCAGGCGAAGAGGATAGTTGGGGACCAGCATCTGGGGAAGGGAGAAACGCTGGGGCGCGAGATTGCGATGCTCCGCACCGACGAGTTCCGGGCGGGCGCGCAACAGGAGCGAAGTCTCCCAAAGTCCCGCGTGCATGTCGCCTCGAAGAGCGTCCCGCTCCTCCGCCGTCAAGGCTCTTCCCATAAGGGATTCGAGCCGATTCGTGTATTTCCCTCGTAAAAGCCGCCACAGGACGGGAGTGCAGAGAGAGAACATCCGCACCCGGTGACGGCGTGAAACGGCCATCGCCGCCTCTTCCAGGGCCAGCAGGTGTCCCGGGCCCGCATGGGCATTCATCAGCAGGATGTATTTGAAACCGTGGCGGGCAAGCGCTGCTCCGTAGTCCTGGACGGCGCGGCGCACGGTTTTGACCCTTACGAGCAGCGTGCCCGCGCGGTCGAACGCTGAAGCGCCCACCGGCAGCGGCGGCCCCAGAAGCACCGTCCAGTCCGGTTTGCGGCCGGTGATGCGCTTGGCAAGCTCTTCGCTGAAAAATTCGGCTTCGAAAAGGTCGGTACCGACCGGAAGATGGGTTCCGTGCTCTTCAAGAGGGCTGGCGGTGAAAATGACAGTGGTCCGGTTGCGGTTGAAGCCTTCCAGCCGCTCGTAGCTGAGCTCGGCAAGGCGAAAAACCCTCTCCTGCGATGTGCTTGGAGCATGATCCTGCGATGCTTGATCATTCATTGGGATAAGCGTCCGCCTTTCAGCCCGTTTTCCAGCTTAAGTCTCTATGATGCTGAAAAGGCGCGCCAAGCTGTCATTCTGAGGACAGCGCAGGGACGCGGCAAGCAGCGCCCCTACCTGCACAGGCAGATTAATGCGCGATTTTCCAAATCGTCGCGTAGCGGTCCTGATCGCGCTTCAACTCGCCGATCAGCATCTTTCGCAATTGACGAAGCTTGGCGGCCCGCCGGCTCTTACCCGCCGCGTGGATCAGTAGCTTTGAGCGATGCTCTACCAGCCAGACATAACGCAGGAAATACCCGCCGGAAAGGAACAGGCTGGGGGCATAATAGCCCACCTCCTCGCGCGGCAGAAAATGCGCGGCCAGGGCGATTTGCCCGGCGTAGCACGCGAGCACGATCCCCCCGCGCACGGCCCATTCCCTGGGCGTAGCGTCCCAAAGTCCTTTGCGGAGCAGCCCGCTCAAATGGATCACAAGCCAGGCGATCAGAAGGTTCAGAAACCCATAGCACGCGACCGGAAACCCCAGAAGGGTTTCAATCCACCCTGCCAGCCGCCGCCATTTGCTTTGAGACCACTCACCGGCCATCTCCGTCTTGAGCCTGAAGAGCGCATTCTGCCGCCTCGCCTCGCGATACGCCTGGAGAGATTCGCGCAAGGCCACGAGCCTTCCCGGATGTCCGCTGTTAAGCTGATTCAGGAGCCTGACGAGAAACGGGCTGAGCTCAAAGTCCTCCACTTTTTGTTTCCAATGCGCCCGGCGCTCCCAACTCTCCGCAAAGTCTTCGCGCATCACTTCCTCAAGGTTGGCAGTGAACTGCGCCATATCCTCCGGCCGAAGGCGAAAAGGATTCTGGCGGCAGGCGCGTTCGATTTCTCCGTCGATGGCTTTGAAAGTGCGAACCATGCCCGCTTCGAGCGCCCCCGTGCGGCTGATTCCGGATAGCGGGGCGCCCACGCGCACCATCACTTCGCTCGACTGGGAAGGCGGCGCGGGCAAAAACAAGTTGACGGGATGAATGGGCAGTGGGGCTCCGCGCTCCAGGTAAGCCTGCGCTTCGAGGGCTAGCTCCGCAGCCTCCGGAGCAAATCCCACCGAATCTTCCAGGTTCGATGCCTGCTGCCGGGCGAAGGCAACGACTAACCCTTCGTGATCAAGTATTTCGCAGCACGCCTGCAGTGTGGAGGGCCAGCTTTCGCCTTCGTACTCGTACGTAATGACCCCCAGGCTGTGAGCGCATGCTCGCGCAAGCAATCCTTTCAGGCGTCCGTGTTCCAGCAAACAATGAACGGGCCGGTCAAACGCTGCGTTTAAGATAAGCGCGCCAGCAAATCCCGAAAGGTGGTTGACCACCAGAAGGGCGGGTCCGGAGCGGGAAATCGCCTCAGAGTTCAGCACGCGGATGCGGCGATAGAGCAGGCCAAACCAAAGCCGCAAAGCGCCACGAAGAAAATTGGCCAACCCGGATTCCCGCAGCCGCGGCTGCGTTGCAAAGCTGCTCGTATTCGCGACCATAATGGCCTTCTTCGATTCGAGAGCAGGGCAGACAGGCCCGGCAACTTCTAACGCCGCCTTCGCAATCTCCGGCGCCGGTGTGAACGCGGCGGTGCGGGCATCGCGTCGCTTTCCCAACCGTCGACCGTGCCAATCACCTTGGTGATCGTGTCGAAGAGTCCGTAAACCTTTTGGTACTTATGCCCTTGATCGTCAATCAACCGCAAGCGGAAATAAGGCGTTCCCCCTGAATGCGTGACGGTGATAGGAAAATATCCGTCGAGGCCGCTCTCGACGTAGGCGGTGACGTACTTGTGATGTTTCACCCACCAGGTAAAGACACGGATGTGGTTGAAATCCGGATTGCGCACCCCGACGCGGTCGGCAGCGACGTACTGTGGCACCTGGCGTCCGCCGTCATTCACGGTATCCAGAACCTGCCAGGCCACCATATTCGTCCCCTGAGCGTAGCTTTCGAGTCCGGGCGGCACGTCCAGGTCTACAAAGCGCCCCAGGATCCATCCAGCATCGTTCTTACTTCGCACCAGGTACCAGACATCCCGGCGGACCCGCGCGCCGGCTTCCGGTGAGGTGTTTCTTGCAACCAGACGCCGGTCATAAACCTGCAAGGGCTGATCCGCCTGGAATTCGCCCAGCTTCAACGCCTCCCTCGAGGGGTCCAGATGCAGATTTACCGCGCCATTCGTGTGGCCCGTGGCCTGGACCGGCTCCGCTGTGAGTTTTTTCAGCAGTTTCTGGCCGCGCTCATAAGTGGCGGCGTCGATAAGGTCCTTTTGTTCCACCCAGCCTGTCGCGCCGCCCGGAAGCCTGAGTTTCGCCCATTTCCCGATGCGCGCGGCAACATGAACCTCCTCGCCGCCATGCAGCGTCGCAAGTTTCCTGCGAATCACTGCCGTCGTATCCCAGGCGGGGAGCTGCTGCGGCAGCACGTAAGCTGGCTCCGCCGCAATTTCGCGCCTCTTCGGAGTATAGTCAAAATGATAATATGCCACGCCGCCCAACACGATGAGCAGAATGACCGTGGTCTTTTTCAATCTCCTTCGCCACCTCCGCGCGGCGATCAGCCGCAAATTCCCCAACGGCCCGCGCGTGCCGCAATCACAAAAGTCTTCACAGCCCTTGAGCCTGCATTCTACACTATTCAGGGTAAGACCATTCGCGCTGCCGGGGAACCCTCTACGAAGATCGAACGTTTTTTCATTCCGGGCCCCGCGGGCCGCCTCGAAGCGCTGCTCGAATACGAGCCTGCATCCAACTCGCGCTACGCCGCCCTCGTGTGCCATCCCCATCCCCTTTACGGCGGGACCATGCACACCAAAGTTGTCTTTCGCGCAGCGAAGGCGGCGTTGCTGGAAGGCGTCCCGGCGCTACGCTTCAATTTTCGCGGAGTGGGGACAAGCGAAGGCGCTTACGCCCAAGGCGCGGGTGAGCGGGATGATGTCCGCGCGGCGCTCGACGAGCTTTCCCGGCGGTTCCCTCTTGCGCCTGTTTTCCTGATGGGATTTTCTTTCGGTTCAGGCGTTGGATTGTGCGTCGGAGCGGCGGACCCCCGCGTCGTGGCGCTGGTGGGGCTGGGCTTGCCCGTCGAATCGTATGATTATTCCTGTCTGCGGGATTGCGCCAAACCCAAGCTTTTTATCGAGGGAACTCAGGACCAGTACGGCCCTCGCGCGAAAGTCGAGGAAGTCGTCCAGGCTGCCGCGCCGCCCAAGCGTTTGCACTGGGTCGAGGGAGCGGATCATTTTTTCACCGGACAGCTTGAGGAGGTGGAGGAGGTCTTGCGGTCGTTTATCCGCGAAGTCATGGGAGCCGGTACGAACGAGCCGCCCAAGCCTGGTTCCTATTGAAGATTACCAATTGTAGGGACAGCTTTTGCTGTAGCGGCGCTCTCTGATCACCGCCTCTCCCAATAGTGGCCGGCGGCCGGGGGCCGCCGCGACAACATCGGTTGTCACTATAATTGGTAATCCTCTGTAGAAAAATGACAGACGCCTTTGAAGGACCCGAAAACACGGATGCGCAGGAGTTTTACTGCCCTTCCTGCCGCGAACCTGTGGATGATCCCCTCGTCTGCGGCGATTGCGCCGCAGTCATCTGCCGCCGCTGCGGGACTCCTCTCGAAAAACCGGATGAGATGGGAATCGGGTGAGTGTACCTGCCCGGGAAAAATCGTGCGCCGCGACAGCCTGCGATCGGCAAGAAGTCAGTGCGCAGGCTCGGCTTCCGGGACAGCCACGGAGTGATCAGCGATGCGGGGAGCCTGCTGCAGGCGGTAAAGGTGGTTGAGAGGCAACCGTCCGGGGCCGGTGGCAAAGGCCTTGCGAATCGCCTCGGTGACATAAACCTTGGCCAGCACAATCGCGTCTCGAAGCTGCCGTCCTAAAGCCAGGTTCGAAGCGATCGCCGAGGAAAAAGTGCAGCCGGTTCCGTGGGTATTGTCGGGCTTCACTTTCTCACCGGCAAAGATCTCAAAAGAAACGCCGTCGAAGAATACGTCGGTAGCTTTATCCAGGTGGCCTCCGGTCACCACCACCGCGCGCGCGCCCATTTCAACCAGTTTCTGGGCCGCGGCTTTCATTTCGTCCACGTTTTCTACTGTCAACCCGGTCAGGGCGGACGCCTCCTGAAGATTGGGCGTCACCACCGTGGCAAGGCTCAGCAACTCGTCGCGCAGCACTCCAAAGCCTTCCGGGTCGAGCAAGTCGCATCCTGTGGCGGAGCGCAGCACCGGGTCCATCACGACGGGAAGCGGCGGGTTTGCTGAAAGGAACTCCTTCACCACCTCCGCGTTTGCGCCGTCGCCCAGCATCCCGACCTTGATTGCGCAAACGTGCCCGTCTTGCCGTAAAGCCTCCAGGCTTTCCCGAAGCTGCAGCGCAGCGAGCGGATAGATCCCGCTCACGCCTTGGGTGTTCTGCACGGTCAGGGCTGTGATGGCGGCCACTCCGTAACAGTTGTGCGCGGCAAAAGTTTTGAGGTCGGCTGCGATGCCCGCGCCGCTTGAAGGATCAAAACCGGCAATTGTCAGGATGACAGGTACTGAAGCGCAGGAGATGGAACTGCCTGAGTTATTCACGGCTTGCGAACTGCCGCTCC
>DASUKV010000425.1:0-3377 GCA_036278555.1 Terriglobia bacterium
GCCGAAGTGCGGGAGGCGGCAGGGCGAATCCGGTAGCAAGAGGTTTGCTCGAACTGAACCGGCTCAAAAGAATCGTCCAGATTAATGGTGGTTTCGGCGCCGCCCAGCAATAAAAATCCGTCAGGCCGGAGCAAGCGCCGCGCCCTTTCGAGAATCTCCTTCTTCTTCTCGACCTCGAAATAGATCAGGACGTTACGCACGAGAATCAAATCCATCTCGGGCAGCGGGGGCCAGGGGTCAATCAGGTTGACGCGGCGGAACTCAATCATCTTGCGAATATCTTCCCGAATTTCCCATTCCGTCCCCAATTGCCGGAAATATTTTACCAGCATCGCCGCCGGCAGGCCGCGGTTTACCTCAAGCTGGGTGTACCGCCCGGCCTGGGCGCGGTCGAGGATCGCCTGGGAGATATCCGAGGCGATGAAGCGGAGACTCCAGGCCGACAGGGCCGGAAAATTCTCGCGAATCAGCATCGCCACGCTGTAAGGCTCCTGCCCGCTTGAGGAAGCAGCGCACCAGATGTTCAAGGCGCGCTCGTTCTGGCGGCGCGCAATCAGCTCGGGGAAGACGAGTTTTTCAAGCAGCCGGAACGGGCGCACATCGCGGAAGAACGTGGTTTCATTGGTCGTCATCGCCTCCACAACCTTCGAATGCAGGGGCGATGTTCGCGGGTCTTTCTGGAGTTGCGCAATGAGATGCCGCAGGGATGGAAAGCCTTCCTGGCGCGCCAGTGAGTCCAGGCGCGACTCGACGAGGTACTGCTTCGTATCATCCAAGCTCAGCGCGGAGTGCTGCCGGAGGATGTTCCGGATGTAGTCGAATTCGCCAAAGCTGATGGCCATTGCTAAATGACCCGTTTCGCGCCTTCAGAATGCAGCAGGCGGGCCCGGTGTGGTCGCCCCGCCCGCGGCGCTTAGGGCCGCTGGTTTCGAGGCGGGCGGCGGCGTAAAGCGTCAGCCCACCCGTGAATACGGTGTGGACGCTTCGACCGCCGCGCCCGCGCGAAACTGGCTCGCGCGCTGCACAATTTCAGCAGCGAGTTTTCCGAGCGGCAGAACTTTGTCCGCGAGGCCTGCGTTGACGACAAAGCCGGGCATGCCCCACACCACCGACGTCGCCTCGTCCTGAGCCAGAATTTGCCCGCCCGCCTCCCGAATGCGCTCGCAGCCGCGCAGCCCGTCCTGCCCCATGCCGGTCATAATGACGGCCAAGGAGTGCGGCCCAAACGTCTCGGCCACGGACCGGAACAGGACGTCCACCGCCGGGCGGCAGGAGTTTTCGGGCGGACCCTGCTGGGTGACGACGCGCAGACCGCGTCCTTGTTTTTCGACGGCCATGTGGAAATCGCCCGGCGCCACGGCCGCCTGACCCGGCTTAAGCTCAAGCCCCATTGAGGCTTCCACCACGCCGATCTGGCAGCGCGCGGCGAGGCGGTCCGCCAGAAAACGGGTAAAAATGGGAGGCATGTGTTGCACGATGACAATGGGCGCCGGGAAATCCCGTGGCAGTTGCGGCAGAAGCTCTGCGAGGGCGTTGGGACCGCCGGTAGAGACGCCGATGGCCAGCACGTCAATCCGCGCGGCTCGGGCGCCTTCGGCGGGCTTCGGCAAAGGCGCCAAGGAGGGCCGCGGCGGGCGGGGAGACGAAAGCATGCTGAGCGCCGCCGCGGGGGAGCAAAGGGTCTTGATTTTCGGGATCAGGTCCTCGCGAACGCGCTTTAAAGCCGTGTCGAGGCCGCCGACGTTCGCGGGCTTCGTCACATAGTCATTGGCTCCCAGCGCCAAAGCGTCCAGCGTGGCCGCCGCCCCGCGCTCGGTGACGGTGCTGAACATGATGACCGGCAGACGAGGATAGGTCTTGCGGAGCTCGGCAAGAGCTTCGAGGCCGTTCATTTCCGGCATCTCGATATCCAGAGTCACGAGATCGGGATTCACTTGCGGTATTTTGCTGAGCGCAATGCGGCCATTCGCGGCAATACCCGCGATTTCAAGCAGGGGATCGGCGGCGAGCGCATCCGTCAGCAGTTTGCGGATGACGACCGAATCATCAACGATCAGGATGCGAATCTTTTGCATAGCTCGTTCGAGCCTGATCCCGGCGCGCACAAATATCCCACGCCGCAATCGGCTCGCGATGCCTCTTCATTTTTATATCGGCTTTTCGAAGGCCAAGTTTAGGAGCGGGAAACGCGGCCGAATGGTCGCGGCGGCTTGCGAACTCCGGGCGGGATTCCTATAATCAGCTTGCGGGAACTGGGAGAGCTCCGCGCGACCCTGTACTGTTTCACGGAATGAACAACCGGCGCAAAAGGCTGATTTATCTTCTCGGATTTATGGGGAGCGGCAAGACCACCGTGGGTGAGCTTCTGGCAAATGAAATCGGCTGGCCCTTCATCGACCTGGACGCCACCATCGAAGCCGGCCAGAGTATGCCCATCCGGGAAATTTTCGAGCGCGACGGAGAACCCTTTTTCCGCCAGATCGAGCGCGCGGCGCTCACCGAAGCCTCGAAAGCCGAACCCGCTGTGATCGCCCTGGGCGGCGGGACGTGGGTTCAGGAGCCGAACCTGGAATTCATCCGCGCGACCGGCGGAGCCACCATCTGGCTCGACAGTAGCATCGAGGAATTGCGGAGGCGGTGCGAGGGAATCCAAAATCGCCCGCTTTTCCGCGATCCAGAAAGCTTCGCGCAGCTTTTCGCCCAGCGCGCACCCTATTACCGCCAAGCCGAGTTTCGCGTCGCGACCGAAGGGCGCGCACCGGAAGAGATTGTGCGGCGCATCCTGGACCTGAAACTCTTTTGATCTTCCCGGATTCCAAACTGCCCAAGTACGCGTGGCTGGCGGCTTCCCTGCTTTTTTCAATCTGCGGAACCCCGCCGTTTTTTGCCGCGGGTTTGCGGTCTTCATCCCCGAAATTCGAAGACGCCGGCACTTTTATTCTGCTATTGGCTGGGCGGCAGATTGGCACGGAGAAATTTCAGATTCGTCCGAGCGGCGGCGGGATCAAGGCTTGCGCGGAAATCCAGTTCAAGGTTTCGCAAGACGGCAAGGGCCTTGAATTCAAGACCTACCCCGATCTCATCCTCAACTCGCAACTTCAGCCCGTCGCTTATACATGGAATCAGCAGGGGGCGAAGTCCTCGCAAATTCAGATCAATTTCCGGGAAAGCCCGGCGACGGTGCGCTATCACACAATTCATGGGCAGCAGGATGACCGGGAATTCAACCTCGCCCGAGATGTGGTGATTCTCGACGATAACGTCATTGACCAATATGAACTGCTGGCGTGGCGGTACAGCATGACCGCGGGCGGGAAGCAAACGTTCGCGGCTTTCATTCCCCAGGAAGCTTTGCCGGGTACGATTGAGGTCTCCAG
>DASUKV010000426.1:0-2880 GCA_036278555.1 Terriglobia bacterium
CCTGGCGCGCTGCCGCAACGAGCTTTCCGGGATCATCCATCACGACGAGGACCAGGTGCTCTTCGTGAATCTCGGGCCGGCCGAGGGCCGCGGCGACCGGGTGATTACCGCGCTCGGCAAGCCGTACACGGCCATCGACGCTCCGTGCATCGTGATCTGAGTGGCCCCGCACTAAGGCCGAATCAGGGAGGGGAAAATGGGCGCGCTGCCCGCATCGATCGAACTGCTCAAACGAGACCTGCCGGACTATCTTCCCGCGCGCATGGTAAACGAGTTCGTCTACTGCCCGCGCCTTTTCTTTTACGAGTGGGTGGACGGAGTTTTTCGCGACAGCGTGGACACGGTGGAGGGAAAATTCCAGCACAAGCGAGTGGACGCAAAGGCCTCGGAGCTGCCCAAGCCGGAGGACGTGGGTGAGGAACGGATCGAGTCCCGCTCGGTGACGCTTTCGAGTGAGGAGCATCGCGTCATCGCCAAGATTGACTTAGTGGAGGCGGAGGATGGTCTCGTAACGCCAGTTGACTACAAGCACGGACATCCAAAGCAGACAGAGACGGGCTTGGACCTGTGGCCCTCGGATCGCGTCCAGTTGGCAGTGCAAGGGCTGGTGCTGCGTGAAAATGGATACCGCTGCGAGGAAGGCGTCGCTTACTACATTCGAACCCGGCAGCGGGTGCGCGTAGCCTTCGATGAGCGTCTCATGCGCGAAACCGCGGAAGTGATTGCGCAGGCATGGCAGCTCGCGCGCGCAGGGCAGATACCTCCGCCGCTTGCGGACTCGCCAAAATGCCCGGGATGCTCGCTCGTGGGCATCTGCCTTCCCGATGAAACGAATACCTTGCGCGGCGGCGCGCCTTCTGATTTTGCGCCATCGCGCGGCGCGGCTGGCGTTCAACTGACCCTATTTGGCGCGGCCTGTGAGGCCGCGAGTAACTCGCGCGATCCCGCCGAGGTGCGGCAGTTGATCGTGCCGCGCGACGACCTCCGCCCCCTCTACTTGAATGCGCAGGGACTTCGCGTGGGCAAATCCGGAGATGTTCTGCAAATCCGCGAGAAGGATGAGTTGAAGCAAGAGGTACGGATCGGCGAAATTTGCCAGGTGAACCTGATGGGCAATATTCAGGTATCGACTCAGGCGATCCAGTCGCTCTGCGAGGCGGCAAAACCCATCTGCTACTTTTCACAAGGCGGGTGGTTCTATGGCATCACTACCGGCCTCAATTCCAAAAACATTTTTTTGCGCAGAGCCCAATTCCGGCTGGCGGAGGAAGAATGGTTCCAGCTTGCCCTGGCGCGGCGCCTTGTGGCGGGTAAGATTCGCAATCAGCGCACCATGCTCCAAAGGAATCATCTGGAGCCGGACGCCCGGTCGCTGGCGGCTCTTAAGCAACTCTATGAGCAGGCGGAGCGCGCTGCCAGCATCGAGCAATTGCTCGGCATCGAGGGGAATGGCGCGCGAATCTATTTTGGCGATTTCACCGGCATGATTAAGCCGGAGCAAGACGGGAATGGCAAGGCTGCGCAGCAATTCAGTTTTGAATTTGCCGGCCGCAATCGCCGCCCGCCCCGCGATGCCGTGAACGCGATGCTTTCACTCGGCTACAGCTTACTCGCAAAGGATTTCACCATTGCGTGTTACGCCGTCGGGTTCGACCCCTACATGGGGTTCTATCACCAGCCGCGCTTCGGTAGGCCTGCGCTGGCGCTCGACCTGATGGAGCCATTTCGACCGCTCGTGGTTGATTCCGCTGTGCTCACGGCGATCAATACGCGCATGGTCACGCCGCAGGATTTTATCCAGGCTGGGCCCGCAGTGGCCCTCACGCCGTCGGGTAGAAAAGGCTTCTTCCGCGCCTACGAGCTGAAGATGGACACGTTGGTGACGCATCCGGTCTTCGAATACCGGGTCAGCTATCGCCGGCTGCTCGAGATTCAGGCGCGGCTGCTGGGGCGCCAACTGGAAGGGGAGATCGGCGAATATCCCGTTTTCGTCACGCGCTGAGGCTGCAATCAAGACAATGACGAACGCCATTCAGTTCGCGGTCGGCGGACTGGCCCTTCCGCCGAAGGACCAGTGGATCGGGGTGGCTGAACGTGTGCGGGGTAGGGCGGTCAGAGATCTCTCTCGCCGCCTGACCGGCCAACCGGAAGCGCAATTTAGCCAGCTTAGCCCTGAGCACCGGTCGGAGATTTCGCTGGTTTCGGGCAAGGACGCTGCCGGCAGACCGCTAACCGGGCACCCCCACGCTCACTTTCTGCTCTGGCCCGATGAGCATGGCTATCCGGCACGGCTTGTTGTATGGCGCCGGGAGGTCCCTTTTTCCGAGGACGAGCTTTTTGCTCTCATCGAGGCAAGCCGAAAGCCGGTCCCGTCGGAAGGTGGCCAGCTTTACCTCGTTCCTCTGCCGCCGGCGATGCCCCTCCCTCGGGGGCTGGTCGGCCCGGCGTCGCAGTGGGAAAGCGTTCTGCCCTTCGTTCCTCCTGTCGCCAGGCATCGGTTTCGTTCCGGCAGGGTGCGAGAGGGTGAAACTCCGGAGCGATTGGCTCAGCGGCTGTTATCGGACCGCGGCTTCCCCTGCGCCCAGGCCATCGCAGCGCGCGTTGCCCGTCCGGTGCGTCTTCACAAAACGCTTCTACGCCGCATGGCGGCGAACGCTTCCACGCCGTTCGTACGAACAGGATACGATTTGATGGTCACTTTTGCGGAGCCTATCGCCGGTCCTATTCTCATTGGCGATTCCTGCCACTTTGGCTTGGGCCTTTTCCGCGCCCTGGAGGGCGCACAGTCATGAGTGAAGAGCTGTTCGTCGTGGGTGATTTCTCCGGTATCCAGGACTACGTGCTCAGCGTCTCGTCGCTGGGCGGCGGACAGGCGCGGCG
>DASUKV010000427.1:0-8657 GCA_036278555.1 Terriglobia bacterium
GACTACGGGCCTTGCGATGCAGATGTTCGCCAGGTGTTTCACCTGAGTGGCGGATACGAACTGCCTTTCGGCAATGGACGGCGCTTTCTGCACAGCGGCGGCTGGGTGAACCAGGTTTTTGGCGGATGGCGTACTTACTGGATCCTGACGCTCCAGGATGGCCAGCCCTTCACGATCCCCTGTGACATTGCCACCAGCTCCGGGATGAGCTGCGTGGCGCTGATGGTGCCAGGCCAAAATGTGATCGGGGGGCAGCACGATGTTAACCAGTGGATGAATCCTGCCGCCTTTACGAATCCGCCGGTTGTTGCTGCCAATGGACAGACTGATCTGGGCCCCTTGGGAGGAACGCGGGGCCAAGTCGCCGGTCCCGGATTTCACCGGCTGGATTTCTCATTGTTCAAGGAGTTTGAGGTCACGGAGAGAACCCGCCTGGAGTTTCGGGCCGAATTTTTCAATTTGACCAACACGCCGAATTTCTCTACTCCCCTGGGACCGACGGGCGGGACGGCAGTGGTCAGCGCTCCGGGCGCGCTAGACTTCAAAAGCAGTAATTTCGGCAAAATCACTGCCACGCGCGATACTCCCAACGACCCGAGGCAGATACAGTTTGGACTGAAGTTTTATTGGTAGCCTTGACGAGTAAGTATCCTTCGGCAGAGCCGGACGCTTTATGATTGCTGGCTCCCTCAAAAGGGGCTTGGCGTCACCGTAATGCAACGTCCGTGATCTCGCATGAAACCCCTCACCCGCCCTCCTTCGTCGGGTACCCTCTCCCCCTGGGAGAGGGCTGCAATCCATACGTTGATCTCAGCCCTCTCCCAGGGGGCAGACGGTGGCGAGCCCGTTCGCCCTTCCGCTGCGAACGGCCCTGAGCGCAGCGAAGGGGCTCAGATAAACTTCGCGAGCCGGGTGAGGGGGGTATTGGCCCAAATCATCGGCGCACGACGCATCATGCGGTGCACACTTCCGGAATCGTCAAACTTCTACTGCCACCCCGGCAGAGCGGGGGAACCCCTGTTGAATTAGCAAGTTTTGTGTTTACAGATATTTATACGTGATACGACGCGATTTGGAGAAGATGCTTTCACCGCGGTTCGCTAATTTACGAAGCGACGAAAGCATGGTAAATGGTAAAATGACTACGCAGTGAGACCGGAGACATTCCACTCCTTTCCTTCGACCGCCCCATCGACAGATGAGCCGCTAGCTCTGCGCGTTTGGGAAGCGATCAGCACTGAGCGCGAGTTGCGCGGAGTGCTGGCCGCTGCCGCTGACGCCGTGGTTCCCATCGTTCCTTTCGACGGCGTTGGCATCGTCGCCATGGGAATGCCAGCGGTCCCCTTTTTGCTTCATTTTGTGCTTCATGATTCCCCTTCTGGCGAGAATTGCTCTCCCACGCGAAGCGGAAATCCTGACCCGCCGAACGCGCTTCCCTCGCGCCCCCAGGCTCCCTATGACGATCTCACCCGGTTGCACAGTTCCGGTGAGCCTTACGTCTGCCCCGATTTGCTTGCCAAGCCTGCCTGGTATCCCCACGAGTTCAAGCTGGCGGCAGTCGGGATTCGCGCCTATGTCGCCGTGCCTCTTCTGGTTCGTGGCGAGCGGATCGGCGTGGCCTCCTTCGTCCGAAGGTCGGCGGCCGCCTTCACCGCTCAGCAGGTGGCGGCGCTCCAGGAAGTCTCGCGCCCGCTGGCCGTGGCTGTCTCGAACGCCGTCGCGTATGAAGAAATCCGCAGGCTGCGGGACCAGTTGGCGGCGGAAAATATCGCGTTAAAAGAACAGCTTGGGCAGATGCCGTGGGCGGAAGAGATCGTGGGCAACTCGGAGGCATTGCGCCGGGTTTTGGAAGCGGTGGAACAGGTTGCGGCCACGGACGCCACCGTGCTGATCACAGGCGAAACGGGGACGGGGAAGGAACTCATCGCGCGAGCGATCCACCGCCGTTCCCGGCGCGCGCAAGGGCCGCTGATCAAAGTGAACTGCGCCGCCATACCGGAAACTCTCCTGGCCTCGGAGCTGTTCGGGCACGAGCGCGGCGCTTTCACCGGCGCGCACGAACGCCGCAAAGGACGCTTTGAGCAGGCGCACGGCGGGACGCTTTTTCTGGATGAGATCGGCGACCTTTCAGCGGAGATGCAGGTGTTGCTGCTGCGCGTATTGCAGGAACGCGAGCTCGAACGGCTGGGCGGGACGGCGACCGTCGAGGTGGACGTGCGTTTGATCGCCGCCACCAACCACCATTTGCCCGAGGCGGTGCGCGCCGGGCGCTTCCGCGAAGACCTCTTCTACCGCCTCAACGTTTTTCCCATTTCCATGCCCGCGCTCCGTGACCGCCGCAGCGATATTCCGCTGCTGGTGTCCCGTTTTGCGGCGGAACAGGGCAAGCGCCACGGACGGCCCGTCGAGCGGATCGACCGCCGGACAATGCGAATGTTTGAGTCCTACCCTTGGCCCGGGAATGTGAGAGAGCTTGAAAACCTCGTGGAACGGGCGGTGATCACGTCCCGGGGCGGGACGCTTCGCCTGGATCGCGGCGCACTACCAGCCACCATCGGCCCGATGAACCTCGCCGAACACGTGCAAGGGCAGGAACGGGAAACCATTGAGGCCGCGTTGCGAAACACGGGCGGACGTATCTCAGGACCGCGCGGGGCGGCCGTCCTGCTTGGAATTCCTTCTACAACCCTCGAATCAAAAATTCAGCGCCTGGGTATCGACAAATTCCGGTTCAAGCGCGGCCGCGTTGACCGGTCCGTGATTCCCATCACTCAGGCCAACTTGCCATCCCAAAAGTCTTAGCGCCGGCATCTTGCCGGCTTTTTTGGCGATGCCAGCAGGATGCTGGCGCTACGGTGGCCATCTATCATAAATTCACGAATCATCGTAGGATCAGTCAAGGTAATTCATGGATTTAGTCCAGCTATCCATTGTCTTCACAATCACTTACGAAAACTAACTTAGTTGGCATGGCCCGTGCTTCAGAATGGATCATGCTGCGCTATTTTCCTCTCGTCACCAAAAGCGTGCTGCGCAACCGGCGCAGGACGTTGCTCACGGTCGCGAGCATCGCGGTTTCACTTTGCCTGATGGGCGTCCTGATGGCGATGTACCGGACGCTCTTCACGGGCGGAAGCGAAACTCCCAGCGAAGCTTTGCGGCTGATCACTCACAACCGGGTTTCGCTGACGGAGAACCTGCCGGTTTCCTACGAGCAATCGATCCGGCGCATCCCAGGGGTGCGCGCTGTCACCCGGCTCGTCTGGTTCGGCGGCGTTTACAAAGACCCGGACAACCCCAAGTACCGCTTTGGGCAGTTTGCCGTTGAGCCTTCGCAACTCTTCGCGGTTCATCCGGAATACACGATCCCTGAAAGCGAAAAATCTACTTTCGAGAGCGGGAAAACGGCGTGCGTCGCGTCGGAAACGCTGGCCGCAAAGCTGGGGTGGAAAGTGGGAGACCGCATCACCCTCGTGAACCACAACTTCCGGACCACGCTGGATTTGACGCTGGCGGGAATCTACGCCGATCCGAACCATAACGAGATGCTCTATTTCAACTGGAACTACCTGAACGACAGCCTTCCGGCATCGAACGCCTTTCACAACATGATCCAGCAATATCACATTGAAGCCGCCTCGAAGGATGCTGTGCCGCGCGTGGCAAAGACCATTGATGCGATGTTCCGGAACGCTCCTTATCCGACAAAAACTGAAAACGAACAGGCGTTCATGCTGAGCTTTGTAAAATTCCTTGGCAATCTGAAGCTTTTCCTTGCCGCCCTCTTTGGCGCCGTCGCTTTCACCGTCCTGCTGGTTTCCGCCAATACGCTTTCAATGTCGGTGCGCGAGCGAACGCGCGAGGTCGGAATCATGAAGACGCTGGGGTTCACGCGCACGGTGATCCTGGGCGTCATCCTGGGCGAGGCGGTGCTGATTGCTTTGGCGGGCGGCGTCATCGGCTGCGCGCTGGCCGGGGCGTTGTGCGGCCTCATTCGCCAGGCTCCGTCTATGGCGATGTTTCTGAGAACGCTCAGCGTCACGCCCTCCATTGCCGCTCTTTCGCTGGGAATGGCGGCGGCCATCGGCGTGGTGAGCGCGCTCGGCCCGGCGCTGGGCGCCGCCCGGTCGTCTATTATCGATTCCTTGCGCTACACGGGGTAGCCGCCTATGTGGCCGAATTCGCGGCTTTGCTGTGCGGGAAGCCTCTGGCTTTCCGGGCAAGCATGCACATTGTAAGGCTTCCTCTGGGCCATGAATGGGTGCTGACAAGACCCCTCACCCGCGCACGTACCTCGCGCACCCTCTCCCCCAAGGAGAGGGCCGTTATCCCGTCGTTGATTCTGGCCCTCTCCCAGGGGAGAGGGTGGCGAGCGGGTAAGCAGTGCTTCCCGTCGCGGGCCGGGTGAGGGGTCATTGAATTCGGACAACCCTGATTTGGGAATTCCACTATGGCGATACCACTCTCCTACAACCTGCGCAATCTCACCGTGCGCCGCAGGACAACCATCCTGACGGTGCTCGGAATCGCGCTGGCCGTGGCGGTGCTTGTGGCGGACCTCTCGCTGGCCAGCGGCCTGAAGTCCCTGTTTCACGCTTCCGGAAATCCTCTCCAAATTCTCGTTTTGCGAATCGGTTCGCAATCGGAGTTGGCGAGCTCCATCTCCCGGGCCGCTTACCAGGACATCGAGTGGAAGCCAGGCATCGCGCGAAACGCCGCGGGCGACCCCTTGGTTTCGCTCGAAATGGTGACGGTGGTTAACCTTCCGAGCATCGACCATCCCGACGGGATGAACGTGACGGTCCGCGGCCTCGAGCCGGCGGGCGTCAGCATGCGAAGCGTGCAAATCCTCCAAGGCCGCTGGTTTCACCCCGGCCGCCGCGAAGTTGTGGTGGGAGCGTCCGTGGCAAAGCGCTATCCGGGCGCACGGCTCGGCAAGCGGCTGACTTTCGGCGGCGGCTTTTGGGATGTCGTTGGGGTGATGAAGTCGAGCGAGCCTGCTTTCAACAGCGAGATTTGGGGCGATCTGAACGAAATCAGCCAGGATTATCACCGCGAAAACCAGCTCAACTCCGTGCTGATTCGCGCCGCCAGCACGGCGGCCATTCCCGCGCTGATCCGTTCCCTCAACGAGGACCGTCAACTGAACGTCCGCGCGGTCCGCGAGCCGGATTATTACGCAAGCCTCACCTCGGCCGGGTCTCCGGTTGAATTTCTCGGCATCCTCGTCGCGGTGATTATGGCCGTGGGCAGCGCCTTCGCCGCCATGAATACCATGTATGCCGCCATCGCGCGGCGCTCCAAAGAAATCGGCACGCTGCGGGCGCTCGGGTTTTCGCGCGGCAGCATTCTGGCAAGCTTTCTGGCCGAATCTTTGCTGCTGGCGTTATGCGGCGGTCTCGCGGGCTGCCTGTTGGCGCTTCCCTTGAATGGAGTGACCACCGGCATCGGCAGCTTCACCACCTTCAGCGAGTTCACGTTCCGATTCCATGTCGGACTCGAAGCGATCCTGCCCGGGCTCGCCTTTGCGCTGCTGGTGGGCGCCGTGGGCGGAATTCTTCCGGCGAGGATGGCGGCGCGAAAGGAAATACTGACGGCGCTGCGCGACATTTGAGATGTAGGGGCGCTGCTTGCTGCGCCCCATCTCCGCTGAGAGGCGAGAGACAAGTGACCAAGACAAGATACGGGGGTGGAAGGAACACAAGCCATGAGCGAAACGATCGTCGAAACCCGGCAACTGAGTAAAGAATATTCGAGGGCCGAATTCCGGGTGACAGCTCTCAAAGATGCCAACTTGAGAGTTTCGCGGGGAGAGTTCCTGGCCTTGATGGGACCTTCCGGATCGGGGAAATCAACCTTGCTTCACCTGATCGCGGCGATGGACCGGCCAACCAGCGGAGAAATTTTTGTGCTGGGCCAAAACTTGCGCGAGCTCACCGGCCGCGAGATCGCTCATTGGCGCAGCGCCCATATTGGATTCATCTTTCAATCGTTCAACCTGATTCCGGTGCTCAGCGCTCTCGAAAACGTCGAGCTGCCGCTGAGGTTAACGGACTTGAAGAAAAAGGAGCGGATGGAGCACGCTGCGGTTGCGTTGAAACTGGTGGGGCTCGGTGACCGTCTGAATCATTTGCCCAGCCAGCTTTCAGGCGGCCAGGAGCAGCGCGTGGCGGTGGCCCGCGCCATCGTCACCGATCCGGACCTGATCCTGGCCGATGAGCCTACGGGCAATCTCGATAGCGCCTCGGGTCAGGAAATCCTGACTCTGCTCTCCAGGTTAAACAAGGAATACGCAAAGACCATCGTGATGGTGACGCATGACCCTCACGCCGCCAGTTTTTCCTCTACCGTACGCCACCTTGAAAAGGGCGCATTGCTGCCCGAAACGCCAACCGAAGCAGGCCAGGAAGGACCTGTCCACGCCCAAGCTTGTTCAAATTAACAGGCCGGGTGGCGGTCAGATACTGAGCATCAGGTGGTGAGCGCCCGCTTCACATACGCCAGCGCATCCGCGACGCCCTGGACGGGGTCCACCTTCTCCACTCCCCACTCGATATTGGCCGCACGCTTAAAATGCACTTGCTGTAGTGTATGCAGAATGGGGACCAGGGGCGTGGGCCCTTTGCCAAATAGGAAATCGGTGTAATGCGGAAGAACCCGGTTCTCGTCTTTCAAATGAACGCTCACAATCCGCTGGTGGTGTTCGCGAATGAACTTAACCGGATCGAAACCCGCGGCATACAAATGCCCCACATCCAGCGTCGCGCCGATCCAGTGCGAGGACTTCCGGAAAACCTCGATATAGTCGGAAGGAAATTGGACTTGATCAGGCTGGGGGTTGTGCTCCGGCCGCCCGTACACTTCATTGTGGAGACCCACATACATCTTGAACTTTTGGCACGCCTTGTCGACCCGCGGTACCAGGGACTTCGCGACGTTGGAGCTCAGGACATTCGCGCCCAAGAGCCGGGCGGCCTGGAAGTTGCGGCCAAATTGCTCGTCGCTTGCATCCTTTTGAAAATCTACAAAGTAAGAGGTGACCTTCACCCCTGCATCGTTGAATCTCTTCTTCCAGGATTTTACCTCCTGATCGCTGGACTTCAGCGGATCAAGGTGGCCGCTCCAAAGCTCCACGCTGGAAAAGCCAATCTTGATGATCGTATCGAGAGCGTCAGGAAGCGGACGGTCGCGAAAACTCCACGTCATACAGCCGATTTGCAAACCGCCAAACCGCGAAGAAGGCGCTTTCCCGGAAGGTTCTGGCAGCGGAAACGCAGCCATTCGGCGTCCGCCCAGCGTGAAGGCGCCCAGACCGCCCAAACCAAGCTTCATAAGATCTCTTCTCGACAGGCCTTTCATCATTGCTCCTCATGGCTCCTTTCGGCGATGGGAAACGCTCACTTCGCTTCGTCCTTGAGTCCGAAGCAGTAGATATTCGAATCATGGTCCACGGCGTAGACGCGCCCCTCCGCCACAGCCAAGCCGCTGAAATGCGTCCATGTGGTCATGAGAGCGCCGCTGTCATAGAGCTTCTTTCCCGTCCGGGCGTCCAGCGCGTAGAGGATTGCGTGTGTTGTGTTCTGGGTTCGTTCCGCGTTAGTGAGCAAGCCCTTATAACCCTTGCCGATGACCGCGGCGCTGGGAATAACCTGGTTGGAATTCTCGCCCGTGGAAAGCGCGAAAACAACGCCATTCGCAATCACGACGGGCTCGGGAATATCAAAATCTCCCGAAATCCACGCGGGTTTAAGGATGGGCTTGTGCGTGCTTGCGCTCATAACAACCTTAAACGCCATGATGCTGCCGTGGGGATGCTCGCCATTCGTCATGGGAAATTGCGGAGCGTCTTTCGAGACGGGTCCCAGTATGGGGACGTAGATCCAGGTCTCATCCTTGGGCAAGTCCTTCCACATCGAGGGCGCGCCCCAAATGCCTTGTCCCTCGAAGGAGACGGCATCATTGCCTAGCCGCGGGGTTGCGAACAACGGGGTGTGATGATCTTTACTGCCTAGGGAATCCGCGTCCAGCATATAGAGCACGCCTTCCTTGGCGCCCACGCAGATGAGGTGATAATCCTTGTAAGCAAACCAGACAGCGCTGCCAGAACCAAAATCCAGATCATAACGTGTGAGGTAGGCATAATTATCCGGAGCAAAATAGTCCACAAGGTTCAGCGCGCCCAGCGATGCCGCGGTGACGCTGCTGGAATATTCACCTGCGGAAGGATCAAAGGCCCCGTCGCCGTTGGCCGTGAAGATGCGATGGTTCAAGCCGATAACGGGCCCACCCCGTCCCCAGATTCCTCCGCCACCCTTGGCGATCAAGAGGTCCCGGATCACAGGATGCATCGGGTTGCGGATATCCATTGAATAAATGCCAGACTGCGCGCCCCCGCACCCCTGAGAAATGGCCGTATAAACGATCCCTCCAAAAAGATTCAGGCTCCAATTCTTGGAAAACGGCGGAACAAATTGAATGGGACCAAACTTCACAGCGCCCGTTCCCAGATCGAGTCCAACCAGTCTCCCGTCCGTTTCAATTGCGTAAATGATTCCTGCCCTTTGATCAATCACCGGGGTGGCGTTAATTCCCTGAGGACAGAGCCAGAAGTCCGCGTTGACGGGTTTCGAATCAGTCTTGAAGGTCTTGCTCCAGAT
>DASUKV010000428.1:0-3860 GCA_036278555.1 Terriglobia bacterium
TTGCTAACACCGCGACCGGGGTCAAGAACAACGCGGTCACGAACGCGAGCGGCATTTATACCGTTCCGCTCCTGCCCGCGGGCACGTATAACGTGATCGCGGAAAAGACGGGCTTCAGGAGGTATCTCCATTCGAATATTACGGTTCCGGTGGGTGGGACCATTCGCGTGGATGTCGGGATGACCCTTGGCACCACGACGCAAACCGTTCAGGTTACTGCGGTTCCTTTGCTCAATCGTTCCACTTCGGATTTGGGAACCACAATCACCAGCCGAGAGGTGGAGCAACTGCCGCTGACCAGCTTTGGCGACCAGCGGACCCCTGCCACCTTCATGCAGCTTGCGCCGGGAGTTACAGGACGGGGCCCCTCAAACAACAACTTTGCCGGGCAGTCCCGCACGATGAGCACGAGCGTCAGCGGCAGCGCGGTAAGCAGCACAACGTTAATGCTGGACGGCGCGGATATCCCGACCGCCAATGAATTCGAAGGTGACTTGCGAGCCCTCCAGATCCCACCAGACGCCATTCAAGAATTTAAGCTCGAGTCCATCATGGCCCCGGCGGAATACGGAAGAACCGGTGGCGGTACGGCCAGCTTCGTGGTGAAGTCCGGAACCAACCAAATTCACGGCACCGCCTTCGAATTCCTCCGCAACGACGCTTTGAACGCCCGGAACTTTTTTCAGCCTAATGTCACGCCCTACAAGCAGAATGAGTTCGGCGCCACCGCCGGCGGGCCGATCAAAAAAGACAAGGCTTTTATCTTTGGCTGGTATGACGGCTTCCGGCTATCGGAAGGAGTTGCAACCGGCCTGGCCACGGTCCCCACCGCGGCCATGAAGCAGGGTGACTTTACGGATTTTGGCACGACGAACGCGCAAGGGCAGTTTGTCGAGACTCCGCTTTCCGACCCCACCACGCATACAACCTGCGGGCCGGAGATTTGCAATAACATCGTGAACCAAAGCGCCTTTGATCCGGTGTCGGCAAAAGTCCTTCCGTTATTTCCAGCGCCAACCAACACCAGTCCCTTTGCCGTCGTTAATAACTTCACTTCTTCAGTCATAAACCCGGAGCAGATCAATGAATGGGGACTCAAAGGCGACTATGTGATCAACGAGAGAAACCGGCTTGACGTATTGTACGACTACGGAAACAACAGCACGCCCAACAATCCGTTAATACCCGTTCCCTTGGGAGGAGGCGGCCAGCCCAGTTACAACAAGACGCGGAATGCCCGCATTAACTACAACCTGATTCTCCGGCCCACTTTGATCAACCAGGCCACGTTGGCGTACAACTTCTGGGGAAGCGGCCAGAATCCGGTCAGCAGCTATGGCGGCCGGTCGGATTGGCAAAGCTACCTCGGCCTCAGCGGATTCGCGCCCAATGTCGGCTCGGAGTTTCCCCAAATCGTGATCAATGGTCTCTCGTATAACGGCGGCGGCGGGCTGCAGCTTGATAATTCGCACTATACGGAGGTTGATGACACGCTGACCTGGATCAAAGGGAAGCACACGGCGAAGTTCGGCTTCGAATACATGAAGGGCGCGAGCAATGACGACAGCTCAGGCCGGAGCGCCGGCTACTTTTCTTTTATGCCCCAAGAGACAGCTCAGCCAGGTAATTCGTCCAGCGGCATCGCCTTCGCCAGCTTCCTGTTAGGGCGGGTCGATGATGTTCAGGCTTACCATTTCAATGTGCCGAGTTATGCGCGGGATTCCTATTACGGCGCCTTCGCACAGGATGATTACAAGCTGACCCGCAAGCTCACGCTGAATCTGGGCCTCCGGTGGGATCTGTTTACCCCCAACGTGCACAGATACAACCAAAAGTCCTGGATCAGCCCGAACCTGCCGAACCCCGGCGCCGTTGCCGGCGGCCAGGAACTGCTCGGCGCGCTGCAGGTTGCCACCCCGTCAGATCCCTCGGGTGTGAACACGTATTATCGGAATTTCAGCCCGCGCATAGGCCTCGCCTACGCCCTGAACGACAAAACCGTGATCCGGGCTGGCTATGGGATTTTCTATTCCCAAGGCAACGCCAATCGTCTCGACCGGGGAGCGTTTGTTCAGGGTTACAACGGAACGGTGGAGAAAACTTCTCCTGATAATGGCATCACGCCGGCCTTCGTTTGGGGAACTGACACGATACCTGGCTTTACGCCGACCCTCAGCCCCACAGCGTTCCTCGGCGGCGGCACTCCACTTCACTCTGCAGGCACGCTCATTGAGCTTGACCCCACGGACGGGCTTTCGCCGTACATGCAGAACTACACGTTTAATATCGAGCGCCAATTGCCGGGGCAGATGATGCTGAGCGTGGCCTACGTCGGGAACAAGGGCACGCACTTGTCTAGCCGCGTGATGCCATGGGATAAGATGCCTCCCCAATACTTGGCGCTGGGAGATATCAACGCGGAGGTGAATGGGACGCCAACCCCTGCGCTCTTTGCCCCGATTGCCAATCCCACTGTTCAAGCCCTGCCGGCGGTGCAGTCAATGCCCATCGACCCCGCGACGGGAGACCACTCGCCGTTTTCGGGTTTCGAATCGCTCTATGGCTCGAGCGCCACGCTGGGCCAGTCGCTGCGCACTATGCCACAGTACTTAGGCTGGCATCGCTATTACGAAGGCGTTGGTGTTTCGGACTACAACGCCTTACAGGTGAAACTTGATAAGCGTTTCTCGAACGGGCTAACACTACTTGTTTCCTACGCATGGTCGAAGACGCTGACGGACGCCGGGTCTATCTTTTCCACCTTTTCCTCGGAATTCGGCTCTACGACACCCTGGAACGCAGGGGCTCAATATACCTACTCATTCGAGGATATTCCCAATAACGTTTCCATCGCTTACGTGTATGACCTGCCGGTGGGCAAGGGGCGAAAGTTCTTGAATCAGGGCGGAGTTGTCAACCAGGTCCTCGGCGGATGGTCAATCTCCGGAATTCATCGGTACGAGAGCGGTCTGCCGATGAACATCCAAGTTCCGGGCCACACGGCAGGCCTGGAAGACCAGGGGTGGGGAAATGTGAATCAGGTGCCCGGCGTTCCGATGGCATCAGCGGCGTACAAGTCCGGCCACTTCGATCCCGCCGTTGATTCCCAACTCAATCCCGCGGCATTTTCGATGCCATGCACCTTCTGCTTTGGGACTCTGGCGCCGACGGAGGCAACCGTCAGGGATTTCCCATTTCTGAACGAAGAATTCTCATTGATGAAACAATGGCCTATCAAGGAACGATTGAATTTGAACTTTCGCGCCGACTTCTACAACGCTTTTAACCGCGTGGTGTTTGGCAGTAACAACGGCGCCTACGCGAGCGAACCGGTTTTTGGGCAGCCAGGCTTTGGGATGGTCGGCGCCCAGACGAACCAGCCGCGAACCATCCAATTCGGCTTGAGACTCAATTGGTGACCCCGACCAAGGGTGGTAATATGCTTCGTGGCATCGCACCCGGTCCGCTGCCGGCGCAGGACATGGCAGCCGGTGAAGCGTGCATTACATGGAGACTCTGTTCAGAACAGCGAGGTTAGTTTCGGGGCTTCTTTGGGTAAGCTTTCTTGTTCTCTGTCTCCCGCCCGTGTCTTCGATTGCTCAATCAACTCGGGAGGCAGCCGCCGAGAAGGATCTTCAAGCCGCCAAGCAGGCACAGAAAAGGGGTGACTTCGCCGGGGCCGCGGCGGGCTATCAGGCTGCGTTGAAGCTCATGCCGGAGGTTCCGGAGCTTTATAGCAATCTGGGGCTCGCCTACTATTACCAAAGGCAGTACGCAAAAGCGATTGAGTCGTTTCAGGAAGCCCTCAAGCGGAAACCTGATCTCGTGTCGGCGAATCTTTTTCTGGGCATGGCCTATGC